>JAUVCV010000017.1 GCA_030595665.1 Methanogenium sp.
ATTTCATTTTCACCACATCCGGATTCACAGAGACACAGACCCGAAACACTGCAAGTATCGGGTATGCTGTGTGTTCCCGCTGAGTCATGAAAACTTCCCTTACTATCTGTACATTTCTCTATATACTTTAGTTCTTTAGAAGAATAAACATCAATATGGGATTTGTTTTGAGCCTCTATGTTTTCACTTTGGTGGTGAATTTCTGGGAAAATAGTGAAAGTATCGGGATCAGGATTATCGGGGCCATCAGGATTATAGTCTGATACTAACCACTAACCGTTTCAGACATATCCGAAACGTTTGTTCACGACTATGGAGTGCGATTAGAGTGCACGTCTCGAAATGCTCTCCGTTTCAATCCGGGCACACTCCGGGCATTCCTAATCGTCAGGTTCTGCAGGATAATTTTAGGATATCCAATACAAGGATATCCAATACATAATTCTCAGGTGCAACATCCTCAGAGGTAACATCATCAGGGGTAAAATCCTCAAAGATATGCATTCAGTCTCCAGATAAGGTATAGCGGAATCTCCAGAACCTCACCATATTCATCCGAATGTCTGGCAATATTATTGCGACTGGTCCGTACAGCAATACGCGGGCTGTATTTTTTCCTGTACTCTGCAAGACTTCTTGAACGAGTCTTTCTTGCTGATTTAACTTCTAATGGAACAACATCGACACCTTCCTGTATGATATAATCAACTTCCGCAATCCCGCCTGATTTCCAGAAAAAAGGTCTTTGGAAATCACTTGCAACGAGTTCTGTCAATACGAAATTTTCCGTTAGAATCCCCCGCATGTCGGCGGTCAGTGGAGAGGTGTCTAAAACAACCTCTGCCGGGAATTTGCTCATCCTGCGTAACAGTCCCACATCTGAGAAATAGATCTTGAAGAATGTAATGTCCGCATATGTTGTAACCGGAATATAGGGCCGCCCAATCTTTTCGACCTTGTAGATGAGCCCTGCCGATATCAGCCATTGCAGAGAGTCTTCCAGATCGCGGGCACGCAAACCCTTTTTTACATGGGCGAATATGAATTTCTGATTGTCCTTTGCAAGCTGTGCAGGGATTGCCTTCCAGATAAGGGTAAGTTTTGGAAATTCGGATACGGACGCATATTTCACGAAATCTTTTTCATAATTATTGAGAATCTCGCTTTGTATTGTTTCTACAATCCCGATGTCGTGGTTATTTATCCATGAATTGACAACCTCGGGCAGACCTCCCGTGATCAGGTATTCACGATATGCTTCTTCCAGTTTGCCGGTAAATGCAGCGGATATCGCTTCATCCGGGGATAAATTATTCAGGTACTCGTAAAGGAGTTCTTCATCCTTTGCCAGGAGAAATTCCGGAAAATTAAGAGGATACATCTTAAGCATCTGCACCTTGCCAACCGGAAATGAGACATTTTTCCCCATCTGTGCAATAGCTACTCCCAACAGGGAACCGGCGGCAGCAACGTGGAGTTCGGGCAGGTTTTCGCAGAAATATTTGAGAGAGGTTATCGCACGGGGGCAAATCTGAATTTCGTCTAATATGAGGATGGTTGTTCCGGGCCGGATGGATTTATTCCTCATAATGCCAAGGTCTTTGATAATTCTTGAAACATTCAGGTCGCCTTCGAATATCTTTTGCAGCCGGTCATCATATTCGAAGTTGAAATAAGCGATATCTTTGAATTCCGCCTCACCAAAATGCTTCACTATCCATGTTTTCCCGCACTGGCGAATTCCTTCAATAATCACCGGTTTACGATCCCCACTGTCTTTCCATTTGAGTAAAGTATCGTAAATGAACCGTTTCATGAAATGACATTTGCACTATTAAGTATATATTATGTGTGTCCAGTACACATTTTTGCAACTTATTTTGTGCACGTATCACACATTTCTCTAACTTAAGGTAATATGGCGGCTGTGAGCGTTTGGTGCATCCGTACAGGGACGCAGGTCAGAAGGGAGGCCGTTGACCCTAAGGGTGAGCGGCTGTTTGGAGAAAACCGACCCCAGGAAAGCCACACAAAATCCATACCGTTTTCAGGAGCAAATATTACACTTTCACCCCCCTCACCCCCAACCTTTACCATCCACGCCATAAAAGAGAAGAATATGATATATGCCTGGCGTGAACTCCTCTACCCGGCAGAATGGGGATTCCGTTTCTTCATTGCCTCCATGTTGGTTGCTCTCGTTTCTCACTTTGCAACAATGGAATTTGTGCTTCTATTCTACCTGATGATCGCCGGATGTGCTTTTTGCTTCCTCCTTCAGCTGCGGATTGCAATACTTTCGATCTTAGGGAGAATTCCAACATCTGGTTAAGTAACGCTTAAATATACCCCCGGGCAGGGGAAACACACTATCCTTCCGACGGTTGGTTTTCACCATTTCATATGATTTATTTGTCTTTTTTGCGGGTTTATTTTGTGATTTATATCCATATTGGTCTTCATTCGACAATTCATGCCTGAATGTACGACTCGACATTTCATTTTCACCACATCCGGATTCACAGAGACACAGACCCGAACCACTGCAAGTATCGGGCATGCTGTGTGTTCCCGCTGAGTCATGAAAACTTCCCTTACTATCTGTACATTTCTCTATATACTTTAGTTCTTTAGAAGAATAAACATCAATATGGGATTTGTTTTGAGCCTCTTTGTTTTCACTTTGGTGGTGAATTTTTGGTAAAAGAGTGAAAGTATCGGCATCAGGATTATCGGGATCACCAGGATCATCAGGATCGGAATTGTCCCCCTCTCCCTCATTGGAATCATCGATCCAGACATCCGCCTTATCCACCCATTCCCGGTACATTTCATGATCGAAAGAGAAATGATGCTCCCGTCTCATCATTGAAATTCCACATACATCCCCTGCCACTGCTGCATCAATGAGACTCACTGCCGGGCACGTGTCCGGAATTCCGGTATATGTCAATCCAGCCGTGGAGTAACCGGTGAATATCAGAGGTGAGAACTACCGTATGAAAGAACGTCAGAAGACCAGGAGAGTTTCTCCGGTTAGTGGTGTACTCAATAGGAAAGTATAAGGAATATTGTGGGAAGATGTTCCGGCGTGCTTGGGGAAAACGAACCCGAAGTTGAGAGTGTTGTATGAATAACATTATTTTATGGAGGATTTAGATGACATTCGAAACAGAATTCGTATCAAAAGATCAGGTCCGGGGCTCTACAATGAAAAAAATTGTTCTTGTCCAGCGAAATGATCCGAATTCTGATGCTGCTACAAATTCGCGGAAACTGGCAGAACTCAATGAGTTAGCAGATTCCGGAGATTATATGGTTGTTGGCTCATTTGTGCAATCAAGACTTCCTGACCGGAAGTACCAGATCGGTTGCGGAAAGGTGGATGAGCTTGCAGAGCTTGTGGAATCTCTGGATGCGAAAAAAGTAATTTTTAACAACCCGCTGTCGATGACGCAGATCTATAATATCTCTGAGTCGTGCAACTGTGAAGTAATAGACCGGTTCCAGCTTATCCTTGAGATATTTGCTGCAAGAGCCATTACAAAGCGTGCAAAACTACAGGTAGAGCTTGCGGAATTACAATATAAGCTTCCGAAAACAAAGGCGATCCTTTCCCTGATGAAGAAGGAAAAGCAGGGATTCATGGGTCTTGGAGGGTATGAGGATGCTTATGAGCAGGACATTAAGAAAAGGATCGCAAGAATAAGGGCCGAACTTCAGCAGGGAGACGGGAGCGAGGCACAACGCATTTTCAGGCATGAAAAGGGATTTTCCCTGGTAGCTCTGGCAGGGTATACGAATGCGGGAAAAAGTACTCTTTTCCAGTCACTTGTAGAGGAAGAGACAATAATCAAAGACATGCTCTTTACGACACTGTCTCCTACAACACGTGCTCTCACGGCAAATGGTAGAAAGATGCTTTTGACAGATACGGTGGGATTTATCGAAGACCTCCCCCACGTGATGGTGGATGCGTTCAGGTCAACACTTGATGAGATATTCCTGGCTGATATCATTCTTCTTGTGGTGGATATGAATGATCCGGTGGATATTATACGACAAAAACTGACTGTCTGCCATGATATCTTCTGGGAGAGAACGGAGGGTGCAGTGATAGTTACTGCTCTTAACAAGGCCGATCTTCTTCCTGATGAAGAACTGCAGGAGAAAATGGAAGCGATCGGTGATCTTGTTCCTGCTCCTGTCATGATATCTGCAAAATCAGGAGAAGGTATTGACGAACTGAAACAGATTCTGTATGAGAAGCTTCCGAAGTGGGAACGTTGCAGGCTGTCCATCCCGCTATCTGAAAAGAGTATATCCATAGTATCATGGCTTTATGATGAAGGCATTGTGCACACAATCGAGTATGGTGAATCCATTCTCATGGAAATAGAGGCAAGGGATGAAATAATTCAGAAAGTAGGGCCTTTCGCCCTGTCTTCCTGATGATATTATCATTCGGTGAATATTAGTTCGTATACGTGCGAAAAGTCGATATATATAGGTCGTTTAGATAATTGTGAACGGGTTTTCTTCATACATCCCCGTTCACTTTTTGTCCAGATCCATTCCTGCTCCGGTTGTTCTCAATTATTTTCCTGACAGAGAAGAGAGCTTCATTAACAGAACTGCATCTGGAAATAATCATCCGGTTATGCCCCCACTGGATCCGGGTAAATAGTGGCACAGCCTGTGCCCATTTTTGATCTCCGGCAGCGGCAGGCAGAACACCCGGTACAACCAGGCTCAACTCAGTTCCAACTTCCCATCAGATATCCGGTCTCTATTCATATGTGGTGGGGATGGCGATGGAGATAGTCAGGATTTTCCCCGAATGCCAATTCTCCTAAAAACCCAGATCGCCTTTTTCCCGCATATAGTTCCCCGGGCCGGAAAGAGAGTACATTGTCGTCAGGATCTGTTCCAGTGGCACAAGAATAGACGTTTCTGATTCAAATGCATCTGCAAGCATTCGCAGACCGTCCTGAATCCGTTCGAAATGGACGGGGGTAAGTGCTACCGTAGAATCTCCCGAACGAACGCGCTTGAATCGATTCATGATTCCGTTATATGCGGTATTTAAGATGCAATCTGCCATGAGATAATCCCCGGTAAATGCATACCTGAGCGTCCGACTGGTGATCCCATATGCAGCAGAAAAATAGTATATCTTCTTCTCGACACTCTCTTCTTTTCTCATGGCCACCTCTACACGCCGCAGCTCGGTGACCAGCTCTTTCCTGAAGAAATCCTCTCTTGACATAAATTTCCCATCTCCTATTGGTATAATCGATTAAAGTCGGTTTCAAATTCGCTCGCCGTTACACATGGCCGGGTGGGATACCATGAATCACCCCCATCTGCTTCACAGCAATATCCCGGAGTACATTCAGGACCATAACCATCCTGATTCCGGGTGTTTGAAAAACGTGCCCATACATCTTCTGTCGATGATTCCGGGACTACCGGGACATTTCGGGCCGCGTGCTGATCAATATATGCACGTATTTCCCGTACTTTCTCTTCGCCAAGCATTCGTTCAATCAATGCATTGTTCATACTGTCAATTGACTGCACAATAGGGGAGTCAGAATTTATTGAGTACTGTGGAATCCGGGCATCGCTGGCATTAAGAATGCCCCATTCAACAAACTTCCTGACTACCTTGCCTACCGTAACACGACTGACCCCTGCTTCCTCTGATAATTCAGTGACATTAAATTCAATGCACTCAAGAGGCAAAAGGAATTCAAGGAGCCGCAATTCACAGGTGTTGCCAAACACCCCTTCAAAAGGTCGGATCAAATCTCACATCTCCAATGGGTTCAATTATTCAATTTTGTCTCTACATGATAGATCCGGATACTGGAAAAGCCCGGATGTAGTGATAAATAATATTGTCGCATGTGATAAAAATATTTTGCATTGTGTCGGTAGTTCAATGAAATTCTTTTATGAATCCACGTTCCTGCAATGCCAAAATGGCCTTCGGAATATTTGATATGTAATATTTTTCTTCCTTCTTTTTTATTGTTGTAATATAACCATCATTTTGTAATTGCTTTATTGCATCCTTTAGTTTGAGATATTCGCGGCCCGGAAACTTTTTCCCGTATAATTTTTTCAATTTTTGAGAATGATATCCTCTCTCTGAGCTTAGATTTCTTCTTTTATAAAATATATTCAGGATGAACAACATTTCTTCAGAAAGTTCGTCTGGCATGGGAGGTCAATAAATAGTTAGAATAAATACTATAAATATATGTTACTATAAATCAGGCCAAGGGATTTTTATATACCCTGTACTAATTTTTATAGTAAACCCCCATGATGCCCGTAGCCATCACACAAAAACCGATAAAAGTCAATCTGGAATTTTGACTTTTATAGTAAAGGGAAGGCACTGTCGGATTTTTCAGTGATAGGAGAGTACGAAATAGATTGTCTCAGTTCAAATCAGCTGAAAAAGTAATTGCACCTTAAGAATGATCAATGATAACTGGATTTTCCGACAGTGCCAATAAAATGACCCTTAATTCTTGAATTCAGATAAAACATACCAAATGGAGTGAAAAACCAAATAAACGGCAGAAATGCAATATTCAAATTTTGTCAATGATGAAACAGCAGTCCTGCATGCAAACCACTGATGAAATCAATAAATAGGACATCAATAGAGACCTCCGAAATCATATGAAAGGCACAAAAAACCACCAAATGCATTCACCATCCTCTGCCGGGGAAAGAGATATAGAAAATCTGTTCCAACACTCCATCCATATGGGCCGGGATTTGGAATAATCTGGAACCGGGAAAGGGAGGATGCTCAGTCCTGCCACTCCCGGCCCGTTAAAAATATTATTTTGCAGGTGCACGAACCCTGCCCATGATGATATTTCTATTCCGCCCTCAGCGCCTCAATCGGGCCAGGGTTCGTTTGCCCACCATGCCGGGGACACCCCGCGGATGATACAGATAGAACACGAGCCACTCCCTGCCACTGCCAGCCAAATGACCTCACCCTCTTCAAACCGGCCACGGACAGCGACCTAAGGATTACCGTCATGCACCCGTGCAATTCGAATCACTCTTTTAGGACCGGACAACAGACGTTGTAGTACCCATGATCACCGTCAACTGTGCCTCATGCAGGGCAAAGCTCTTCCGCTATCAGAAGATCGGAAAGGGCCGCCTGCTGCACTGCTGGAAGACGCGAATCTCCAGTGATCATACCGTCCGGGAGGGAAATGATGTCTATTGTCCGAAGTGCGGGCAGCATATTGGCGTGGTGGAGACACAGTGGATCAATATGCACGGGGGATCGTTTACCGTGAAAGGATCGGCACTGAAGAAATGAGGTCCGGGCATCTGTAGTGGTTACGTCCACCATACGCCCGTTATTTTTCGTTCACTTTGTGGTTCATTCACTCACCCCTCCTCACCTCATTATAAATCGATACCACCGAGAGACTGATCAGGTTCATGGTGGTGGCGGCATGCCAGAAGTAGGCTTCAACTCTGGAAAGCTCCGCAATCCACCCGGACCAGAGCATGAAGCAGATGATTGAAAAGGAGAGGAGAGTATCTACTGCAAGAAAGACAAGCGGCCGTCCCACAATACTTCCTGCCTGTGCAATCGTACAGTACTCAAAGAGTGACGGACGGCCCAGAATGTCGAGAAGGCTTCTGCCGACGTTCATCAAAAGGTCTGCTGCCGCCCATGCAACAACACACCAGCCAACCCAGACAAGAAGAGGTGATGTGCCCATCCCGATGCGGACAGCGGTGAGGCCGAAGAGGAGTTTAAAAATGCAGAACGGGATGCCGATCGTCAGGCCCAAAAAGAAAGGCCGGACAAAGAACCGCTGGATGCGGTCGGCTTCTTCAGTGCAGCGATCTCTATCAGGGGGTTTGAGAGCGACCTTCATTCCTACAGGTCTTTTGACGCGATAGCACATAACATGGCATTCCCGGCCGTGACCGGAGTTCGTGCTATGCTTTGCGGATTTCGGGTGCTTATTTCATTCTCATGGTTATTTCAGGCATTGTTCTTTTCCGCACCAATCACACAGAAGTCATTCTCCGTCTCTGCCGAGATAATGCTAAACCCGGCGACAAGAACAACACCGGGAACAAGCACCCGGTACGCCTCCGCAAAGGCACGTGCCGGGTCGTCAAAAAAGCAGATAACGGTCACCATCAGGACTGACGAACACGACCCGTCTTTGAGGGGAAGAGACTCCCCCACTCCACGGATAACCTCTATTCCCCGCCGACGGGCCATTTGTCCAAGGGCAACGGACGGTTCTATCCCGACAGGGATTCCCAGTGACACGGCAAACCGCCCGGACCCGACACCCACCTCAACCGTCCGGGGTGTCCGAGGCGGGAAGGACCTCCCGTATACGCTCACATTCTGCACGGTATACCTTCCGGTGCACACCAAACCAGTCATCATACGCATCGGCATGTTCCTCAAATACTTCCCTGCGGCAATGTTATTCACCCAATCCTGAATGTGCATAGTGCCCGCCGTCAAGATTATAGTCATCCTCCAACCCCGCTCTTTCAATGCAGATACGTACTCCGCACATCACCGGGAGGTGGTTAAAAAATGGAAAAATGGTTGATATCTGATGCTGTTTTTGCGATAAATCAAAGAGTATTCTGTTTCACTTCAAGGGAACGCATTGATATCTGATCTCCTCTGAATGATATATCTCCCATATCCGCCAGGTGCCGTACCCTGCTGTAAATGTAATTATCACCGATCTGATGATATTCATCACTAAGCTGTCCAAGTGTTTCACCAACAACCCATACAGCAGATGTCCATTCATCAGGGACGAGATCGAAGATGAAATCGTCATAGAAATCCTCTTCAACCGAATAGAGCTGGCCTCTCCATAATGTCCTGAGATTCACATTTTCCTCCTGAAGCCTCGCCCAGACAGCACGATAGTATGCAACTTCATCCTCACGGAGAGGGCGGGATGTGCTGCGTGCTGCAACAATCCACTCCGGCCTCATCGCACCGGTTGCATCGGTCACAATTTTGTACGGCTTTCCACCGTATATGCCCTCATCCTCACCAGTGATTCCGTCCGTCAGGTCGACAACTTCAATCCGGGACAAGTCATCCTGTCGTGACAAAAATTCCAGAAATCCTGCGTATTCCATAACAGATCGCCGTGAAAACCAGACCACTTTCTTCTCATATGGAACTGACACAGATTCCCGGAACGTGTCAGATAACGTCCTCATCTCATCTGCATATTCGGCAAATTTTCCCTTCGGACACATTTCGGTGTAAAAATTAATTCGTTTTTCAATATCATACGACCGTATTGGTCCGATTCCCAGGTCATCAGGGAAGGAAATTATTGTTGATTCTTCGGTTTCTTTGAGGGCATGCCAGACCGTGCCTCTGCCAGAATCTGAAAACGTAATATGTTGTATTCCTGTATGCATTGTATGGTCACCAAATTAATTTCAAAATACGAGAATCAAATATGAAATTTACCTGAAATAATGCATCAAATCAGACGATAAAGATTGGTGAGAGGGCACATTGCAATAATGACAGAGGAATATACTCCTGTTCGGCCGGGCTGAAAACCTCCTGTGGACCACGCATCAGTCGCTACCGGTCATTGTCATGAAACTCAAAAGGATTCCCATGGCGTCATCCGTCACAAACTACCAAAATCAGCGTCCATGAGAAGCACCGGATGGTATGCCTCCCGATTATCCCTCATCTTCACTTCCCATACAGACACTCTTTCACCCGCTTATCCACACCGGCCTCCCGCCGTTTCAGTGTATCAATATCAGGTTTCCCGTCCCAGTAGAAATGAAAGAGAGCGTAGAGGAAGTCCACCGTGATATCCATAACTTCCCGCCTGAACCTCACCTCAACCGTGGTGTCCCCGGCAAGGCCCTTGATGGAGAAACAATCAGTCTTCTCAAATTTATAGAACCCTGCACCGACGTTTGCCATGCACTCCACACGTCCGAAGTTCCCAAGAAAAAGAAAGAAATCCTCTGTCACCGGTTCGCTGAGGAGAAACTCCTTCATCCGGGAACCATCCGCACACGATTTATGCCTGACTGAGCGAAGAATCCGCATTGTGTGCCACCTCCCGTATCGCGTTCACTGTGATTCTGCATTCCTCATCGGTGGTAAACCAGGAGAGACTGAGCCGAACACAGCCTTTCCCGCCATTGAGTGCCTGGTGCACCAGAGGAGCACAGTGTAGTCCGGTCCGGGAAATAACACCATAAGCACGGGCCAGAATGAATCCCACATCATCATTCTCCATCCCCCTGATGTTGAACGCGACGATGGGCAGATGGGGAGTCTCGTTATAAATAACAATATTTGGCTCATTCCTGAGTTCCTGTATGATATATGACGTCTGCCGCTCTCCTTTTTCGGCAATGGCATCCGTACCTGCTGAATTTACAAATGCAATTCCTGCCGCAAGCGCCGCAAGACCGGGGTAGTTATGGGTCCCAATTTCAAATTTCTCCGGCATCTCCTGTGGCTGAAGAAGGGAGAAAGAATCGGTTCCCGTCCCGCCGGAACGCACCGATGCCACCCGTTCCGGGTCGCGGATATAAAATCCCCCGGTTCCCGGCACGCCAAAGAGGGCCTTGTGGCCGGTAAAGACATACGCGTCTACCGGAAAGTTCCCGAGGTCCACCGGAATATGCCCCGCAGTCTGTGCCCCGTCAACGATGAAATATATGCCATGGCGATGGAGTATTTTTCCTATCGCCTGAATATCCTGCACAGAACCAAGCACATTACTTCCATGGCTCATGACCATGAGCCGGGTGTCCGGCCGAATTGCATTCAGGACAGCGTCGGGGGAGACGATGGCGTTCTCAAACGGAACTATTGTGAGACTGATACACCCCTGCTTTTCCAGTTCATGGAGTGGCCGCAGCACAGAATTATGGTCCAGTGCGGTTGTGATGACATGGCAGGGTCCCTCTATCCCGGCAAGAAATCCGGGGATGAGAATATTAAGAGAGTCTGTCGCGTTATGCGTGAATATCCAGTTCTCCTCCGGGCCGGCGCCAAAGAACCGGGCAAGTGCCTCACGTGCCAGAGCGACATAATCCTCCCCCTGGCTCCCTGCAGTCCGCCCGGACCCGAATATAGGGCGGGCAAGTGACTCACTTATGGCAGCAGGAACCTCCGGTGGTTTCGGCCAGCTCGTTGCGGCATTATTCAGGTATATCATTGCTGATGGGTTTGTCTCCTCCATAGAACCACAATTCCTTGTATATAGTGTGTATTATCCTGAGTGCACCAAAAAGGGTGGGGGTGTGCGAATTTCTGACGGTAGTATCTATGCCAGTGCCAATCTGACTGCACCTCTTATGGATATACATACTGCCACTGGAATCATGAAGATATTAAACAGTGCCATCCTGATGGGATGGGAAGCAACACGCTGTCATCACACCAGAAAACCATTCTCCTGAACGAATCCTATCATGTTCTGATGGAGTATTGCATGAACTACCGGTTTTCATTCTGTATTGGCGACCTGATAGAAACCGCTGAGAAGACTCATTCAGAAATATGGAATGATCGGTTTGGCGACAAACCAATCCCGGGATAAAACAAGACAAAGATAAACCGACCAGATTTTTTGTCGGTAACGTTTGTTTGATGCCGGAGGAGAGACTAAATTCTCATACGGAAGAATAATCATGAAACGATTCAGCGCAACACTCACCGGAACAATTGCTGTAGACACTGACCTGCAGTGTGATGCAGAAGTTCTGATAGAAAATATTCTCAGGGATGTCAGGTCACAACTTGCAGAACGCGGCAGTATCAAAGATTCTTCAATTTCTGTTTCAACGATTGAAGAAGTGACGAATACCAAACAGTAACCTTGTTTTTTTATACCGTTCCATTTCCCGGAAGAGAGACCGGAAGATACCTCCCGAAGGACACGTCTCATTCTGACATCATTCACTTTTGTAATAGTAATAAAGAAGAACCGTGGCACTCATCAATTTGAAAACAGAAATAGGGATAAAAAGCAGAACTATTTCCCCCGTGTGCCGGACACGAAGAACTGGTTTGCTTCAGGTTTTCCTTTTTCGGCAGAGACACCACCTGCTCTATCCCGGATACCCTTTCATGTGAGGGACAGGACAACAGGTGAGGTTACTTCACCCCAATAACATCCCTTATTTTCTGCTGTGTTTCAGAACCCCTGGTGCAGTAAAAAGAAAATGCAAGCCCCATCTCACGCGACAGTGGGCAGGTAGAACAGAGACATTCAACCTCGGTATCGATACAGGCACTCGCACCCAGAGTGCAGAAGGCAAATCCTTCCAGTCCCCCCGTTTCCCCCATTTTCCTCTTACACTCCTTAAAGGTTGGACAGATATCACAGATACACTGCTCCTTTCGCTTCTCCACTATCATCTCCCGTTCCTCTGACGTCATATTCAGGGAACGCAGCATCAGTTCAAAATAATCTCCTGGCATACCTCATCAACAGGAAGCAGAATGGCATTTTTGGTATAAAAATGTAAGCCAGACCAAACCAGTCCGGCATAAATCAGAATACAAAATGAATTGAGAAAGAAACGGGAATTCAGGATCATCTGAAGCATATAATTTTAAAAGAACACATTTCGTGAAGAACATTCAACAGCACCTTCATCAACATTTCTCCGCAGTTTCCCTACATTCAATTCCAAAATAGTTCAATGGAACACTATTTTGTCTGAAGACTTCCATTTTGTATATATCTGAACCCCTCATCCTCTTTTTAGTGCATGATACTGGCCGTCAATATTCTCGACAAACAGAATTTTTTTGCCATCAACCGGACAGGGTTTCGCTGATTTTCCTTCCGGTATGATAATTCTGCCATCTTTGACCACATGCCCGTCAACAGTGAAGACCGCATCAACTCCCGCTTCAATAAGGGTTGCAACATCGGCAGGGCCCGAAATATCCCTGATAGTGCCGCACATCAAATATCTGCCGTCGTTCCCTCCTTTTGCAAGACCAAGACCGGCCATAGTACCAATCACACCATCTTCAGTGCCACCAAGACCTTCAAGCCTGATTCCAAGATTTGCTGCAAGGGTTCTTGCCTTTTTCTGATTCAGAACGATTCTCTGTGCATCCCTGCCAAACGCAATCATCGGCGGGAGAATCTCATCTGCACAGGCAACAGCAATTCCGGGATCACTCCCCTCCACAAAATCGTTGAGCATGCACTCCTTTGCGGTTTCAAAGAGCCACTCCTTGTCATCCCTCTCATTTGCCTCAATATGAAGCACCGCACAACTGTTGTGTGAGGTAAAAGGGATATCCTCATGTACAAAGAGTTGATGACGGGTGATTCCGTCAACAGGAAATTCCTTGCCGATTTCTGCTGCTGTAGCCCTCGCCAGTTTCCCTGTGCCACGTGATTCCAGGCTATCCGTGTCATCCATAGCAAGATATATTTTCATTTATGTCATCTCCTTTTTTCCACCAAAGCACGGGATTTTGCAATTAATAATTAATTCGTGACACCAGACAGAGTTGTATCGATAATCTGAATCGTAAAAACACAGGGACAATCAACACCATATGTCATATCCGGAATGATCAGAGAGAATTTGTATCTTTTCACATCACTCAGCCACATTAATTAAAAACAATTAACTATTAGTTTCAAATTTACGGAATAAATAATGTTACATTCTTTCAGGCAACAGACTAAATTCATTGAATATGTGGACGAATTGACACATGCAGGTTAAATATACCTGGTTAATAACAAGCGATTCAGATATTTCCATACGAAGCAAAAGACCGGAACAATCCACAAGCATTTAACATCACATCGTATTCCAGGGTACACTATCTGATAAATAAAAATAAAGGATTCATGTAGAAAATAATCGAACGGGAAAATAGGTATCCACCACCAACCTATGATCTCAGCAGAGATGTGGATACATCTTCACTTAACCCGGAAAGCCCGAATACGCAGGGCAGGTAGTCGATAACAGTCCCCTCATTTAAGTCCACGGGCAAACAGTCTGCCGGCATCCCGTGCCTTCTCCTGCACAGCAGAATCATTGGCGACCGCACGCTTCTCAAAATAACCTTCAGCAGGCAGAGTATCGGTCACCACAAATCCCAGTGCCTCAAGCGGCCGCTGCATTGCCTCAATCGCAAATCCCCGCTCAGCAGGTTCCGTCTGTTCGGCGACAGAGAATAACAGTGCTTTTCTGCCACGGCCTTCAAAAAAACTCGAATACGGCCCGGGCCGAACTCCCGTAAAACGATAGTAGGGATACAGACGGTCAATGAAAGCCTTCATCTCCGTAGTGATATTGTAGTTGTAGGTTGGTGTTCCAAGAATAATGCCGTCTGCCTCCTCAATTTTGGGATACAGGAGGTGCATGCCATCATAAAAACGGGTGCAGGTGAGATCTTTTCGACAGCGTTCACAGCCTGTGCAGGGATGGATGGCATAATCACGGAGATGAACCGCCTCCGTCTCTGCTCCTTCAGAAGCCACACCGGCAAGCAATTCTCTGAGCAGGGTATCAGTGTTCCCACCCACCCGTGGACTCCCGGATATACCGATAATTTTCATAATTCTTCTTTGGGGTTTTGGGTATTATTAAGCACTTCCCGGATGGTCTCGAAGTCAGCTGCAAGCACCTCACGGAATGCAGGCCGGTAGATGGTGGCCGCCGGATGATAGACAGGAATAATGACCCGCTCGCCCCCAATCGTCTGGACACGAAATACCTGGCCATGCACCTCAGAGATGGGGCCGGGAGAGAGGCCATAGGACTCGAGCACCCATCGCATCGCAAACCGGCCAAGGGGAACAATCACCTCAGGACGGAAAAGGGCAAGCTGGCTCTCAAGATAGGGGCGGCAGGCCTCGATTTCCTCATATGTCGGGTCACGGTTTTTGGGAGGCCGGCACTTGACAATATTGGTGATGAAGACATCTCCACGGGCAACACCAATTCCTTCAAGGAGACCATCGAGGATACTCCCCGCCCGGCCCACAAAGGGAATCCCCTTTGCATCTTCATTCCTTCCCGGCGCCTCACCGATGAAGAAAATGCGGGCGGGAACAGGCCCGTCACCCGGGACGGCGTTGGTCCGTGTCTCTGCAAGGGGACAGCGGGTGCAGGTGCGAATGGCTTCATCCAGCGTGGTGCGTTCGTGCTCAATATTCATCTGGTATACTCCTGAAAAATGGTTGGATTTTGAAAGAAAGAAAAGATGCGGTTTGTGACAGCAGTATCAGGATGCCGCGACCTTTCCAATCTCATCGAAGTATTTCTGGTACAGGCCGAGATCACCATCTTCGAGCGCCTGGCCTGCAAGATCATAGAGTTCAGCGATGCGGACAAGTTTCTCCATGTCGTCCTCGCTCACCGGAGGCAGGCCACCCGGACCTGCTTCTCCGGTATCACTGATATCACCTGTCTCACCACTGAAAATGACAGCGAGCGCCTCCCCAAGGGTATCCTGCATCGTAAGCCTGTCACCATAGGCAACAATCACCCGTTTAAGCTGTGGGAGTGTTCCTTTCTCAGTTGCCTCAAGATAGAGCGGTTCAACATAGATGATGGAATCCTCGATGGGTATAACAAGCGTATTACCCCGGAGAACAGACGAACCCGACTGTGACCAGAGTGTGATATCCTGTGATATCTCCGTATCCTGATCAATCCGTGCCTCAATCTGCATCGGACCGTAGGTCAACTCCTGTTTGGAGAACTGGTAGACAACAAGGGATCCATAGGCAGCACCGTCTGAACGGGCAGCCATCCACCCGATCATATTTTCCTTGTTTCGCGGGGTGAACGGGATCATCTGGATGAACTCCTCAGACTCCTCCCCGGGCAGGTCCATAATGACATAGTACGGCTCCATCTGCTGACGGGAACCACGGTATATTTCGTCAGGAATGACCCATGCGTCCTCTCTGTTGTAGAATACACGCGGATCCTTCATGTGGTAGGTTGAATAGATATCCGCCTGCACCTGGAAAAGTCCCTGAGGGTAGCGGACATGACTCTTGAGAGATTCCGGCATCTCTGCAAACTCTTTAAAGAAGCCGGGGAAGATGTTGTCATATGTCCTGACGAGCGGGTCTTCAGGGTCAACGATATAGTAGGTGGTATCCCCGTTGTAGGCATCAATGACGACTTTCACACTGTTTCTGATGTAGTTGAGCCGCTGACCACCGACTGCTGAGACATAAAATGGTTCAGAGTACGGGAAACGGTCTGCGGTGGTGTAGGCATCAATGATCCAGTAGAGTCGGCCATCGGCCACCACGACGTAGGGGTCAGCGTCATAGGAGAGGAACGGAGCAATGGTCTGTGCACGGTCTTCAATATTACGATGGAAGAGAATTTTACTCTCATCGGTGAGTGATCCTGATACCAGAAGTTCAGCGGATCCAAATTTAAGTGCATAAACAAGCCGTTTTACGAGATTATCCATCCCGACTCCGCCCTCACCTGCATATTTATGGTAGGCGTTCTGATCTCCTGCCGGATAGTCAAACTCTTCAGTGGTGGTATCTGTTACGACATAGTTGCCTGTGTCCTCACCATAATAAATCCGTGGCTCATCAAGCGTGAGATATGGTGATGTGGCGGGAATATCCTTCAGATAGAATACCGGAAGACCGTCGTCTGTCACTTCATCAACCGGATTCATCACTGCCCCATACCCGTGGGTGTAGATCAGATGGGTGTTTACCCACGTCTGCGCCTGTGGCTGGAGACCCTGAATATCCATCTCCCGTGCTGAAACGAGGACCTGCTTATAGTTACCATCAAAGTGGTAGCGATCCACATCAATATCATTGAAATCGTAGTACGTCCGGAAGAGCTGAAGCTGTTCATACGTAGTTTTGAGCGGCCGCCAGTCCCAGAGGCGGATGTTACTGATGGTGGCACTGTTTTCCCGTATGTCTGCTGCAGTGAGATTATACGAAACCGGGAAGAGTGCTTCATCGGCCGTATCAAGGTCATAGCTCGCAAGCGTGAACTGGATGTTATTGTTCAGATATTCTTCCTCAAGATTCAGCTCATTCGGTTCAACAATAAGCCCCTGCACAACAAGACCTGCCACAATACCAATTATGGCAATCACAGCAAAAGCAGCAATACCATAGGTGATGACCTCAGGGCGCTCGAACTTTTCATTGATAAGAAATCCTATTCCAATGACAAAGGCCACAACGGCAAGAATAGTGAACACCGGGAGGGTGACATGGACAGCAGTATACCCGGCCCCAATCACCGCACCGGTTTCAGAGAAGAGCAGGTCAAACCGGGCAAGCCAGATGCGAATGGCAAGAGCAGCGAACGTGAGAAAGAGAAGGGCATTTAATTGTGGCAAAAATGCCTTTATTGCCTGTTTGAGGGAGACATTCCCTCCATATTCCATCTCTCCCTGATCCGGAACCCTCCCCTCAGGCTGGAAAATGCGGCTTCTGAGGAAATCTCCCGGAAGACCGGCAAGATACGGGAGGGAACAGAGAATAATGGTCAGGATAAAGAGAGCAATCCCGAGATTGAGAACGAGGTTGTAGAAGGGAAGCGAAAATACATAAAACCCGACATCAAGCCCGAATATTGGATCAGCAAGGTCGAACGGGGCCTGATTGATATATTTAAATACCGTTTGCCACGCACCGGAGACGCTGAGCCCGGTAAAGAACGCCACCAATCCGGCGAAAAATACTGCAATCTGAAAAATATCAGATGGAGAACCCTGTATGCGGGCGGCATTTTTGTCCGCGTATCTGATATTCACATACGCAAATCCAAAGAAGACAGCAGTCGCAATGACAAAAAGCACTATCCTGATTGAAAGAATGGAAAGGAACACGTCCTCATACCCGATGGCAACAAACCAGAACCAGTCGCCGAGAAGGCCGAACAGAACCAGTATGGAGACAAAGATGGCGATGACGGCAATAATAAGCCTTTGTTGGTTCATGGGAACACTCTGAAGAATAGTAGCGTTTATACTAGTAAAAAGGTTGTGAGAACAGTGTATGATGACATTCCCTAAAAGAGGCGGTCTGGTTAGGTATGCATGAAAAGCAGGATTACCTTGCGAAGCTGCAGAAGAATCCAAATAATCAGAATATTTTCGATTCCATGAATGCAAACCAACCATTTTTCCGACCGCTATCTTGTCCGGCAGGTCTTTTTATGGAATAACCAGGAGACAAATTTCAAAACGTCAATAATATATATCAGAAGTATCGAAAATACAATTAATATCCATTATACGTCTGATTCCTGAAAAATTATTATGAATCGTATATTTCGCTGAAAACGTAAGAAACAAATGTGACATTACAAAACCAAATACAGAGCATAAAACAAAAGGAAGGTCAAAATGGCAATTCATAAATTAGAAACTGACACTCTTCTGTGGAAAAATTGCGACAAACTGTGTGAAGAAAAATAATACATAACTTGCTTACCATTATGAAACTTCCATACCGGAGATCGAAGATGAGATGGCGAGACTCAACACAGAGATGTACTATCACTTGGAGTGGGTAGAGCTGAGGTGAGGATAAGAATGAACAATGATGTTATACCACAATGGAATGTCGATGGGGTCCTACCCCCGGTCAATGTAAATAATCCTACGTCAGATGACCGTTCACCCTATTCTGCCTCTCTTAACGATTTTATGCTCCGCTTTGGAACAACACAATCTCGGTTACATATCCTTGAGGGACTCATGGAGTTTCGTTCCGCTTTGCATGCAGTGGGTCTTGTTCAGGGATTTCAGTGGATCGATGGCAGCTTCCTCGAAAACATTGAAGAGACCGAAAAACGAGATCCCAATGATATCGATCTTGTTACCTTCTTTCATCTGCCTGAAGGTGCAACACAGGAGAGTCTTTTCAAAACCGCCCCAGAACTCTTCAATCATGGAGACCCAAAAGATAAATTTCATGTAGATACCTACTTCGTATGTTTAAACACTGAACAGCCAGATCTATTGGTTGATGTGGCCGCTTACTGGTATAGCCTCTGGTCCCACAGACGCAATGGACTATGGAAAGGATTTATAAGAATCGATCTTTCGAGTAATGATGATCAGGTGGCCATAGCAAACCTTAATGAAATGGCAAACGAGGTAGTTACATTATGATGATTCAGGAGCAACGTCAGTTACAGGCAGAGCTGGCCACTCTTGAGAAAATGATCAAGCGGCTTCCTACATCGAGTGTCATTGAACGGATGAGCCTGGAGTTCCGAAAGGAGACATTAGTAGAGGCACTTGTCTCACAAGAGGCAGTCGTTCATCCCCCTGCTCAGATCAGCCTGACATTCCGTGGGAAGCCAACTGTAGGCAGCCATGGTGTTTTTGCGGACTTTGGAGGAACTGCTGTCAGAGAGTTTACTGATGCAGTAGCCGCTATTGGAGCAAGTCAGAATGAGACATTGGGATCGCGGGGGTCACTCCCAAATCGTGAAGAATATCAATTGCTAATAACCGGAACCGCAAAAGGATCGTTTGGATTCATTCTGGAAGAAGCATCCCACAATTACACACTCACTCCTGATTCATCCCCCCTTGAATTAGCCATCGATAAAACAATGGCAATCCTCAAGGCATCAGTTGGAACCGACGATGATCTAAACTATGCAGTATCTGAAGCCGATCCACGGGCACTAAAGGCGCTTCGTGATTTTCTCAAGACCCTCTCAGATCGGGAAGCTGTGTGTGCTCTGGAGTCCAAAGGTGAAGTATTCAGGTTTTTCGATGTAGGTCAGGTATGTCAAAGTGAAAGTCGCCTCAGCGAAGATAATATCCACGAGGAAGACATTCC
This sequence comes from Methanogenium sp., assembly GCA_030595665.1. GTDB lineage: Archaea > Halobacteriota > Methanomicrobia > Methanomicrobiales > Methanomicrobiaceae > Methanogenium. The sequence goes on from JAUVCV010000017.1 coordinate 19,896, forward strand.
GATTAAAGGACAATTTCTTGGAATCCTCCCAAATAGGCGGACTTTTGAGTTCTCTGTTAAAGATTCAGATGAAATAATCACAGGAAAAGTCAGTGCTATAATTGAAGATGCAAGCTCGATCAATGACCATCTTAACATTCCTGCTACAATCAAGGTTCATACGAAGAGAGTGGGTATAAGCCAACGTCCCACATACATTCTGTTAGCCTACAATACAGAAGATGATGGAAAGGTTATCTGATATATCTATACCTCAATCAACCACAGCAGGAATAAAATTCCTTATTTTCAATATGTCTATTATTCTGAAAACTAGTGTCAAAAATTAAAAACGGGAGGAACCAACTGGCAACGGTCCCCCATCCCCACCTTCCTGTTCTGCAAAGAAACCAAGAAGGCTCATCACACCGAAGGTTGGCCAGAGGATGCAAAAAAGGGGAAACTATCATATCACTCCACTGCCAATCTGCCCACCATGCTCCCGGACGCCCAAAGAGGTACCGGAGGATTATGTGGGGTGACAAAACAAATGGAGAACACAGGTTGGGAATTTATAAAGAAGACACAGTACAGAAATCTTGAAAAATCAGACCAGATGGTAGGGATTGCCCAGCCCCCACTGGAACTCCCCTATACCGGAGAAGGAGAAGCAATTCATCTTCCTGCACCCAGCTCAGTCAAAGTCCCCCCTATTAATCTCCGGGATGCTATCCAACACCGGGAAAGCAGACGATCGTACCGGAAGGAACCGATCACTATCGCAGAGCTTTCATTTCTCCTCTGGTGCACACAGGGCGTAAAAACGGTGACAACAGGAGAGTACACATTCAGGACGGTCCCGTCTGCCGGTGCCCGCCATGCTTTTGAGACCTATGTGCTGGCAAATAATGTGGAGGGTATCACACCGGGGCTCTACCGCTACCTCGCCCTTGCACATCAGCTTGCAGAAGTCAGCCGGGAGCGGGGAATTGCTGACGCCATGTTTCAGGCATGCCTGTATCAGCAGTTTGTGAAGGAAAACGCAGTCACGGTGATCTGGACTGCGGTTCCCTACCGGATGACATGGCGTTATAGTGAACGCGGATACCGGTATCTCTTCCTTGACGCGGGCCATGCATGCCAGAATCTTTACCTCGGTGCAGAGGCCGTCGGATGTGGTGTATGTGCCATCGGGGCATTCGATGATGAGGTCATGAACCAGCTCCTCGGAATTGACGGGGAAACCCAGTTTTGTATTTATGCTGCAACGGTGGGAAAAATGACCCACAGAAAATAAAATATGCTTTTTTGAGGGAGAGATACAGGATAAATCCCGCACGTCATCTCATGAATCGAGACCCAGATCCCTGAGAACCATTTCTTCTCCCAGCCTGTCCATCATCTGACCAAGGCGTTCACCGTCACAGGCATTCTCCGCGAACCAGGTAATAATACGATTGGTGAGTTCCGGGACATCTGCTTCTTTAACCCGGCCTTTCACCTCTGTTCCGAAACGGATTTTTCGCCCGGCCCTTCCACCGAGAAAGAGAGACAGCCCTTCCTCTGCGATACTGATGGCATCCTTCGGACAGGCGGTGATGCAGTCACCGCACCCGATGCAGTGTTGGAGAGAGAAGATGATGCCGTCATCGCTCATTGTGATGGCATCTTCTTTGCAGACCGTTTCACAGGCACCACACTGTGTGCATTCTCCCTCGTCAAAGCGGGGATAGCGATGTCCCATGAATCCGATATCATTGAACTGCACCCGTGAGCAGTTGTTCGGGCAGCCTGCAATGGCAATCTTCAGTTTTCGCGGCAGGGGGCGGCCACCCTCTTTTTCTTCAAGCTGCCGGGCAATCCCGAAGGTATCACAGCAGCCATGACGGCAGATGGTCCCTTTGCAGGCGACGACTGAGCGCACTGAAGGACCAGTGCTTCCCAACACAAGGCCCGCTTCAGAAAGTGCTGCTGCAGCGTCAGAGACATTTTTTTTGTTGATTCCCGGAATTTCAAGATTCAGCCGGGCGGTTGTGCATACTTCTCCCTGCCCATACTCCCGTGCTGTCCTCGCCAGTGTTTCGAGTTGCTCTGAGGAGAGAAAGCCTGCCACAGCCTTCACTCTCAGAGATACTACCCCGTTCTCACGAAGGCGCAGGACACCCTGCTGTCTGCTATTCTTCCCGCTGTTCACACAAAATCACTGTAGAAAAGATCTGCAGGCATACAGCATCAATGCTTACCTGGTGGCTGAATCCTGCGAAAATGATGCATCAGCCGGACAGATGAGGGACCGAAAGAAGTAGTCTGCATCAATAAACAGAGTGTATCCGGAAACGCGAAGAAAGGACTCTATTTTTGTCAATGCTTTCCTGGATTTCCTTTGCCTCTTTTATCTGTCTTACCACTTTTCTGGCTCTTGATTCCAGTTGCTCTTTTTTTGAAGCTTTTCAAAGAAATAGAAATAATTGATACTGTTTGATTTTTGAATTTTAATGCCCCGAACACTGGTTTCTGCATCGATTACTTCAGGGGGATACTCTTCCAAACTGTGCAATGATTTTATGGGCACCCTCAAGAACAATTACGCAGCATCTGAAAGAATCGCTGAAGAATGGACTGAGACAGAAGCTTGCCACACCTTTTGGAAAGAAGGAATATGCCAAATGAATTACAGTTGCAAAAAGCAACGTTTGGGAATTTGAAATACAATAAACAGTGGCCTCATCTCAGTCATAGATAGCTAAAGAAAGCAAAAGGTGAATGGCTTCTTCATGTGATTGGCCATAATCTGGGTATCATATGTAGGGAAGTGTCGATTGATAATGTTGATAAAATCACTCCAATCCGGTCTTCATTTAAACAAGATGGCTTTTATGCTGATGAAGTTGCTTTTTCGCGTGGTGCAGGGCAAATGGGCAGTGACAATGATGACTAAAATGTGTTTGGGATTATTGAATTCGGATTTGCGACGTAGGATTTAAAAAATAGGGGATTTTGATTCTGTCACAACCTGAATTTCCCGATATGAAAGGGTTTTCTGAGGGAAATCTTAAGTGTATCCGCCGTTGGTATCAATTTTACCACGGGGAACTTTCAAATTCGGGTACAGGCTGTACCCAAATTGAGTCGGAGGGTATGCCTCCTTTTCATGGAGATGAAAATGGTGCACAGGCTGTGCACCTTTTGACACAGATCCCGTGGGGGCCCGCATAACCGGGTGATAGTTTCTAAGTGCAATACGGTTGATGAAACGCTCTTTTATGTCCGAAAAACCATTGAGCACAACTGGAGCAGGAATGTTTTAACCCATCAGGTTGAGAACAATCTCTATAGCCGCGAAGGAAAAACGATTACCAATTTCTCTTCAACCCTGCCAGCACCGCAGTCCGATCTGGCACAACAGATGATTAAAACAAATAGATTATCCAGACAAAAAATGAAACCTTTTGCTCACTGTTGCGGATAGTCTCTTCAGGTGATTAAACTCAAACGGGCAAACTTCGGGCACAAATATTTACAAGGATTCAGGAGATAATGACCCTCTGGTAATAATGACAGACATTCCCTCAGGTGAAGGACACCACCATCACAGCACCCCGCCAAAAAAATGCCGATGCCCCCAGTGTGGGTATGAAACCGGAAGGACGCCCGAAGTTCCCTGCTGGAGCATGAAGTGTCCCCGATGCGGTATGCTCATGATGGGGGACTGACAGAAAATGGGCACAAATCAGCACAAATGCTTAAGGTGAGTCAGGATACATAGCCCCACGATAACAATGACTGACATTCCCTTTGGCGGGGGCCGGCAGCGACGCGGCAACCCACCGACAAAATGCGTCTGCCCCAAATGTGGCTATACAGCCGAAAAGACTCCCGGTGTTACCTGCCGGAGCCTGAAATGCCCAAAATGTGACATCCCCCTGATGGGAGAGTGAAAGAGCACATACCTCAAGTGCCCTCAGTGCCACATGCTGTTTCAACATAGCAGCGTTTTTCCCGTTTCATTTTTTGTGAATTTATTATACAGCAGTCAGATTCTCATCATTTTGTTCAGACGGAATCAATCTTCTTCCATTAATTTCCAGGGGAATCTTTTTCGAACGAACCGTTGCATCTTGTTTCATAATGAGGGGGATGAACAGATGGCAGACATGGAGCTACATTGTCTGTATTGCCTGCATTACACTGGTGCTTGCCGCCGGGTGTCTGGATAACGGATCAGACACACCTGCGGGAAACGAAACAGAAAAAGCAATAGAAATCGCTCTTGCTGACCCGGAAGTGCAGGAGAATATCCCGGTTGATACCGGGGCGTATGAAATTCTGGATGCAGGACCTGCCCACTATGAAGCAACCGGGCCGGAAGGGAGCATCTCATGGACAGGCACAGAGATGAAATTCCGTGTCACAAACCAGTCGTCAGTTTACTATGTGTTTGTTGACGTGCCAAACGGGACTGTTGTCAGGAATTACTGGCAGTACATCAAAGACCCGCTGCCCTGCATGCAAACGGGACCACCGGAAGAATATTTCTCACTGGAGGAAGCGGCAGCGGCCCCCGGCCCCGACTGCAGGCTTGCAGCACCCTACTACGTGCCGGAGGGATATGGATTTTCCAGTGTGCAGGTCTTTGGCGACCCCTGCCCCCGGCGCCAGATCTATTATACCAGTCAGGACGACACGCTGCGTTTGGTGCAGACCTGTGCCGGTGACCCGCCCTGGGCCTTTGCCATCTCCGCACTGAAATACTCTACGGTGATGGTGAACGGTGCAGAAGCGAAGGTCGTGGATGGGATCAGCGAGACACAGATCTCATGGACAACGACGGGTAACACGTCATACTGGTTGTGGGGGAATTTCGATACAGATGAACTGCACAAAGTCGCCCAGTCGGTAGCGCCCTTCACCGGCCCTGCAACACCAACACCAACAGAAACCCACGTGCCGGGTGAACTCATCACACCCGGCAAGTCCCATTTTGGCGCCCCGGTGATACTCTGGCCGGACAGCATCACCGTGAAAGCGGGAACCACAAACACCGGAGAAATTGTGGCAGAATCACGGGAGAAAGGCTACGGCATGGTGCACCTGAGTATCGTCTCCCGTGTTTCCGGGGAGTACAACTCAACTGAAATACTGCCGCCTGATGGAATGGAACTCTCCATTACACCCGCTGATTTCATGACCTACCCAAAAGAGACCTACTACCCGGAAATAACCGTCTCCACCACGGCTGCCACCCCACCGGGAGAGTATATCTTTTTGGTTCATGAAACATGGCAAGGATACGGCGGAGGTCATTTTTATGTGGTTGTGACCGGGTAGAGGCCAATATGAACCGAAACCATGCTATTTTTTGGTGAACACCCACTTCTTTCGGCGTATCTCATCCGGCTGTGGATTTACCTGCCCGGATTCCATTTCCTCAGTGTCTTGCATCCTCTCCTTTGATTCAGTTTATCTCATTCAATAGATTCTGTAGTTATAAGTCATTCCCACCCGAAAACGGATCCCGGTTCCGGAGGGATTCTCAGGAGCCATCACACTACGGACACCTTCATGAGTTTAACCAAAACCACCCCATTCGAGACAAACCATAAATACCAGTAGAGAGTGAAAGCCCTCATAATGGCGGCAGATCATGGGGAGCCGAAACAAAAACATCTGACCAAAGAGACTGAACAGCTGGAAAAAGAACTCGCGGAGATGACCATTCTTGCAGACGAGCGATTAAACCAGCTGAAATATCTCCAGGCTGAATTTGACAATTACCGGAAATGGTCTGAAAAAGAGAAAGTGTCAGTCATTACCCTCGCAAACGAGAACCTGCTAAAAGACCTCCTTGTCATCCTTGACGATTTTGAACAGGCGCTGCCATCACTTGAGGATGAGAAAAACAGGGAGGGAGTTGGTATGGTATACCAAAAAATGGTGAAAATTCTGGCCCGCTACGGGTTAGAGCCCATCACATGCATGGGGGAAAAATTTGATCCCCGATTCCATGAGGTTCTCTGCAGAAAACCATGCTCAGAAGATGCTGACACCATTGTCGAAGAGATTGGCAAAGGATACTCCCTGAATGCAAAGGTGATCCGGCCATCGAAGGTCATGATTGCTGAGCACGTTTCCGGAGAAGAAGGTGAAAAAAATGGGTAAAGAGAAAATTATCGGAATAGACCTGGGGACATCCAACAGTGAGGCGGCAGTGATGCTTGGCGGTAAACCCACCATCATTCCCTCAGCGGAAGGAGCGACTGTCGCGGGGAAGATGTTCCCCTCATATGTCGCATTCACGGCAGACGGACAGCTGCTTGTCGGAGAACCGGCACGCAGGCAGATGGTGAGTAACCCTGAGGCTACGGTCACGGCAGCCAAACGCAAGATTGGCACCGACCATGTCTACCATATCCACAACAAGGACTACACTCCCCAGCAGATCTCCGGGTTTTTGTTAAAGAAGATAAAACGGGACGCAGAATCATTTCTGGGAGAAACCGTGACAAAAGCCGTGATCACGGTGCCTGCTTATTTTAACGACAATCAGAGAACCGCAACAAAGGATGCCGGAAAAATCGCCGGTCTCGATGTGGTCAGGCTCGTAAACGAACCCACCGCAGCTTCGATGGCATACGGACTCGACCGGGCGGGGGAGTATAAGATTCTGGTCTTTGATCTTGGCGGCGGCACACTGGATGTGACAATCATGGAGTTTGGCGGTGGAACATTCACTGTCCTTGCCACATCCGGTGACACCCATCTCGGCGGCACTGACATGGACACGCTCGTCTACGAATGGATTGCCACCGAGTTCAAAAAACTTGAGGCAGTCGATATCAGAAATGACAAAATGGCCGTCAACCGGGTAAAAGAAGCGGCTGAAAAGGCGAAAATTGAGCTTTCAACCGTCCTTGAAACCGAGATAAATCTCCCCTATGTTTCTGCAACCCAGGAAGGCCCGAAACACCTCTCAATGAAACTGACCCGGTCAAAACTCGAACAACTGGTCGAACCGACCATCAAACGCTGCATCGGGCCATTTGAACAGGCACTGAAGGATGCAAAACTGACAAAGGACGACATTCAGAAGGTAATCCTTGTCGGCGGCCCCACAAGGATGCCTGTCGTGCAGAAATTTATTGAGGATCATATCGGAAGAAAAGCGGAACGGGGGATTGACCCGATGGAATGTGTCTCCATAGGAGCAGCAATCCAGGGAGCGATTCTCGGGGGCGAAATCACCGACATGGTTCTTCTGGACGTAACACCCCTGACGCTCGGCATCGAGACCCTGGGTGGTGTACGGACCTCCCTGATTGAGAAAAACACTACCATCCCCACCAAAAAAAGCCAGATATTTACCACCGCAGCAGACGTCCAGACCTCAGTCACGGTGCATGTGCTCCAGGGAGAACGGCCCATGGCAGCCGACAATGTGAGTCTCGGGCAGTTCAACCTCGTCGGCATTCCTCCCGCACCGCGGGGCATCCCCCAGATAGAAGTCAGCTTTGATATCGACACGTCAGGCATCCTCAATGTCTCCGCAAAGGATCTCGGCACCGGCAAGGAGCAGAAGATGACGATCACCGCCTCAACAAAACTCTCAGAGACCGATGTCAACAAGATGGTGAATGAGGCCGAACAGTTTGAAGAAGATGACCGGAAACGAAAAGAAGAGGTCGAGGTCAGCAACACGGCCGACTCCCTCGTTTACACCGCTGAAAAGACACTATCTGAACTGGCGGATAAACTGAACCCTGAACTGACCAGTAAGGTGAACACGGCGATCACAGCGGTGAAGGCAGCACTGGAAGAGAAGAATACCGATAAAATCAAATCGGAAACTGATAAACTCCAGACCGTTCTGAGTGAGGCGGGTTCTGCCATATACCAGCAATCAGCCCAACAGCAGGAACAGGCAGCAGGGTCGCAGGCGGGGTCTGAAAGCAGTGAAGAGCAGGCCGGGGGAGAACAGGGAAAGACCGATGAAAATGTTGTGGATGCCGATTTTGAGGTCCATGACGAGAAATAATATTTTTAAACGTGACGAATGGACACAAAGGATTACTATGAAACGCTGGGCGTCAGCAGGGATACACCACAGGATGAGATAAAAAAATCGTACCGCCAGCTTGCACGAAAATACCACCCTGATCTCAACAAAGGCAGCAAAGAGGCAGAAGCAAAATTTAAGGAGATAAATGAAGCCTACCAGGTATTAAGCGACCCCCAGAAAAAAGCTGAGTATGATCAGGTGGGGCACGCAACATTCACTCCTGAAGACGCTGCGGGCTATAAGACTCCAGGCTATGACGATCTCTTCCGGGACTTTGGTCTGGGCGATATCTTTGACGTCTTTTCCGGGAGAACGACCGGGCCGGGGAGAAACGGAAGGCCACGCAGCCGTGCAGGGGCCGATCTCAGGTATGATATCAAAATTTCTCTTACCGATGCGTTCTACGGCATCAAAAACACGGTTGAAGTGCCTCATGATTATGAGTGCACAACATGCAATGGCACCGGTGCACAGCCCGGATTTGTGCGGGACTGTCCCACATGCCGGGGTACCGGTGAAATTCGCCAGGTGCAGCAAAGGGACGGCCAGCAGGTGATGATGATTGCCCCGTGCCCGGACTGTGGCGGTCGGGGGAAAATAATCGGAAAGGCATGTGAGACCTGCCAGGGGAAAGGAACAATACGGAAAACGAGACGCATTGAAGTTTCCATTCCCCGTGGTGTGAGAGACGAGCAGTTTCTGCGTATCGCAGGTGAAGGCGAACCCGGCATTCAGCATGGTCCGCCGGGTGATCTCTATGCGGTTGTCCATGTCAGACCGAATCCTTCGTTCGAACGGCATGGTGCAGATCTCCAGAGCACAGCCACCATCGGACTCCGGACAGCCCTTCTCGGCGGAGAAATAATCGTGTCTACCCTCACGGGGAAAGCGTCCCTGAAAATTCCCCCCGGCACACAGAGCCACACCACCTTCCGACTTGGAGGGCAGGGGATGCCATTTCTTGGATCAGACAAACGGGGTGATCTACTGGTAAAGATCATTGTCACTATTCCCAAAAATCTGACCAAAACCCAAAAAGAGATGATCAGAGGGGCTTTCACCGGGCTTACCTGAATATCCCCGGAATCAGGGAAATCTATCTCACCTCTTTTCCGTATATTTGCAGGTATCAGGCCGTCGGGTCCGACATCCGTCCCATAAAGAGCATATTCCCGGTTTCGTCATCGGTGATCAGGAAGATGAACGGGTGGTCTGCCCGGAAGACAGGAACCGGCTCTTCCCCCACGACCTCGCATTGCATGACAAGCGCAGTTGCAGCAGCGGCCTCGGTTCCCTCCTCATTGACATCCACAAACGCCTTGTGGATGACATCGCTGATGAAGAGATTATGGGTGCCGTCCATGCCGGAGAAATCAGCGTCAGAACTAAACGCGGTAGGCATCCCCATTGCCCCGAGGGTGTCGGGCAGGGAATACTTGGTTTCAAGAGTGAACTTCGGGAAGTATACCCTCACCTGCTCTGATTCCATTGATGCAACAGCATCCGAAAGTGCTGTGGTGCCGAGAGCGTTCTCCGCTGCAGTGATGTCGTCACCCTTCGGGAGAAGGACCAGCATGGAGAGCGCCTTCCCGCTTTCATGTTCATACGGCATCCTGAGAATCTGCAGGTCCTCTGTATCCGTGTAGTTATAGAGAGCATCCTCATCTGTCCTCTGCATCATATCCACGGTGACAGCATTGCCGCTCTCTGTACGAAACGACGTGGGATGCGTATCTCTCTCATCAAACTGCAGCACCCAGGTTCCCATGAAATACACCGCGTTAGTGATAACAAGCCGTGTGAGAGGGTCAATGACTCCTGCCGGGATAAGATTTTTAATCCTGTCTTTGGTCTGGCCTTCCACCCACTGGTTAATGGTCTGACGGGACGCTTCAGGAGCATTGACGAAGTCCATATTCCTGACTTCTGCTGCGTAGGAGTGCTGTGCGGTTTCGATATATGTGGGGAGGAATGGATAGGTCTCTTCCGCCCAGAGTGCATTTGCGGTTTGAAGGGAGTATGCAGCGTCAGGACGGTTCAGGCCGGCAATGATGCCAGCATAGCCTTCCTGCCGGACGGTGTCATTTTCCGGGAGATGAAAGACTGACTGGATCTCCTCTGCGGTCGTCCCCTTTGCACCTTCGTATGCCAGCGCAAGAGCAGTTGAGATGCTGTAAGGTGAGAAAAATATGTTCTGTTCCGCATACTGTTCATCACTACTCAGAGTGTGGTATAAATCATACGCAAAGAGGGTGTTTGCACCGACAACATCATCCATACTTCCTGATACAACAGGGGTGTATACCGGCGTATCGGACGGGGTCGTGCACCCTGCAAAAAAGGTGCAGACAATGACAAGACATACTACAGCCCTTATCAGGAATGCCTGTTTATTCATATAAAATATCTATATTTAATTTTATATAATTATAACCTAAATTTCAAATTGTTCCGCACGGGTCTATAATAAGTGATTAGAGATGGAGGACAGAGAAGGTGAAGACACCCATCATCTTCAGGCCCATATAGATCATCACCGCAATAAAGACATATTTCAGCTGTTTTGCAGGAAGTTTGTGGGCCACCCGCACACCCGCCTGTGCCATTGCGATACCGGGGATGGTGAGGAGTGCCCATCGCTGCACCCCATATCTCACACCCACCAGGGAAATATCTCACCTGTGCCCCATGACGAGGCAGGTGTCACGCCGTCGGGTCTGACATCCGTCCCATGAAGAGCAAATTGCCGGTTTCGTCATCGGTTATCATGAAGACAAACGGGTGATCCGCCCGGAAGACAGGAACGATTTCTTCCACCGGGGCCGAGCTTAAACTCACACCAACCGCAGTTGCAGCAGCGGCCTCGGTCCCCTCCTCGTTAACATCCACAAAGGCCTTGTGAATGGCATCGCTGATGAAGAGCATATTGGTGCCGTCCATGCCGGATAGATCAGCGTCCATGCCAAACGCGGTCGGCATTCCCATCGCTTTCAGGGTATCAGGCAGGGAATAAGTAGTCTCAAGGGTGAACTTCGGGAAGAAAACCTCCACCTGTTTTGTTTCCATCGATGCAACTGCATCTTCAAGCCCTTTAGTGCCAAGGGCAGTTTCTGCTGCGGTGATCTCGTCACCCTTTGGGAGAAGCACCAGCATGGAGAGTGCTTTGCCGCTTTCATGTTCATACGGCATTCTGAGGATCTGCAGATCTGCTGTCTCGGCGTATGCATAGCGGGCGTCAACATCTGTTCTCTGCATCATATCAGCGGTGACATATGCCCCACCCTCGGTACGGAACTCTGCAGGCCGGGTCTCACTTTCATCAAACTGCAGCACCCATGTTCCCTTGAAGTAGATGGCATTTGTTATGACGAGACGCGTGAGAGGAGTTATTGCCCCTGCAGGAATGAGGTTTTTTATCCGGTCGCGGGTTTGGTCTTCCACCCACCCGTTTATTGTCTGCCGGGACTCTTCCGGTGCAGAGATGAAGTCCATATTCCGGACTTCCGCTGCGTAATACTGCTGTGCGGTTTCGATATATGCAGGAAGGAACGGGTAGGTCTCTTCTGCCCATAGTGCATTTGCCGTGCTGAGGCTGTACGCGGCGTCCGGACTGTTCAGGCCGGAAATTAGATTTGCATACCCTTCCTGCCGGACAGTGTCATCCGCCGGGAAATGAAAGACCGAACGAATCTCGTCTGCGGTCGTCCCCTTCGCTCCTTCGTAGGTCAGGGTAAAAGCGGTCGAGATACTGTACGGCGAGAAGAAGAGGTTTTGCTCTGCATACTCGTAATCACTGCTGAGCGTTTGGTATAAATCGTATGCAAAGCGAGTGTTTGCTTCGACAACATCTGCGGCACTTTCTGTTGCCACCGTGGTGCCAACGGGGGTGGCAACCGGAGTTGCAGCGGGAGTTTCGACCGGCCCATCGTCCGGTGCAGTGCACCCTGCAAAAAAGGTGCAGGCGAGGACGAGACATACTACAGTCCCTATCAGGAATGCCCGATTCTTCATGCAGAGCAATGGCTCTCAAATTTATATAATTCTGGTGATAATTACGAAACCATTCGCACCTATCACACAAAAAAAGAGGAACGGGAATTAGAGAGGGAGGCCCAAAAAGGTGAAGACACCCATCATCTTCAGACCCATATAGATCATCACCGCAATAAAGACATATTTCAGATGTTTTGCAGGAAGTTTGCGGTCCACCTGCGCCCCATGACAAGGCAGGTGTCAGGCCGTCGGGTCTGACATCCGTCCCATGAAGAGCAAATTGCCGGTTTCGTCATCGGTGATCAGGAAGATGAACGGGTGATCCGCACGGAAGACCGGAACCGGTTTCTCTACTGATACCCCACGACCCATAATAACCCCGGTGGCAGCGGCGGCCTCAGTCCCTTCTTCATTGACATCAACAAAGGCCTTGTGGATGACATCAGTGATGAAGAGATTCCGGGTTCCGTCCATGCCGGAGAAATCTGCGTCAGAGCTAAACGCGGTGGGCATCCCCATCGCTCCAAGGGTTTCCGGCAGGAAATAGGTGGTCTCAAGGGTAAACTTCGGGAAGAAAACCTCTACACGCTTTTTTTCCATCGATGAAATCGCATCTGCAAGCTCTTCGGTGCCAAGAACGGATTCTGCTGTCGTGATATCATTATCTTCTGGAAGAAGGACCAGCATGGAGAGTGCTTTGCCGCTTTCATGTTCATACGGCATCCTGAGAACCTGTAAATCTTCTGTCTCAGCATACGAATAGAATGCCTCATCATCTGTTCTCTGCATCATATCAACCATAACAGATTCATCGCCTTCCATACGGAACGTCGCCTTTTGGGTCTTGTTTTCATCAAACTGCAACACCCAGGTTCCCTTGAAGTAGATGGCATTTGTTATGACGAGACGCGTGAGAGGAGTTATTGCCCCTGCAGGAATGAGGTCTTTAATCCGGTCTTCCGTCTGGTCTTCCACCCACCCGTTTATTGTCTGCCGGGACTCTTCCGGTGCAGAGATGAAGTCCATATTCCGGACTTCCGCTGCGTAATACTGCTGTGCGGTTTCGATATATGCAGGGAGGAACGGGTAGGTCTCTTCTGCCCAGAGTGCATTTGCCGTGCTGAGGCTGTACGCGGCGTCCGGACTGTTCAGTCCTGCGATCAGATTTTTGTATCCTTCCTGTCTGGTAGTGTCATCCGCCGGAAAATGAAAGACCGAACGTATTTCCTCTGCGGTTGTCCCCTTCGCTCCTTCATATGTCAGCGCAAGAGCGGTTGAGATGCTGTATGGGGAGAAGAAGATATTTTGATCCGCATACTGTTCGTCACTCTTCAGCGTGTGATATAAATCGTACGCAAAGAGGGTGTTTGCTTCGACGACATCATCCGTCGTTTCCACAGCAACCGCGGTCGCAACGGGAGTCTCCACCGGAGTTTCAGCAGGAGTGGGGAGAGGGCCATCGTCCGGTGCAGTGCACCCTGCAAAAAAGGTGCAGGCGAGGACGAGACATACTACAGCCCCTATCAGGAATGCCCGATTCTTCATGCAGAGCAATGGCTCTCAAATTTATATAATTCTAATGATAATTACGAAACCATTCGCACCTATCACACACAAAAAAGGGGAACGGGGATTAGAGAGGAAGGCCCAAAAAGGTGAAGACACCCATCATCTTCAGGCCCATATAGATCATCACCGCAATAAAGACAAGTTTCAATTGTTTTGCCGGAAGTTTGTGTGCCACCCGCACGCCCACCTGTGCCATTAGGATACTGGGAATGGCAAGGAGAGCCCACTGGAGCAGATTGACATACCCAAGCGAATATGCCGGAAGTCCTGCCACACCCCACCCGGTGATGATATAGGCAATCGTGCCCCCAAGTGCGGTGAAGATCATAAGGGCAGTCGATGTCCCGACAGCAGTGTGCATCTTAAAGTGCAGGGCCAGGACCATCACCGGAATCAACAGGACACCGCCACCGATGCCGATGATACCGGAGAGAAGACCAAGAGGAATACCCCACAAAAGGAATGTCACCACGTCATCAACCGGTTTGGCGTCCGCAGCAGGAGGTTTCGCCGTGAGCATCCGGATGGAGCTGAGGAGGATCACCAGCCCAAAGAGAAACGTCAGATATTCTCCCGGAATAAGGGTAGCAATATATCCGCCCACAAGAGCACCGGCAAACCCGGCAATTCCCATGGTAATTGCAGCATGCCAGGCAACGGCACCCTTTTTGTTGTGCCCGTATGCACCGGAGATGGCGGTCGGCAGGACAACGGCCAAATTTGTTCCGAATGCAAGCAGGATGGCCGTTCCGGGGGACAATCCCATTGAAGTCAGGACCCAGTACTGGACCGGGATCATGATGAAACAGCCGCCGACACCGAGCATGCCGCCGGCCAGTCCGACCACAATACCGGTCAGGATGAGTGCTATGATATAGATCAGTTCTATTGCCATTGTTATCACAGAGTGGTTCAAATATTTTTGAACAAATTATGTTGCCTGCGATTCACCATAAAGATAGTTTTGTGCACAATTTCCGCATTTTGACAGAAACCTAAAAGAATTCCTCATCCGGGAAACCTCAAATATCATTACTGCCTCTATCACCCTTCATGCGTACCACCCACACCCTTCTCCTCCGCATCTGGCATGACCCGGAGTTCGACATGAAAAAAGCCGCAGTGGAATACACCGACCGTGGGGCCCCGGATGATCTGTCAACGGCGGAAGGAACATACATCAAACTCCTTGACCGGGATTATTTTGAAGTGGTAACCAACGGGGGAACAAAACCCATCCCGTATCACCGCATCAAAAAGATCACCTATGTGGGCATCCCCATCTGGGAACCAAAAGAGGAACAGGCTGAGGAACAGATGAAGGAACCAAAAACGTAAGCGGCACACCGACATCACGAAACTCCAGGAGCGGGGGAAGATGAGCACGCCCGGAGACAGTATTTTCGACATTCATGAATAAACCAGCCTGAAATCTATCGGTAACCGTGCATATCAACATTTCCCACACAGAAAAGGTCTGACGTAACCGGAAGCACAATTCCGGGACATAATACCGATTCATAAAATTAGAAAATGCGATTTTGTTCCGGACATGGCTTCGGGTACGGAAAGAATGAAATGAGATAAAAAAGACAGAAAATCAGATTATTTGGGTAAATCTCCGGAAAGAAAGCATCACCATATCAAAACATTCATTGGCGGTTACGCAGACTAAACTGCAATTCAGGGAGATAAAAACAGATGGTAAGCCACAAACTCTACATTTCAAACATAAAACATTCAATGACAGCACAGGATCTCAGAGATCTCTTTACCGGATTTGGAGAAATAAAAGGTGTTCAAATTGTCCATGGCAGGGGATTCGGGTTTGTCACCTTTGCAACACCGGAACAGGCCGAACTGGCAAAAAAATCTCTGTCGGGAAGGGAATTCGAAGGAAAAACCCTCCATATAGAAGACGCAAAACCATTCAGAGGCAACTAAAAATAACCAGGATCCGGATGGCGCAGGTTCGATTGTGTACATGTCATCGCTATCATGCAGTGGATTATCCAAAGTGCCGCATCTTATGCAAAAATATACCTCATCTCCATTTTAGTCTGCTGATACAACCGTACTCCACTTTGCACCACACCCTCTTTTCTTCAGATCCTCTGCACCCATGAATGTTGGAAAAAACCAATATTTACCAATCAAAGGAGGGCTCTTCTCTTTTTTGCATAATTGCAGATATCTGTATGCCACCCGCATACCGGAATCACCATCCATCACAGCTTTAAGGACTTCCATTTCCAAAATCAACCCATAAACCAGAAGCAAATATCCGCAAAACAGGTGCCCAGAGATATTTAAGCCATGAAGGGCATGGTATCAAATGAGCATGACAAAACGTCCATATGTTGACCTCGTTGCAGTCGCCTGGGATGCAATGGAAAGATTCGGATTTTACCCGGAATTTCCCCGCCAGGTCCTTCACGAAGTCAATACCATAAAACCGATATTCCGGGAAGAGAACGGTAATGCCCGTGACCTCCGTTCTCTCCTCTGGTCATCCATCGACAACTGGGACTCCATGGATCTCGACCAGATCGAATACTGTGAAGAGGGGATAAACGGGGAGATACAGGTGAAAATCGCAATCTCTGATGTCGATTCATATGTCCCACACCATTCACAGGCTGATCGGTATGCCGCCCATAACGGTACCTCGGTCTACACCGGCATCGTTACCTTCCCCATGCTTCCCGACCATCTCTCCAAAGGTATCACTTCCCTTCTGCCGGAACAGGACTGCATGACTGTCGTCATCGAATATACGGTTCTCCCCGACGGAAGCACCCGCCACGGAAGTCTGTACCCGGCCATTATCGAAAACAAGGCCAAACTCATCTACGAAGAGGTAGGAGAGTGGCTGGAAGGAACCCGTGAAATTCCGCCATCTGTCAGTGATGTACCCGGACTTAAAGCACAGATCCGTCTGCAGCATGAAGCAGCACAACGTCTGAGGCGCTATCGGATGAAGCATGGTGCCCTTGATCTCAGAACCATTGAGGCAGAACCGGTTGTCGAGGGAGGTCTGGTACGGGATCTTGTGGTCCAGCGCCAGGATCTGGCCCGTCAGATTATCGAGGAGTTCATGGTGGCCGCCAACGGGACAACCGTTGGATACCTGGAGGATGCCGGGCTCCCTATGATCGAACGGGTTGTCGTCACCCCTAAATACTGGAGTGAAATCGTTGAGACTGCGGCAGAACTGGACTGGAAACTTCCAAAAAAGCCGAACGCAAAAGCTCTGTCCCGGTTCCTTGACCATGAGCGGGAAGAAAACCCGGATACATTTCCGGACCTCTCTCTCACCATTGTAAAACTGATGGGGCCTGGTGAATACATCGCCCGTGACCCAAACCGGGAACCGGTTGGCCACTTTGCCCTTGCAGTCACCGACTACACACACTCCACCGCACCAAACCGTCGGTATACTGACCTTATCATCCAGCGACTGGTTAAATCGGTCATCGAACAAAAAAAATGTCCCTATACCTACGAAGACCTGGAGGAAGAGGCGGCCTGGCTTTCTGACCGGGAGAAAGGGTCCAAGAAAGTTGAGCGGTTCATGCGCAAAGCGGCATCAGCAATGCTCCTCCAGGACAGAATCGGGGAGACATTCGATGCTTTTGTCACGGGGGCTTCAGAGAAGGGTACGTATGTCAGACTCATCACCCCGCCTGTCGAGGGGAGGGTCATGAGGGGTGTGGAATGCCTGAAAGTGGGACATAAAGTTACGGTCCGCCTTATTAACACCAACCCGGAAAAAGGATTTGTTGACTTTGAATGCACCGGGAAAAGACCCAGTATCAGAAGATTTGGGTGAACCAGGCAGAAACAGAACCCACCTCCCCCGGACGGTTCTGATCTGCATCGCTGCACCATATTCTGAATAAAGTCATCATATCATCCGGTAAATTCCGGAAAATACAAACCATACCACAAAAAAGAGATGAAAAGATGATCTCCCGGGAGATCCCATCTCTCTTTCTCTCACATAGCGCTCTTATAGATAGCAATGATCTCGTCCAGGTCTGCTTCTCTCGGATTGGTCATGCCGCAGATATCCTTCATGGCATTCTGTGCAAGCATTTTAAGATCCTTCTCCTTTGCCCCGATTTCACCAAGACCGGCCGGAATGCCAACTTCTGCGGCGAGTTTTTTAATTTCATTAATGGCTGCAGCAGCTGCTTCATCCGTGCTCATCTTTGACACATCCAACCCCATGGCCTTTGCAATGAGCACAAACCGTTCCGGTACAGCCTCTTTGTTGAATGTCTGCACATACGGCAGAAGAATTGCATTGCACACACCATGCGGCAGGTTGTAGAACCCACCCAGCTGGTGTGCCATCGCATGCACATACCCAAGGCTTGCATTATTAAAGGCGATGCCTCCAAGGTATTCGGCATACGCCATCATCTCACGGGCTTCCATGTTTTTACCATCACTCACCGCCTTTGGCAGATAGCCTTTAATCAGTTCAATAGACTTCAGTGCCGCCGCATCGGTAACCGGTGTTGCAATCGTCGAGACAAATGCCTCAATGGAGTGTGTCAGTGCATCCATGCCGGTTGCCGCGGTAAGGCCCGGAGGCATACTGACCATCAGTTCAGGATCATTGATCGCTACATCAGGAGTAAGTCTCCAGTCAACCAGCGCCATTTTTATGTGCCGACTGGTGTCGGTAATGACGGCGAAACTGGTCATCTCACTTGCGGTACCGGCGGTGGTGTTTACTGTTATCAGCAGTGGAAGGGGTTTCAGGTCATGCCCACCGCCTTCGTAGTCACGTATATTCCCGCCATTCGCTGCGACAATCCCAATGCCTTTCGCACAGTCCATCGGGCTGCCACCGCCAACGGCCACAACCATGTCACACGATTCACTCGCATACATCTTTGCACCGTCATGCACGCTGGTATCTGTTGGATTGGGTTCTGCACCCGCAAAAATAGCAGAACCTACACCTGAACTCTTCAGAAGTGCCGCAACATCCTTTCCCAGGGCTTCACCGTGTTTCGAAACACCGCATACAACAAGAGCCTTCGTGCCCCCCATCGCTTTCGCCTGGTTTCCAATCTCTTTCACACAACCTGCGCCCATCAGGGCGATTCTTGGATTATAATAGGTATATACCATTCTTTTTCCCCCATCGGCACATCTGCCGTGCCTGCTCCATCCATACATCAATTTACTATTTATAAATTCCGCCGATCTAAACGCCCGGTTTTACAAAAGAGCCCATTTATGGACAAAATGAGGAGGTATGATACAAAAAACCAGACAGGGGACTGCATATTGCATGTGGATGGATATTTCGGCATTGTGAACTGTTGAAAATGCACCGCACCCGGACATACCCCATAGTAACCGGAACACTCTTCCCGGTAATGCGATACACCACAGACTTCGCTAAATTTTACGCATATATATCCAATACCCGGGTAAAATTGAATGAGTGAGCAGTTACTCATTTAAACAGGGAAATGAAATTACTATTCAATCCGCAGTAATGCACGGAAATAGGAGGCATTGTGTGAGCAGACACTTATCAGAAGAAAAACGGAGGGCCCTGATGGAGGCAGCAGTTGATCTCTTTTCAACACAGGGATTTCATGCAACACCGACACAACAGATATCGGACCGTGCCGGTGTCTCAGCAGGAACCCTGTTCCGGTATTTCCGGACAAAAGAAGAGCTGATTGATTCACTCTATTCCTCCATTCACCGGGCGCTCGCTGATGCGGTGGATGAGGCAATCCGTCCGGAAACACCCATTGAAGATCAGATAAAAAATGTCAAACGGCAGGTTTTACACTGGATGTTTGAAAACCCGAAAAAAACCCTCTTCTTTGAACAGTTCTCCTCCTCCCCGAACATCACGGAAAAGGCAAAAAAAGAGGGAGTCATCCGCTTTTCTGCCATTGACGAGCTGTACCAAAAAGCAGTTTCCCGCGGAATACTGAAAGGAATAAACAAAGAAGTATTTCTGGCAAATTTCTGGTACCCGAACTTTATGCTCATCCACCTGCATACCTTCGGCAAACTGCAGAGTGACGTCGAAGAGACCATTGAACAGTCGGTTGTATCAATGTGGTGCGGAATGGAGCAGAGACAGTGATACCCGGAGATACAGAAAACGGGACCTTCCACCGCATGCTGCCATCAGGTGAGTCACTCCCGACATTTGCCCGCATCATTCGTTTTTTTGGGGAAAAACAGCATGAAAACCGGCTTAATATCCGAATGTAATCTTCCGGACATACACAAAAATACAGGAACAATACAACAATGCATAAAATACAGGGATACCGGAAAATGCTCCGCACAAAAGACTGGATTAAATTTTATCCACTCTTCCCGCTTGCAGGAGCATGCCTCGCTGCAGGCATCTCACCCGACCTCATCATGGTCTTTGCACTATTCTTCTTCATCACAGGATATGGATTTATCATTAATAATCTGTATGACGCAGAGATTGACAAAAACCATTCAGGGAAAGCAGAACAGGGAAAAAACCCGTTCGCTGACGGGGTGCTGTCAAAAGGGGAGGCCATTGGTATGTGTGCAGTGTTCGCAGGAATACCGCTCCTCGTATCCCTTACCATCTCAGGCACGGGATTCATCTTTACCCTCCTCTGCCTGGTTGCCCTGACCCTTTATTCAGCAACACCCGCACGGCTCAAGGACCGATTCGCAGCAGACATCATCTGCCATGGCTTCATGTTCGGGGGACTCCCGTTTCTTGCAGGATACACCCTTGCAGGAGGGGCAATTCCCCAACTGGTTTCCCTTCCTGCTATGGCGACGCTCGTATGCACCTTCATCTGCTGTGAAGCACTGATTGCACATGAAATCATGGATTATCACGAGGATTTAGGCACCACATACACCACCGTTGTCGGCATTGGTCTGAGAAACGGAGCCCTCCTCCTGGGCATTACTACGGTGCTCTCCCTTGTTGCACTTGAACTGATGGCATGGTGGTTTACCTTTGATATTGCCGTAAACGTGGGAATATTTATCCTCCTTATCGTCTATCCGCTCTACAGCTGCCGCGACATCCTGGTGCCAGCTGCCGGAAGAGGCTGCCGTCTGCTCCTGAATAATCGCATATCCCGGATCCGGTGAACCATATGATATCAGTAATCATTCCCGCACTCAATGAAGAGGAGACCATCCTCAACTGCCTGAGATCACTTGCAGCCCAGAGCATCCCCCGGGAAACATATGAAATAATCGTTGTCGACGGGGGTTCAACAGATAACACCTGTAAAATAGCTGCAACCCTCGCAGATCAGGTGATCTCTCAGAAACGGGCCGGTATTGGCGGTGCCCGCGGAGACGGGGCCAATGCAGCAAACGGAGACATCCTTGTATTCACGGACGCAGATACCCGTCACCCACACACCTGGCTGGAAACAATAGATGAAGAACTCACGACCGGTGGATATGATGTCTGCACGGGGCCGGTCCGGTTTTATAACAAAACCATCCGTTCATGTATCATCCAGGGGTGGAGACAATATTACCTTCTCCTCCACCATTTCGGGTTTTACTGGCTCATTGGCTCGAATTTCGCGGTGAAAAAAGATGTGTATATGAAGGCCGGCGGGCACCGGGATATATCAATCCTTGAGGATTATGATCTCTCACTGCGTCTCGCGGATATTAGTGCCCGGTGCACCTACAATCGCCGCACTGCAGTCCACACCTCTGCACGCCGGATGAAGGGAATCATCCCCTATACAGGAATATACCTCACCGGATTTTATCATTACCATATCACCGGAAGTGATGATAGTCTCCTGAACTATCCACAACCGCGTACGATTTCATTTCAGCAGTTTACAAAGCCCGGTAAACTAAAAGAGACTCGAATGAAGATTGTCTCGGCATGGTGCAAATTAATCCTGAATGACCCGCGATTCGACTGAAAGATACTAGTAAGGATGAACCGGATTATTTCCGCAATTCCTGAAATACACATATTTCCTGACTTTTTTTCAAATATTTCAGTACCTCCTGCTGCTTCGTTTAGCGGTAGTATTTCTTCACCATCATTACAAGAATCCCGCACTGCCTGCAGGATACACTCCTGTCATCATCCATACGCTTAAGCGATCGCCAACACATAGTACGATACCGAACCGTTCATAACAAAACAGTTTGATTATGCACTATCCCGGGGTAAAAGTGATTACACCATGAAAGGTATTCTGAAATTTTCCACCCAAAACGGCCATACACGGTCTCTTGTTAATCTGTATGTCCTGCATTCCCTGCACCGTAAACCAAAATCCGGGTATGATCTCCTCAGGGAGATTGAAGAGGTAACCAAAGGGGAATGGGTACCCAGCAAAGGGACACTCTACCCGATGCTCCGTCATCTCTCAGACGAAGGGCTTATCGCGCCGCAGGAAACCGGTGCACGCTCAAAGACCATCTATGCTCTGACAGAAGAGGGAGAGAAAACGCTTGCAGAGTTAAAAGAACACAAACACCAGTCACAGGAAAAACTGCAACTGTTGAGAACCATCCATTCCGATATATTTGGGGAAGGATTTGCATCCCTTGCAGAGAAGATGTGGGAGATACGGGAGGCTGTCCATGATCTGCCGGAGGATAAACAGCAGGCGGCATCAGAGATTCTTGATACCTGCATCGTGGCTCTCCGGAAGCTTAAGGAAGACGAAGAAAAAGAGAATACCGGGGGAAACACATGACCGCAATTCATGTAGACAAACTCACCAAACAGTTTGGGGACTTCACCGCTGTCGATGCGATATCCTTTGATATTAAAAAAGGGGAAATATTTGGTCTTCTGGGCCCGAACGGTGCGGGCAAGACCACGACAATCTCTATTCTTTCCACTCTCCTTGAACCGACGTCCGGCACGGCCCTTGTCAATGGCATTGACATTCAGAAAAATCAGGACGGCGTACGGAAATCCATCGGCATCGTCTTTCAGGACCAGAGCCTGGACGAGGAACTGACCGCATGGGAAAACATGGATTTTCACGGGCGGCTGTACCGGATCCCCAAAGCGGTCCGGGAAGAACGGATCAGTGATCTCCTGAAGCTTGTTGAACTG
This sequence comes from Methanogenium sp., assembly GCA_030595665.1. Classification (GTDB taxonomy): domain Archaea; phylum Halobacteriota; class Methanomicrobia; order Methanomicrobiales; family Methanomicrobiaceae; genus Methanogenium. Next base: position 42,596 of record JAUVCV010000017.1, read on the forward strand.
GACGACTGGAAAGATAAACTGGTAAAGACCTTCTCCGGCGGCATGCGACGTCGCCTTGAAATAGCCCGGGGGCTCCTGCATGAACCGTCTGTTCTTTTCCTCGACGAGCCTACCCTCGGCCTTGACCCCCAGACACGCAACCATCTCTGGGATTACATCCATACCCTGAACCAGACAAAGGGCATCACCATCATTCTCACCACCCATTACATGGATGAAGCAGACCGTCTCTGTGACCGCATCGCCATCATTGATCGCGGGACAATCATTGCAATGGACACCCCTGAAGAGCTGAAAAAAAAGGTTGGCAGCGATGTGGTGACAGTAACATCCCCCGATTCAGAGAGAATTGCAACAGAAGTATCCGCCCCGTGGATCTCCGGCACAGAGCAGCATGACGGGCAGGTAACCATCCGCCTGCACGACGCAGAGGAGCATATCACAGAACTCATCCGGTTGTTCGGGGACCATGGATATGCTATCACTTCGGTCTCCATCCATCAGCCAACGCTGGAGGATGTCTTTTTGCACTACACCGGCAAGACCATCCGGGAAAACGAGGCAGGGGCAACCGATCGGATGCGGATGATGATGGGGAGGCGGCATTAGATGGATATCGTCTATACGCTCTGGCTGCGGAGTATCAAGCGCTACGTCCGCTCAAAGAGCAGGATTGTGGGGAGCCTTGGCATGCCGGTCTTCTTCCTCCTGGCCCTGGGATTCGGGTTGAATTCTGTCGTGCAGATACCGGGCGGCACCGGAGAAAACTACCTCCAGTTTATTATCCCCGGTATCATTGCGATGAGTGTGCTCTTCACTTCGGTCTTCTCAGGCATACAAATTATCTGGGACAAACAGTTCGGGTTTCTGAAAGAGACACTGGTGGCACCGGTCTCACGCCTTGAGATCATGCTTGGCCAGACAGTCGGCGGTGCCACGACCGCGGTCATACAGGGGGCATTCATTCTGATCATATCGCTCTTTATCGGCCTGAAACTGACCAGCATCGCAGGGTTTTTCATTGCCTTTCTCTTCATGACGCTCATCGGCATCTGCTTTGCGGCATTTGGCATAGCGATAGCTTCAAAGATGGAAGATATGCACGGTTTCCAGCTCATAATGAACTTTGTGGTTTTCCCGATATTCGGTCTTTCCGGGGCTCTTTTCCCCATCGAAAGCCTGCCGGAATGGGT
>JAUVCV010000025.1 GCA_030595665.1 Methanogenium sp.
GTTTTTTCAACCCAGACAACGGTGTTTCCCTCAATATCGGGAGTGAAACAATCGGTTTTCCCGGTGGAAAGACCACGCAAATTACCACCTTTTGTATTGTACATCCAGATCCCGCGTTCACCAACGAATCCCTCCTCCCAGACGATGTGATCTTCACTCACACGTGGATTGTGCTGGAACCTGTTTGTGTGGAGAGCTGAGACCGTTCCTGCGGAAAAATTGTAGAAGATAATATCAGTTGTGGACTTGCGTTCCTCCTCCCATACTGCGAGATCGCCGTCGATATCAGGGGAGCGGGCATTGGTCGCATGGGAGCGGATGAGGGTTTTTGTCCGTGATGTGATGTTGTATGAATAAACCGCACGAGGAACCCACGGGTAATACCCGGGGTCAGGAAAAGGGGGTGGTGGGGTGCTTTCGATCCATAGAATGCGTTCTCCCCCGGCCGCTGGAGCGGATATGATATCATATGGGTGTGCTATCTGGAACGGCCCTTCTTCTCCAAATGATATTGCAGTTCCGATTCCTGTTATGATGGCAGAGGTAACGAGAAGAATTGCACAGATTCTTGCAGTCTTCACCTGTTCCCCCTCTTCCAGAGCACCGCTGCTGCGATGCCGGCAGCCATCACCCCAAATCCGATCATCGAGGCGGGGAGTGCGTCCGTTCCGTCCTCTGCTGTCGTTTCACCGGTGAATGTGGTGAGCCAGAGACTGCTGACACCCCGTCTTTCATCATTTTCAGTCGCGATGAAATGATTGCTTTCGACCTTTGGGTTGTGTAATGATCTGCTGTTGTATGCCGGTTTAATAATTGTCCCATTTTTGGTATCATATATCACGATCCGTCCCGAAAAGTCCATCTCTTTTTCTTCCCATGCAACTTCTCTTTCTTCCCATACAATCCATTCACCATTGGATTGTGGAGAATACCGGCGTGGCGTTTCCGGGAGAGGGAGGATTGTTTTCTCCATGCCGGGAAGTGTCGTCGCCACGATCTCTACCTTGTATGGTCCGGATGTTTCGGGATCTTTATAATACAGCGAAGCTACCACCATCCCCCCGCCCACAGAGGGTTGTGCATATGATGCGCCGTCAGGAGGAGTGAGGGTGAACTGGCTGCGATCGGCCAGCGAGTAGATGGTGATGGTATCGTTATATCCTCCACACTCGGTTCGCCATGCAACATACCCATCGCCGATTACCGGTTCGATCTGGTGACTGGGTTGTTTGCAGAGAACCTGCTGTGTCCTGTTCACGATGGAATAGAGAAAAATAGTCTTTTTCACATTGTGTTTGTCATCAAATTTTAAGGGTGAGAAATCCATCCCCGAAAACGCGATTAGATTCCCGTCCATTGCAATCTTGCTGATAGAGCAATCATCAACAGGAAGGTCCTCGATACTTCCCGTCGAGATGGTATAGAGCCCAATACCTCTTGGTACGGTTGGCTCACCAGTATGTAATTTCTCCCAGGCGATATGGTCTCCTGAGATGTCCATCGTAAAGGTGAGGTAACGGGCGTTCTCGACGATCGTTTGTGTGGTACCGGTCGGGATGTTGTACAGGAAGATGTTCGTCTCTTCATTCTCTGTTCTCTCAGCCCAGGTGACGTAATCGCCGTCAATGGCCGAACACCATATCATCGCGTTGTCGGTCGTATAGATTTGGTCGTCGGTTGTGGGAATCGTTTCATAATCCGTGGTTTCGGCGTGAACCGGCTCCGGTTCGGTCGGCTGGCTGGATTTCACCGTTGGTTCCTCATGGAGCGTCTCCACAGTGATCGCAGGAGTTGGCGGCAGGGTAAATCGGTTGTCACAGAGAATAAATGTAGTGGTGGCGACGTGGAGGCCGGAATCAAGGGTGAGGACATATTTTTCGCTATCAAGCCCCCCCGTGTCGATATCGAAATACCAGTAGTTGTATGGCCCTCCCTTCACGACCTCGATGGTTCCTGACTCTGCCACTTCATCTCCCTCACGGGGATTGGCAGAGGCCAGGTAGATTATGTAGGAGATCTCGCTGCCCGGCGGCAGGTTGGTGGACCCTGCGAACCGCAGAAGGTCACCCGGGTGGCCGGTGGGTGTCTGATCGATCGTTATCCACGGTTCTTCCACGAGAAAAACCATCTTCAATGCTGCATCGTCGATCTCGGGGCGGTTCAGCGCTTCGGAGATCGCCATTGCGGTGTCGGAATAGACTGTCCCGGGATCGTCGAGAGCAAAAAGGGGCATATCCTGGTAGTACACCATTGTATGATCGTCATCGGTGACGGTATCGAGGGCAAATTTCCCATCGGGTCCTGTATCTTCAATTATCAGGAAGTACTGGCCGCTTGGAAGCCCGGACGTTGTTTCCGGTGGGAATAATTCTTCCGTAAATGTGCTGTCTGTTGTGGTGATGATCCGGCGTTCTTCATAGTTCTTGCCGATGATCCACACTGCGACCTCCCCCGGATAGTCTGTCTGCCCGGAAATTGAGAGAGGTATTCCTTTTGGGAGAATAGGCGAATTTACCTGCGCTGTAAGTGCGGCAGCAGGAGCCACAGTTATGCACAGGATCAGGATGGCAGCTGCGCAGCATATTATATTCAGATGTTTTTTTTCCATTATCATCACATTCCATCAACCTTCCGGAAATTTCAGCTTTCCAGGTCTTGTTGATAGGTATTTCTCATTGGGATATACCCTTTCTGTGAGAATCACCAACTCTCCGTCAGGTAGGTAAAATGGTGCCCGGTATGGTGAATGTGCGATAGTTCAGAAGGGAGATAATTGTCACATATTGTTTATATGGTTCGCCATACATATCCTCTGTCGGGAGGTGTTGAGGATATCTGGTTATGTTCGGATCACACTGTTTATTCTGTTTCTTGTCGCCATTTTTCTCACCGCACCTGTTATGGCGGCCGGAATATATTCGGTGGAGGCATGGGATGCTCTCCCTCCCGGGGGGAACGAGATAGAATCCCTCTCCATATCGTGGTGGGAGGTTCCTCCTTTGGCATTTTTCTGCGTTATGGTCTGCCTGATGTGTCCCCTGCTTTACCAACCCGTAATACTTCTCTACGCGGCGGGTGTATGGTGCACCCTTGGATTTCGCCGGGCGACACGTCAGGATGTATTGGTCCAACCTGTCCGTGCGGAAGTATATGACTATATTAAGATACACCCGGGAACCCCTTTCTCAGTTATTGAAAAAAAGAATGGAATTAACCGGGGGACTCTGCACTACCATCTCTATATACTTCTCCGGGAGGGCCGGATCTCGGAGTGGAGAGAAGGTGGTCGTACAACATATTTTGAAAACAGTGGCAAATATTCAATGGATGAAAAGCGAATTTTATCACGTCTCCATTCGGGCACGGCGGGTGAAATTTGCAGGTTCCTTGCCCAGCGTCGTGGTGCAACACGAACGGAGATTGCCCGATGGGTGGGTATTGCCCCTTCATCCGTATCATGGCATATGTCCCGCCTGAACAGTAGTGGGATGGTTGTTTCAGAAAAGGAGGGTGGGAAGACGACGTACTGCCTCACATCCGGTGCCACCACCCTCCTTAGCATGTGCATGCCTGACACAAGGTATCGAATTGAGTAGAACAGTGCGAATATACTGATGTTCTGTATTCTATACGGATTCAGTGGGGGGAATCCGCATTGAATAACCAGCAGTTCAGAAGGTGGGGAGGTAGGAATGCGAAGAAAACACCTGAATCGGATGCAGTATGCTGATCAACTCAGGCCGTTCGTCGCGTTTGGGAACCGGTAAAAAACACCATTTCTGTGTTCATATATCCGAAAAATATCGTCAAATCAATGTATTTTGGATTCATTACCTTTCGTGGTCTTTTGCTGCAAAATCAGAACAGAAAAGAATCCTTTTTGCTTTTATTAGCTGTTATTTGGGGGATATGAAATCTGTGCCCGCCCTTCAGCGAAAATTATATTATCATGAATGCCGAGAATGGGGGTATGGCGGACAGTGTCACACTCGGGTTTATTGTTTCTGCACTTGTCATAGCTGTGATACTTTTCATCACTCACACCCTGGTCAGAACAGACGGGGGAAATTTTCTCAACATTATCCGTGCCGATTACTGGGTGCCAAGCCTGTCGCTCTTCCAGTTTCTGCTATGGACAATTGTCATCTCGTTTTCATATGTATGGATCACCACAATCAGGATATTCGAGGGGAATTACTTGTTTTCGACTGCAATACCTTCGAATATCTTTCTGCTTCTGGGTATCAGCGTCGCTGTCCCCCTGATCAGCATCGGCTACACACGGTCGACCTACAAACCGGATATGCATGCAAAACCTCCGGAAAATCTTCCTCCCTTCAGTATGATGCTGAAAAATAAGGGGAAGATTACCCTCAACCGGTTCCAGATGTTTCTGTGGACAATCATCGGTGTTGTTCTTTATCTCTCGGTCGTTGTGGGAACGGTGATGTCTGCTGATGCGTTTGTTGTCTCCCTTCCGGATATCGATCCAACGCTTCTTTATCTGATGGGACTTTCCCAGACGGGATATCTCGGTGGCAGGATGGTTGGAGAGGATAAAAAGACTGCGAAGACAGTGAAAACAACAAAAACAACATCGGAACAAAAATTGGTAATACAAACTGCAGCAGTGGTATTTTCTGAATCCGGTGAAAAAACAGCAGATGTTGCAGAAGCAGCTCCGGCACCGAAACAGACCCGAAAACGGATGCCGGAGGATGTCCGAAAGTTTCTCGTGCATGAACAGGGGCATTCCCGTGACCTTCAGGACCGTCTTGATATTGCCATTGATAAGGCTGAAATACGGGGATTTCCCTGCTATTACCTCGTTGGCGACGATTTTTATGTTCTCATAAACCGGGGGCAGATCTGTGGTGTGGGGAAAGGATCACAGGTTGATATCATGCATCACATCAGCGATGCGAGGGATACGATAGGTGAAGCCGACATTCTGCAGGTATAAGAGTGGGAATCAGGCTGTGACAGAACCCATTTCTTCCGATTATTTTACCCTACATCGCAAATCCAAATTCAATGATCTGGAACTCATTTTTGACAAAATTGCCCCAATCCGTACCCACAGTTTCAGGTGAAAACGATGAAAATAACTCACCACCTGCAGAATCCATAACAGATTTCAGTGAACCTCTAATTTGGTTGAGGTTCTCAACCCTTTCAATCGGTATGTTTCTGCAGATGACATCCAAATTGTGCCCAATCACGTGAAGCAGACACTCACCTTTTACCTTTTTCAGTCCTCTGTGACTGAGCTGAGACCATCGGTTATTATACTTTAAATTCCCAAAAGGTGCTTCTGCGACCGTAATTCGTTTTGCATACTCCATTTTCCCCTCTGGTGTCACAAGTCTCTTTCTCATGGCGTCCTTCAGTGCTTCCTTTGGATGCCGTGTGATCGTTCTTGATGATGATTTCGTACAGTTTTGCTGGATAGGGCACCAGAAACAGTTTCCCCGATAGAGCCTCATTGGCTGTTTCTTTTTGTCTTTCTGAATTCTGAAGAAAGCTATTCTCCTCCCGGCAATACAGGTATAGTAGTCATTTTCTTCGTCATAACGGAACTGTGATTACGTATAGTATTTTGCTCTCCCGTGGGTATCGACAAAATGCATTGTGTCCGGAATAAGGCCGTAAATATTTCTTTCATTGAGATATTCGTAGTTCTCATACGTAGCGTATCCGGGATCGGCACTGATAACCACAGGTTCGCAGTTTGTATTATGAATCACCTGTTCAACCATTGGAATCAGTTGATGGTGATCTGTCTCTTCTGTGGTTACATCAGCAGCGACAATAATATGAGATTTACCCGTTTATCTCCGGATTCTTTCAGATACGAATGTGCATCGGCGAGCTGCTCAATCTTATGCACCAGGTCAGCGTCTTCTGCAAGTTCTTCAGGAATCAAAAAGGGTGAATTTCCACCAAATAATTCATCCTCTTCTTCATCTCTCTTCACGGATATTTTGAGCAGTTTTCGGATGCGTCTCTCCAGCTGTTTTTCGTTCATTGTTTTCTTTGGAGAGGCGTTGGCTTTGATTTTTGAACCGTCAAAAGCGATGTTGTTCAGACCAACAAGATCAAGATCCTGGCAGATATGAACTATCTGCTCAAAGAGAGGGATCAAATCGTCAAAGAAACGACTCCGAAACCGAATTATTGTCCGGTAAGATGGCTTTTGCATTGCTGCAAGATACATAAAGGCAGTGTCGGTATTGAGTTCGTTTTCTATCTCTCTGCTGCTGAAAATCCCCATGAAAGTTGCATAAAAGAGAACTTTAGTGAGCATTCGTGGATCATATGCATTCTGACCATTATCTGTGCAGAACGAGGAATAGAGACCGAAAAGATCCATTTTGTCCACAATGAGACTGATGATGCGTGCTTTATGATCGGCTGGAACAAAATCTTCAAGAGAAAGAGGGAACAGCATAGTCTGTCCCTGATTGTATGGTTTGAACCCATCCATCTGAGCCATAATAACCTCATGGAATCCTTCATTCTGGATTCCTTATATTATGCTCGGGTTTTTATAGGATAAAGTACTTTGGGGGGTTGTGTCCCAACCTGATATGGGTTCATTTCCGAAATTCATATTATGCCATTCCTTCCCCTTTGGTATTCTTGGTTAAATCGTCATGTTTATCCCATTTATTCAACAATATATCATTTATCCGGATGAAATGTTAATGCCAAATGGTGTTTGATTTACATCCCTGAACAAAATGCGATCATTAACTGGACTATTCTTATGTCTGATACAAAGAAAAAATTTGATAAAAAAGGTGCACGCGGTATGGATGAAATTGCAAAGACCCTCTTTGCCCCGATATATCCGGTTATCGCAGAGAACCTCATCCGACGATTTGGGATTACAAAAGGCACCTGTATTGATCTGGGCAGTGGGCCGGCATCACTTGGAATTGCTGTTGCACAGCAGAGTGACTTCTCAGTCATCGCACTGGACTATTCAGATGACATGCATGAAGTAGCAGCACGTAATATCAGTGAAGAAGGCCTCTCCGAACGAATTCGTCTTCTCTGTGGTGATGTACATGCGATGCCGCTTGATGATGACTCCGCAGACCTCATCATCAGCAGGGGCTCCATGTTCTTCTGGGACGACATCCACACTGCCTTCAGGGAGGTATACCGCATCTTAAAACCCGGTGGCAAGACCTACATCGGCGGCGGGTTTGGCAACAAAGAGCTGCGGGATGAGATCTCGGCAGCTATGATCAAAAAGGATCCGGACTGGAAAAAATTTAACCAAAAGAATATTTCACCGGAGAATGTGGAGCGGTTCCACGCCATGCTCGATGAAATTGGTGTGCCGGAGTACGAGATTATTCTCGGGGACGAAGGATTCTGGATTGTAATCTCAAAGACTGAAGCCGGGGCACTCTTATGAAATGCATCATCTGTGAAAACGGTTGTGAAATCGCTGAAGGAAAAAGCGGCAGGTGTAAGATGTACATCAACCGGAACGACACTATTGTCGAACGGTTTCCTGAATCGTATCTGACGATGCTCCCCATAACCATTGAAACGATGCCGATGGTGCATTTCGCTCCAAAATCAAAGTTCTTTCAGGTGAGCACTGTCGGGTGCAACTTCACCTGCCCGGGGTGTATCTCAGAGACTCTGACTTCTCATGCCGATGCTGTTGTAGGGGCCCTTCAGAAAGCAACGCCTGAAATGGTCGTGAAGCGTGCCCAAAAACAGGAATGCATCGGCATTGTGTTCTGCCTGAACGACCCGACAGTTTCATACTATTCGTTCCTCGCTCTCGCACAGGAAGCAAAGAAGGCAGGACTCTTCGTTGGATGCTCAACAAATGGCTATTTTACCGAAATTGCCCTCAGGGGCCTGATCCCATACCTTGACTTTGTCAATATCGGTCTGAAAGGATCCTCCGATGAACGGTACCGTGAATGTGGTGCCGCGTCCTCAGATCCGGTATACCGCAATATTGGAATCCTGCATGATGCAGGAGTGCATGTGGAAGTCTCAGCGATGTATATCAATGGTGCGGATGATGAGATCACCAGTGCTGCAACACGAGTGGCGGCGATATCCCCGGAGATCCCTATGCAGGTGATGCGGTTTGTGCCCTTTGGGGAGGCTGCACCTGACCTTGAACCAACCATTGCCGCATCAGAAAATATATCAGTTTTTCTCAGGGAAATCCTGCACCACGTATATCTTTTCAACTCACCCGGCACAGAGTATCTCAACACCATATGTCCGGTCTGTGGAAAAACCGTCATTGCACGTGAATTCTACGGGCCCATGGGGTGCAGGACCACATCAGTCATCGGTGATGGCAGATGCACCTGCGGGTGGCAGGCACCTGTCCGGGGTCCTATCGCAAAGGAGCAGTACACCGAATTTGGCATGCTCGGGGGGTACCGCACCACACGGGCAATTGAGATGGCTCATGCCATTCTTGTCACCCTTGGTATTAGGGACGACGATGAACTGGGTGGTGTGCTCGGTGACATCATCCGGGAGGACTTCATCCGCGGCATGCATGACCGCATCCAGCAGATTGATTCATGGATTGATCTTATCGAAGACCTCGCCAGCCGTGCGGAAAGAGAAGAAGAAGGCAGGGAACTTATTGCATATATTCAGGAACGGGTGGATGTCATCATCGAAGGCAGTGCTCATGTTGAGAGCCGCCCTGACGTCTATTACTCCATGGGATATCCCCTCTTTGCACTCAATGCCGAACGGTTTGAAACCAACCTTGTCGAAGCAGCAGGAGGCACCTGTGTGAATAAACGCATGGAGCGGAAGGGAAAACCCGGCGTAAATATCCCGGCAGAAGAGCTCAATGGGTTTAATCCTGAGTATATGTTCATATCGGGATTTCTCTCTTCACCGGCATCAGACTATATCCACTACTGTGATACTCATGGCATAGTAACAGAGGCCACCCGCACAGGCAATATCTTCAATGTCCCCGCAGGTTGGGATTTTGGCAGCCCCCGCTGGATTCTTGGATTCATGTATATCGCAAACACCATCCATCCGGAGATTTTCTCATTTAATATGGAAAAAGAAGAACGGGAATTCTACCGGAAATTCTATGGCATTACATCTGGTGAGATCGTACAGAACCGGGATTTCTCCCGGCCGTCAATAGGGTAATATCTCTCCTTTCTCCCTTTGTTTTCCAAAAAAAGTTCTTTCGCAGTGCAGAGACATGGATGGCAGAGGTTGTTTATCTGTTGAAAATCCGTTCCTCTGTCTTTAACTCGTGTCTTGGCAATGCTCTCTCAGAGTCAGCAGCGTTTTGGATAATTCCTTTCTGTCTTATAAATTAAGCGTAAAACCCTCCGGTCTTTAGCCAAGGGGATGTAAGCGCAGTTACCGATAGAGTTAAATAATTTAACACTAATGCGGCATTACCCAATTGCGATAAACAAGCAATTGTTTCACCCTTGGGACGAGGGGTAGGGCCTGTGGACTGATGAACATTAGTTTGGGGTATGAAGCAGGAAGTCCCTGAGTCTTTAGCTCAGGGGTAGTTCACTTCAGCGCATTACGTTGCATCGCAAGAAACTCTTTTAGTTCATCCAGGGTCTTCGGGATGCATTCATGGACTACGACTGACGGGTTGGTCAGCTCCACCATTTTTCGTGCTTCCGGAAGGGAGAGCGGCCGGTGCTGATCAGTGAGGATGGCATGCTGGAATGCGAATGTCTCCTGATCATGGCGCTGCATGGTGTCAAATCCATTCGGGATGCCCCGGCGGATGCGTTCCTGCCTGAGTGAGTATGAACCGCTCCAGTGGAGGTGGACGACATCGATCCTGTTGAGAATCTCCGGAGGCAGGGTTTCGATGCGGTCACAGACAGCGGCGATGCAGTCCTCTTCAGTGTCAGATGTGGTGACTATGTTCATGAGGTGGCCGGTGTCAAGGAGTAATCCGTAGTTGGAGAACTCCAGCCGGTCCATGAAAGAGAGAATCGCATCCGGATTAGTATAGGTGAGGCCCGGATACCAGAGATTCTCAAACTGCAAGCGAACCGGGGGTTCATTGCCGGGAAAGGTGGAGACCAGTTCATTGAGAAATTCTGCAGCCCGTTCCAGCACATCTTGGTCATCCCTCACATAGGTCTGGGTGAGCATCTCGGTGGTGTGATAATATCCGACATGGTACACCGCATATTCTGCACTGATTCGTGCAGCCCGTTCAAGCTGAAGCCGGAGAGCAGCGGAAAACTCATGGTGTGTAGTGCATGGAAAAAACGGTTTTTCGAATTGTGTGGTACCCGTGTTGCCTGATTCACGTTCGTTTGTTTCCTGCCTGTGAACCGTTTGTTTATTCTCCTCTTCAAACATCTCAATCCAGCCGGAGTGGAACGGGAGATGAACACTATGGATGAGGTTTTTGGGAATATCTGATGGAGCCAGATCCTCATAGCCCGTGTAGAGTTCCACACCGTTTAACTCCTCTTTTTGGCAGAATGATTCCACATCTGTCCATTTCCCTCCGAAGATGGTGCGACCCCATGGGTAGACGGGGAGGCTGATGAGTTCTTTCCAGGACGTCTGCATGGGTATTTTCCTCTGTCAGAAAAATAGGTCGTCCGATGAGAAAAAGAGCGTGGAATGGAGGTACACAGTTGGGGAGAACTGCGGAAAAGTCGAATGCCGACATATGCGTTATCGATTGGGACGTTGAATGCGACAGGTATGCAGTTTTGCCACCAGAAGAATTGTTCACTATCCGTACAAGGTCATGCCTCTGTGCAGAGAGGGGTTCTGCTGGCCCTTCCTTTGTGTGTGGCCTTCGTTGTATCTCTGTTATCCGGGTGTATGATCTCCGCAATTTTCATTGAGGGGTATCCTAAGGGAGTGCTTGGAGAAAGGAAATCTGTATGAAGCAGATGTGCCCCATGTGGCAAAGGTCCTTGAACTGATCGGCAGTTCCCCGAACGGATGGGAAGATGCCGTCGCCAATGCCGTGAAGGAGGTGGCAAAATTCGTCCACGACATTAAATTGGGATTATCACAGAAAATTGGACGGGAACCTTTTCATATCACTTTATCGGGTCGTATCCGCGATGAGGGCACGGATTCGTGCCAGAAACCGGTTTCCATATTCAATGGCTGATGCGACTTCCTCGGCAGTTGGGTCCGGGCCGAATCCATACTGATTTTCATGCCGCTGAGTTCGCATCCGGGAGAAGAGGGTGATCCATTGTTCCTCAAGGTGTCCGCTTTTCACATACGTTTCCAGATAGACTTCAATGCAGTAATGACTCTTTTCCCGGATCCCATCGCGGAACAGGACGGCCCGTGCGGCATGGAACCATACCAGATATGCTCCGTTGATACTGATTTTTTGAGCGCCTGCTGCTGCGGTTTTCTTTGACTCTTCTAGGTATGATTCTGCAAGGGAAAGAGAGTCTGCCGCCTTTTTTTCTGATGCAGGTACACGCCTGAGAAGATTCTTTCTGAAGCAGTCATCAATCGCTGACAAGGGATTCACCTCTGATGGTAAGGGTAGTCTCTGTCAGGCCGGAATAGAATGGGGCATCATGGTCTTTGAGATGTGTGAGTTTCTCTTCGGTTAGGATCAGGATATGCGTTTCATACCCGGTGCCGGTGCGGATCTCTTTTTCCAGTTGTGCGATGAGCAGTTCTGATTCTATGGTATAGGTTGGAAGAAGCACCCAGATATCGATGTCACTTGTTGCGGTGTTGGTGCCTGATGCAAAACTTCCGTATACGCCTATTCCGTCCGCCCACTCCGGGAGGTGGTCTATTGTGGTGGTAAGCAGTTCGATGTTCATCAGGCGCCTGATGGCTGCGGATTCTGTGGTCTTTTGCCAGTGATAGGTATGGTTTTCCCGTGCGATAAGGCCGGTTTTAACCAGTAAGTGCAGGTATCGTGACACAAAGCCCTTTGACGCCCCGGTCTCACAGACTACATCGGTTGCGGTTATTTCCTCGTGTGTTGAGACATAATCGAGGATACGCACCCTCTCTTTTGTTTTGAAAATTTCTGGCAGGTATGTCTCAGACATGATGTATCACTGGTTGATAGTTTCCGCTCCGGAAACAAAAAGTTTCTGTATTGGAAACAATTTGTTTTTGAAATGGAAACAAATGGTTCTGAAAGGGGAACATTGTATTGAATTCCCTGGCACAATATTTCTGGAAAGTCGTTTAAGTAAATGATACGTCCCCCTCTCGCCCGCCCGGAATGTGCCACGCTCCCCCTCCCCTCAGAGGGAGGCAGTCCATGGGATAGACGGGTTGGGTTGGATCAGGTGAATTACTCCGTATACAGAAATATCCCTCACTTTTCCGTACAGGGGGCATCAATTGATGGGGGCTGTCGGTGGATGAAATTTCCCATGGCTGTGGATGTGATTCTGGAACACTAATATGGGAGGCGGGCTGATTTTTAGGTTCTCTGTCAGTTCACTTTCCTGATTCTTTCCAGTGTCTGAATTTGTAACTTTGCATATGTTTTGCATCTGCTTTGCAGCAAAGAATTGCAAACAAAACGGCAATTGGAAACGCCCGTATTGTTGTGTATTCTTCAAAAATAGTACAATATAGAGATATATGTACAGATACTATGGGTACTTTGCGTAAATTTTGGGGAACATTCAGCAATCTATGCACTGACATGTGGGCAGGTATGCCTCTCTCTGATCCGGAAATGTACACAAACATAGAAGGTGTCCGAAGAAAAATCATAAATTCCGGAGGCAATCTCAAAATTAATCCCGGATGGGCGATATTTTTCAAACAAATTCCCTTATAAAATGAATAAAACGTATGCAAAGTTGTAATGATGGGGGATGATTGCTGTCCGGGTGGATGAGTATATGTGCCTCTTCCTTCCTTCCCAAAAATGTATGGTCACCCCACTTTTTGATCCTCTTTTTTGAGCAATCTGGGGATTATCCAGGCGTATTTTTCGCTGATCTTTGCTTCCGGAAAAATACGGTCCATATGCTGGTTATTTTGGTTAAAACTGAATAATTGCGAAGTATTATGGGGGCGTAACTGAGGGTTGATTGTGGGAGGATGTATTGGTCGTCTCACTGGGAGAAAGGTGGTTCTGGTGCGTCTGTGGGGATGTAATTTTTATGAGCATTATGGGGTTTTTATCTGAATTAATGGCAATATTGACATAATTTGATGTATTTTCTAATAATGACCCTTCAACATACTCGATGGTTGTTAGAATCTGAAATGACAGGTGAGAAATCAATATCCAATCATATTGATCATGCGTCTCCTTACCTCTGATAAGTCATGTTTATCGAGGGTAAAACGATAATCTGTGAAATGTTCACGGTTTATTGTGTAGATGTGTTCACATTTTATCAGCGTATCATGCTTCAGTGCAGGATATTTGGCAGGAGTGATGAGATAATGGGAGTTGTAGTGTGGTCGGTTTTTTACCGCGTCCCATAAATTAGGGTGGGCGGATGTCATTGGAACACAGATGATAGTTTTATGATTATTGTTTCCAAGTTTCCGTTGGTTCATTATGACCGCAATGTAGTGCGGATCTTTCATTGTGTTTTGTGAAATTCCTGTATGGTCTGTCAGGTCGAGAAAAAAAACATCCCCCTCATGAAGCTCAGGGTCACTCATTCGTCCGCCCTGTCCATTGATTCAAATTGGAGGTGGAGCATCTCGTCAGGAACGGTGTCTTCATTTGGTATTTCGGGATATTCCGGAAGTGCTTTTGCAAATTTTACTGCCTGAAGATAGTAGAAAAATGATTCAAGTTCGTCATATTCATAATCGTCAAGCCGAAGGTTTTCTTTGGCGATTATTTCACCGTTTTTGGTGTCCTTCCAGAGGCTAAATTGGTGCGTTAACGAGCTAATCGGTTCTGTATTATATTCCTTGAACGTTTCAATGACAACATTGAATAATTCAATATCCTCATCTGAAAAAAGGGACCGATCAGACGTTTTCCTTGCTGTATAATGGTAGATATACCGTTCTGCATCATATGGTTCCCGTGTGACCTCAAGGTAAGCGTTGGAATTGTCAGTATAGGAATATCCGATGTCAGGAACCGGACCATTAGGAAGACGGATGTATTCATCCTCAAGCAGCGTTTCACCACTCTTATTGAACCGGAAGAGATCGACAAAGAACACAAATTTCATCAATTTTGTTCTGCCAATCAGGGGATAATTCTCGATAGCATAGAGCAGGGCATTCAGTTGTTTCTCAGTTTTCATTTTTCACTACCTCGATTGAAATCAGATGAAAAAAATACCCGGACAAATGTCCTTACAGCTCTTGGTTGTGATATGATCTTTTCTCTTCTAAATACTTTATCCATCTGGTGTGGGCAGTGATTGTTATGATATAAGAGCGAGTGCCTGGGTTTCCATGAGTTTAATGAGCACCATTTTGACGATATCAACAGACGCTCCACCCATTTTACTCAGGACGCCTTTTGCCTCATTCCATCGTGTTTCATCGCGACAGGCATCAAGGAAGTCGTAACCTTCCCATGTTAACCGTGAAGGAATAGCATTCGGTGAAGGACTTCCGTAATTGTGGCGCCGCCCGGTATTCGCGGAGTATCGCAACGGACATCTTCACCTTTCTGATGAGGGCGGCAATGTGGATTCTTGAAAAATCAGATTAAATCACATGGGCATCCAGGAGTTCCATGAATAACGGGATAACAAGATGAATGGGTGCATCCCCAATATCGCCGATGACTCCTTTTGCCTTCTTCCACCGTGCTTCATTGGAGAAGGCATCCAGAAATGCATAACCTTCCCGTGTGATTGCATAAATTTCATACGCGTCAGGTATGACAGAATCTGTTCCCGCATCCTCATCACTCTGAATTTTTGCCCTGATGATCCCCGCCTCATTCAGAAGCAGGACATGGTATGCAATCTCCTGATGGGAACACCCGTTAATATCCAATCCTGTTATCGCATCGTCGTCTTCAGACGCATCAATGGAGCGTAATATGTTTCGTATCAGGTCCATGTCGCGTTTCATGCGACGACCTTTTCCCGGGCACCAATCTTCCCCATCAGTGGCACAGAGATAAGCACTGTTCGGTATTTGTGGAGCACAATAATCGGAAGCATGATGTCTTTATACTGATTCTGACGGCATGGCCCCAGGAGGAGATCCGCGACAGACCAGATGAAACTGACCTTTTCACCAAAATTATTCATATTGTCGTATTCCTCACAGTATCCGCCATCCTGGTGTCCGGATTGGTTGTATGACAATTGCGTTCAATCGGGCATAAACAAAACACATTTAGCACGCACAGGGTTCACGTTCACAAAAAGGATGGGTGCCACCCATTCTCTCAGATCAACCTTCCTCCAGCATCCACGTCATCGTTCTGCTGAGACCCGGTAAGCGGTGCCAAACCCGTGGTATCTGCATATTGCTCTGTGGCTAATTAGCATATGGATAACACCGGAGAGAAACAGCTGTCACTACACAGTTATTAAAACGCAAAACAAGAAGCGCCCCCAACAGGACTCGAACCTGTGACATTCTGGTTAACAGCCAGACACTCTACCAACTGAGTTATGGAGGCATGCACAACCTGTGTGCTATACAAGGTCACGGTGAGGGATATTAAAATTATTGATTTGTGTTGTTCTCTTCACGCATTGTTTCGAGAAGGGAGATGATGGTGTCTATCTCAAAATCAAGCGTTTTAATCCGTTCTTTTGCCGCTTCAGTCGCCATTGCGCCCGCAGGAGATGCCTGAATATACTCCTGCCCCTCAAGCACCTTCAGTGAGTAGCGCACCCGGTGTGCCGGCAGCCCGGTAAGTTCGGCAAGTTTCATGATGCCAATCGGCTGATTCTCTGCTACGATGCGTACCACCCTGAGGTGGCGTCCCACCAGTTCAACTTCAGACCGGATCTTATCAAGCATCACTGTCGCCTGTATGTTCTCCAGCAGTACTGGACTGTTCCGGTTTTTCAGGTTCATTATCCTGGGCCATCAGCCATGCCTTGTCCCTCCGGTATGCAGTCCTGAAATACAGTGCCAGCACAATTGCCCCCACACCGCATATCGCTGCGATCAGGTAACTGTAGATGGGGATTACCCTGAATGCAGCAAGGATGCAAAGTGCCGTGAGAAGAAAAATGGCGTTAAGAATCAAGGTGAGCTTTGCAAATTTCATCCCGAATATTTGCTTTGCTGACTCGTTCATTCTCCATACATCAACTTATCAGGATAAAAGTACTTGTGCTTTGGTCAGCAATATTCTGGCATGGACACACTCGATGAGGCCATGGAAAAGGCAGGAGCAGCGGCTTACGTCATCTATGCCTCTTCCCAGGACCCGGATATGCGGTACCTTACACAGTTTGTCACCTCAGATCCCATTTTCTATATTAAAAAGCGGGGAGAAGAGGGAGTTATCATCGTTCCGCAGATGGAGATTGGGCGGGCGCAGGACGAAGCATCCTGCGATGCAATTACCCGGGGGGATGCCGGATTCTTTACCTACCTCGAAGGAGAGGTCAGTCCCCGCCGGGCCGCCGCCCGCATGGCATATGAATATGCAGGCGGAAACATCATCGTTCCGGGCACCTTCCCCCTTGCAATGGCAGAAGATATCCGGTTATTTTGCCGGGTCAGCGTTGATACCAACACGGTTGAGACTATGCGGGAGGTGAAGAGTTCCCGTGAATGTGATGCAATCCGTACAGCCCAGGAGTGGACAAATGAGGTGATGGCGCTTGCTGAGGATATCATCCGGAATGCCACGGTGAAAGACAGTGCCCTCTGGCATGAGGGTGCTCCCCTGACCTCTGATATTCTCCGGCGGGAGATGCACTGCTGGCTTCTCCGGCATGGATACACAGCACGCGACACCATAATCTCATGTGGGAGAGAAACGGCCCAGCCACACAACCCCGGGTCAGGCACCCTGCTGGCAAACGAACCGATTCTCATCGATGTCTTCCCGCAGAATGAAAAGACCGGATACTTTGCCGATATGACCCGGACGTTTGTGAAAGGGGAGCCGTCCCCTGAGATACAGGGGATATATGACACCGTCCGTGACGGCCAGACACTTGCAGAAGAGATGCTTAGACCTGGCATCACCGGTGCGGAGGTGCACAATGCCGTACTCGACCTCTTTAACGAACGGGGGTATGCGACCGGAGATGAAGGGTTTATCCATAGCCTTGGTCATGGTGTCGGTCTGGAGATCCATGAGGGGCCGTCCCTCTCTCCGCGGGCTGACACCCCGCTTGTGGCGGGAAATGTGGTCACTGTTGAACCGGGCCTCTATTACCGGAATACCGGGGGTGTCCGGCTGGAGGACCTAGGTGTTATAACCAAAGATGGTTTCGTCTGTTACACGAAATACAGGAGAAGACTGATCGTATGAATGATGATATTTACTCTGCATATATGGAAGCAGGGGCGCTTGCAAAGCGATTCCGCGAGGAAGCTGCTGCGATGGTTGTCCCGGGCGCTTCAATCCTGGAACTTGTGGACACCATTGAACAGGGGATACTCGATGAAGGTGCCGGGATTGCCTTCCCGCTTAATATCTCAATAAACGAAGATGCGGCCCATGATACCGCAGGTCCGGGGGATGAACGACTCTTCTCCGAGGGTGATGTGGTAAAAGTTGACCTTGGGGCGCATATTGACGGATATGTTGCAGACACGGCACAGACCGTTAACCTTGGTGACAATGCCCTCCTCGTCGAGGCATCACAGGAAGCCCTCAAAACAGCGATTGCCCTGGTTCACCCGGGTGTCACCACAGGTGAACTGGGCACGGCTATCCAACATGAAATCGAATCACGGGGTTTCCGGCCGGTGGCGAACCTCACCGGTCATGGCCTCTCCCAATACTATCTTCATGGTGATCCGGTGATTCCCAATGTCGCCATGACGGGTGGGGCAGTTTTAGAAGAAGGTATGGTGGTTGCGATTGAACCTTTTGTATCCACCGGGACAGGAATGGTATCTGATGGTAACCGGACCCAGATCTACAGTCAGATAGCAAACCGCGGGGTCCGGCTGTCATCCGCAAAACGGGTTCTGAACCAGATCCGTGATCGGCGCTCCCTGCCATTCTCCCGACGCTGGCTGACAGGTGATAAGATCGAACTTGGTCTCTCATCGCTGAAGAGAAATGGCGTGGTGCGGGGTTATCCTGTCCTTCACGACATTCCCGGGTCACTTATAGCTCAGACAGAACATACTCTTATTGTCACTGAAGATGGCTGTGTAGTAACAACCCTTTAGCCAACCTTTTTTGTTCCCTGCGTGGTATATCTCCTGTTACGCATGTCTGATGATGCTGATTCAATGGTTCTTGATCTCATGGAGATTCTTCTGACGGCCGCAGTCGCCAATGAATTCCCCGAGATCACGAAGAATGATCTGCCGCAGAAATTATGGAAAATAACCGGGATATCCGGAACAGCGTCAGAATTCAAACGACCGCTGGTGATCAGTGAAGGTCTCCTTGAACGGGAGATGGGAGTGAGCAGTGCGTATGAACGTCTGCGCACAAACCCCTTCGTTGACTATGACGAATTTGGGCAGCGGCTCTCCATCACCGCACTTGCACCTGCAATGCAATGGTTTGTGAAGAAAGGGGGAAAAAGTTCGGTAGAAAAGAATCCTGCACTTGCATTATATGCAGAAAAAAACAATATTGGCACGTTTTCCCACCAGGATGCACTGAAGAAGACCGGGCGGTTTGAAGACTCGATTGAGTATATTGAGGCAAAGATTGCCCCAATCGTTGCCGAATCCGAGGAGATGCGCAATGCCCGTGATCTTATAATCATCTACGCACCGGATGAGATGGAGTTCAGTATGGAAAATCTTGTCTGCACAAGGGGACAGATGGACACGATCAAAAAGATCAATGTGGCACTCAAAAACCGTGATTTCCTGCGCGATCACCAGATATATGAGTTTGGAAAACTTCTCTTCGTAGGTCCTCCCGGGACCGGGAAGACATCTATGGCCCTTGCTCTGTCCCGTGAACTGCATATGCCTCTCCTTGAAGTCCGTCTTGCGATGATCACTTCTCAGTATCTGGGGGAGACGTCCAAGAATATCGACCGTATATTTGAGCTGGCACGGCGCCTTTCCCCCTGTATTCTTTTTATTGATGAGTTTGATTTTGTTGCAAAGTCCCGTCTCACCGATGACAACGCTGCAATGAAGCGGGCAGTGAACATGCTCCTGAAAAACATTGACATGGTCAGTTTCGTCAAAAATGGTGTCCTTCTCATTGGGGCAACCAACCATCCTTCCCTGCTGGACGAAGCGGCATGGCGGCGCTTTGATGATGTCGTGGAGTTCCCCATGCCCGACCAGACGATGCGGGGTGACATCCTGCGTGCGGTCACGTCGTTGATTGAGTGCGAATGTGACTTTGATTCCGTTGCCAGGGAAACGGAGGGATTTTCCGGTGCAGACCTGCGGATGATGGTCAAAGAAGCGATCATGTCTGCCCTCACGGACAACCGGCATAAGGTAACTGCTGAGGATGTCGAAGTTGGCATGCAGAATCTCAAGAATCGCCACATCATCCGGAGCAATATCTAACGTTCAGGTGTATTTTCGGATGACCGTAAAAATTACCCTTCTTGGGACCGGTGATACCACCGGCACTCCTCTTGTCGGATGTAACTGTCCGGTCTGTACAGAGGGTGCCGCATCCGGGAGGGAACGCCTCCGTACATCTCTCTTGGTGGAACATGAGGGTTTTACCTTCCTCATCGACACATCGCCGGACCTACGCCGGCAATTGCTTGATGTGGGTGCGCCCCATATTGATGCAGTTATCTGGACGCACGGACACTACGACCACTTTGCCGGGTACAACGAATTTTACCGTGTACAGAAATATCCACCCGGCTATGGTGCGCCTGAGGTGGTCGCATATATGCAGAAACAGTTCCATTTCATCCCATTTACTGCGCACCCACAGGAACCCTATGTCCCGTTTACTCTGGGCGGTCTGCAGATCACCCTCGGGGCAGTGAACCATCCTCCCACACCCACCTATGGGATACTGATTGAAGACGGAGATACGCGTATCGGGTATACAGCAGATACGAATCGGGATATTCCACAGCGAACAAAGGATCTCCTTTCCGGGTGTGACCTCTTCTTTGCAGACGCACTCTTCCCCAGCGGCGTCCGCCACCCGAAGCACATGAACTATTCAGATGCGGTAACGCTCGCAACGGAGCTTCAGGCAAAGGAATTCCGTCTGGTCCATCTCTCCCATAAAATTGGGTGGGATGCACCGCATATCGGGTATGACGGGGATACGTTTGTGGTCTGAGAGAACCATCTGGGTATTTTCTCCGCGGAGGGTTGTTCCTGCTTTCTCTGCCGGGGGTTACCCATATATATTTAGCCGTTCGTTAACAGAACTATTGCGTACTTATGGAGATCAAAATTCTAGAGCTCAATGCCGGCAGCGTGAAGATCCTCTTTGTCGGTGAGAGCCACACATATATGAATGCTCTGAATCAGGAGATCCTCACAGATCCTCGTGTGGATGTGTCATCCTATAACCCGAAGTTCGATTTCACTGACCCTGAGCTGTTTGTCTCAACCAAAGGTGGCGTAGATCCCATTTCGGTCATTATCGATGCAGCACGCCGAATCAGTGCAGATTGTGCTGAGCTGCTGGAAGAAATTGCAAAATCCCAGATAAAAAAATAGTCCTTTTTTTTTAGATCCGGCAGGGGGTGCGGTACCTGCAGATCATGTGAGACAATCTCTCAGTATCCGTTTTAACTTGCGGGGTGAAGGGGCAGAGCGGGAAGTCCCCGGTCTTCAGGCCGGGGATGAAAGCGGAGCCCCTTCTTCGCTGCGATAATTATATTGTGTATCGTCACGCAAAAACTGCATTAGAAGTATCCTGCAACCAAAACGCTGTTGTGGGGAAATGCATACTGATCACCCCCCATATTTCCTTGCAACATCGGGTCAGGTCAGTCTTGATGTTCTAAAACATTATGTGAATTCTCAAATGGAGAAATGAATGATCATTTCCTACAAGTATCGAGCATATCCAAGTCCAGTCGCAGAGGCACGACTGAATGTGACACTTGATACGTGTAGGTGGCTCTACAACGAACTTCTGGAAGAATGTAATACTGCACGTGCCAACGGCAAACCTCTGAAGAAGGTAGAAACACAGACACGAATTGTTTCTCTAAAGGATGAGAATCCTGCACTGAAAGATGTCTATTCTAAAGTGCTCCAGATGGTAAACTACACACTATGGAGCAACATTGGGGCCCTGTCACAGTCAAAGAAGAATGGCCGGAAAATCGAAAAACTAAGGTTCAAAAGTGCATTCCGATACCGGACTCTTAACTATAATCAGACGGGATTCAGGATCGACAGAGAACATAGCACTATCGCGTTTTCGAAGATCGGTGCCGTCCGGGTCAGGATGCATCGACCATGTGTCGGGAGGGTGAAAGGCATTCTGATCACCCGCACCGGTGATGGGTGGTATGTAATTATTCAGGCTGAGCAGGAAGTTTCTGAAACAAAGAAATGTGGCAGGTCTGTCGGTATTGATGTCGGACTGAATTCATATTGTGTCGATAGTGATGGGAGGGCGGTCGAGAATCCCCGATTCTATGAACAATATCTGATTAAGATCAAAAAATTGCATCAGAGTGTGTCAAGGAAAAAGCGATTCTCAAAGAACTGGAAGAAGGCAAAAAACAGGTTGGAAAAAGCGTATGAACATATTTCCAACCAGAGAGACGATTTCCTGCACAAATTATCCCGTCAGTATGTTGACACATATGCCACGATTTGTGTTGAAAATCTGGATGTCAGGGTGCTGAAGGAGAAAGGCAATAACACAGGTATGCACAGAAGTATTCATAGTGTAGCATGGGGTAGATTCTTTTCTTATCTCTCGTACAAGGCTGAAAGTGCTGGTACGAAACTCATCAAAGTCAACCCTTGGAATACAACACAGATGTGCTCAAATTGTGGACAAATTGTTAAAAAGACACTATCTGATAGAGTCCATGAATGCCCTGATTGCGGGTTTGTTGCTGATCGGGATTACAATGCAGCGGTGAATATTCACCGCATAGGGATGGAACAGCCCTTTATGCCCGTGGAGACAGTGCCTCTACATCACGTTTCTGTGATGCAAGTGTTGTCAATGAAGCAGGAAGCCACGCCCTTTAGGGCGTGGTAGTTCACAGTGGCCATTGGAGTAAATGCAGGCCAAAAAATGTAAAAAAGAGGAAGGGAGTTATTGCATCCGTTCCGTGAAGACAATGGAACCTGCTACACGGGTGATGCGGATCTGTATTTTCTGCCCGGGTTTTCCACCGCTTACATACATCGTGTATTTTCCGATTCTGACTACACCGTCGCCACGCTTCGAAATAGACTGAATTTCCACAGTCATCTCTTTGCCTTCTTCCAGCTGGTTTGCCACCGATTCCGGGCGTGCACGGCGCTTTCTGACAGGCCTGTGACTACCGCATGCATCACAACGCAGGAGAGTGATTCGTCCGTCCTTTACGAGGCGGGTGTCAGGTCTGCCGCATTCAGAACACATGACGTAATCTTCTGTGTACTTTACAACAAGGCCCTTGATCAGGTCATATTCAAACTTACCGTTAAAGACTGCCCGGTTTCCGTCTATCTTGCCGGATGTTCCCAGTTCGCCCAGCAGGAATTTCATCAGATGGTCTGGTTCACGGCGAAGGATTGATACAATCTCTGCAAAGTTATCAAAGACTGTCGTCTTTCCCTCGATAAACACCTTTGCCGGTGGTACAATAAACCGCCCTTCATCACCGGATGTCTCGGTGATATTTTCATAGGCATGGTCAAGCAACGCTTCGTATGGATCAGGCATGCTGGTACCTTTTGTGCTGTAGTATCTTAATAGTGCTTTTTGCACACCCCGTTTTACACCGGGGGAAAATCTCTCCATCCTCTGGTCAACATGTTCTGTCCCCCCATCTGTCTGCAGGATGCCATATGCGCATTATTATTAGCGCAGGTGTCTAACCATTCTGCATCATGGTATCTGCCGGAGACCTTGCCTATATTGAAGAAAAACTGAAGCGGCCTATAACCCCGCTTGAATACGCCTGTTTTGAAAATCTCTGGAGTGAACACTGCAGTTATCGTTCAACAAAGGCATTCCTGAAGACCCTGCCAACCGCGGGTGAGAATGTCCTTCTGGGGCCTGGGGATGATGCTGCCATTGTGAAATATTCTGATGATATTGCACTTGCAATCGGCATGGAATCCCATAACCATCCCAGTTATGTGGATCCCTTTGACGGGGCTGCGACCGGAGTTGGTGGCATCGTGAGGGATATCATATCTATGGGTTCCAAACCGATTGCCCTTATGGACCTCCTCTATTTTGGTCCGATCACAGAAGAGAAAAACCGGTATCTCCTTGAGCATGTGGTGCAGGGGATCGGTGACTACGGCAACTGTATTGGTGTCCCGGTCGTGCGGGGAGAAGTTGTATTCGACAAGGGGTACTCCGGCAATCCTCTTGTCAACGTCGTCTGTGTGGGAATAGTTGACCCGGAAAAATACCTCACTGCCCGGGTAAAGAAGCCCGGCAACCGGCTGGTTCTTTATGGGGCATCCACCGGGAGAGATGGCCTCGGCGGGGCATCGTTTGCCTCCCGTGACCTCTCCGAGGACGCAGAGGCAGAAGACCGTCCCTGCGTGCAGGTCGGTGACCCTTATACCGAAAAACTGCTCATTGACGCAACGCTTGAGATGGCAGCCACCGGGAAAATCGTGGCATGCCGTGACCTGGGTGCGGCCGGACTTGCAGGCGCATCATCTGAGATGTCATCCAGTTATGGGGCCCGCATTGATGCAGGCTGTGTTCACCTTCGGGAGACCCGCATGAATGAGGTGGAAATAATGCTTGCCGAATCCCAGGAACGGATGCTCATGGAGGTCGCAATAGATGATATACCGGCACTTGCGGCCATCATGGAAAAGTACAGTCTGCAATGGCGCGATATTGGCGAAGTGATCGAAGAGACACGCTACATTGTCACCTTTGAAGGAGACATTGTATGTGACCTGCCGATTGATCTGCTGGTGGAAGGGGCGCCCTGTGAAGCACGGCATGCTGAACCATATTCACATGAACGTCCATATCATGCACCGGAAGGGGATATCAAAGATCTCTGTCTTTCTGTTCTCTCTCATCCTGATGTGGCCCGCAAAGACTGGATCTCCCGCCAGTATGACCACGATGTGCAGCTGCGCACGGTATCTGTTGCAGGCGGGGCCGGCCTTCTCCGTCTTGGTGACAGTGCTCTATCCCTCTCCTGCGGCTGTTCCCCGCGCCAGATTGAGCTGAGACCCTATGACGGTGCGGCAAACACCGTCTATGAAAATGCCGCCAACCTGGCCTGTGTTGGCAGCACACCTCTCTGTGTGGTGAACTGCCTGAACTTTGCCAGTCCCGTTCACCCGGAGATCTACTGGCAGCTGGGTGAGGCAGTCCGTGGCATGGGTGACATGGCAATCGCCATCGGCGCCCCTGTGGTGGGTGGCAATGTCTCGTTATACAATGAGAGTGATGAATTCGGAACACGGATTCTTCCGACGCCCTCCATCGGGATGGCAGGGAAGGGACCGGTAATCCGGTACACACTGCCGGAAGAGGGGGCCACGCTTGCCATTGCCGGTACATCTGCCCCTGCTCTGGGTGGATCAGTACTGGATGCGGTGACCGGGTGCGGTGGCAGGGCTCCGGAGAAAGCAGACCCGTCCATACTTGGAAAAATCCGCTCATTCGTACAAAACGGCGGGTTTGCAGCAGATATATCAGCAGGAGGGTTAATCACAGCTCTTGCGGAGTGTGCTCCTGCTGCCACCGTCAGCCTTGCGGGTGATGCAATACCTGCTCTCTTTGATGAATCACCTGGCAGGTTCCTGATCGCATACACGGATAAATCTCTTGCAGAGGGACTTGACGCAGTTGAAATCGGCACCGTCGGTGGGGATGTACTTTTCATATCTGTAAGTGGAATGAGTATTACGTTCACTCTTCAGGAGAGTGAAGTAGCACTGGATTCCCTGACATCAGTGATGTATACAGAGTAGAAGGTGCAGAACACGACACAATACTTTCAAAAAATAGAGGGGGATACCACGCAATGATGACAATTATTCTCGCGGATGATGAACCCAGTCTTCTTGAACTGGGCAAAGTCTTTCTCGAGCGTACGGGCGATCTGAAGGTGATCACCGCACTGGGGGCAGAGGAGGCTATGGAGACTCTCCGTTCCACAAAGGTAGATGGTATCATATCGGACTATCAGATGCCGGGGATGGACGGCATTGCATTTCTGCAGAAGGTGCGCATCCGGTATCCTGAGATGCCGTTTATGATGTACACCGGAAAAGGGCAGGAAGATGTTGTGATCTCAGCCCTGAGAAACGGGTGTGATTATTATCTGCCTAAAGGTGATGATCCAAAGGCAGACTTTGCTGAACTGGCCCTGCAGGTCAGGCGGATGGTGAGGAACAAAAATCTTGAACGGGATCTTAATGAGAGTGAGGAGCGCTACCGCCTCATCATTGAGAATTTTACCGGTATCATCCTGCAGCGCCGTTCGGATAACCGTATCATCTATGCAAATGGTGCAGTAGAGAGTATCACCGGCTATCCGGCTGAGATGCTCATGTCAGGGGATTTCGGCTGGGACACCATTGTCCACCCGGATGACCTGCCGCTTCTCTCCCAGACAATAGAAGATGCACGGGCGGATCCATCGGTTATCAGTGTGAGTGAATATCGTATTATTACCAAAGAGGGGGATGTCCGCTGGGTGCAGGAGTCGTGCAATTATGTCCGCAAAAAGAGTGGGAAGATTGCCTCGGTACATGGCACGCTCTACGATATCACCGACCGGAAGCAGATGGAGGAGCAACTCATTGCCCAGCGTGATCTGGGACTCTCCCTTGCAGCAGCCCGATCCCTTGATGAGGCAGTCTCTCTCTGCCTGAATTCCGCGTCACGGGTAGCAGAGATGGGATTTGGAGCACTCTTTCTGGAGGATGTCCATGCAGAGAGTTTTACCCTGTCCTGTGCCACGGGTTTTTCTGATGCATTCCTTGCTTCAGTGGAGGTAATCGGAAAAGATGCTCCTCTGGCCCGCCGTGTTTTAGCGGGTGAATATATCTATGCCCATTATTCTGATCTGCCGGAGATGCTCGGGTTTACCCCTGGGAAGGAACGGATACAGGTAATTCTTATCATCCCTATCATCTACAACAATGCCTCTATCGGGTTTATCATGCTGGGATCGAACTATTCTGAGATCATTCCGGATTCAAGTCTGATGTCTTTAGAGGTTATTGCCTATCAGGTCGGCAATACCATCGCCCGCATCTGGGTAGAAGAGATGCTTGCACAGGCAGAGATTGGATCCGGGTTTTTCAAGTCAACACCCACTGAGTAAATGAAACTGCCGTGGCACTGGTGGGGTGCCGGTCATCATATTTTTTAAAACCGTGTATGAAATGTTTAGCCCGGGCTCTGTGTAAGGATAGACACGAAGGTTTTTCAGCAAAAAAAAGATTAGTCGGATAAATCCTGGAACTGTGGCATAAGCCCACGGACTTCGCGGCCAACTGATTCGATCATATGTTCTTCGCCCTGCCGTTTCAATGCAGTGAAGACCGGTCGGTTGATCTGATTTTCAAGCAACCATTCGCGGGCGAATTCTCCGTTCTGGATTTCAGTGAGAATTTCTTCCATTGCGGTGTATGTCTCCGGGCCGATGACACGCGGGCCACGCGTGAGGTCACCATATTCCGCCGTGTTTGATATGGAATCACGCATTTTTGTAAACCCACCTTCATAGATGAGGTCAACGATGAGTTTACACTCGTGCAACACCTCGAGGTATGCCATCTCCGGTGCATATCCTCCATCCACGAGTGTCTCAAATCCTGCCTGGATGAGTGCAGTCATGCCTCCGCAAAGAACTGCCTGTTCACCGAAGAGATCTGTCTCTGTCTCTTCCTGGAATGTTGTCTCAAGGACAACTGCCCGTGTGGCACCGATTCCTTTTGCATACGCAAGAGCAATTTTCCGGGCATTTCCGGTTGCATCCTGGTGAACTGCAATGAGTGCCGGCACGCCGCCGCCCTCAGTGAAGACCCTCCGGACCATGTGTCCTGGTCCTTTCGGAGCTACCATAATAACATCTACTGTGGGTGGGGGGACTATCTGTCCGTAGTGGATGTTGAAACCGTGGGAGAACATTACGCAGTCCCCTTCTTTGATATTTGGCATGATCTGGGCGCGGTAAACACCACCCTGAAGTTCATCCGGAAGGAGGATCATCACGATATTTGCCATACCTGCTGCGGTTGCCACATCGAAGACCTCAAAGCCGTCTTCTGACGCTTTCTCCCAACTTTTTCCGGGGCGCAGTCCGATGATGACGTCCAGTCCTGAATCGCGCAGATTGAGTGCCTGACCCCGTCCCTGAGACCCATACCCTATGACTGCAATTCGACAATTCCCCAGATCTCCGAGCTTTGCATCGGATTCGTAGTATTTCTGTATCATTTTCTCATCCCTAACGGTTTCTGGTTTCCTTCATAACTATTATAGTATAGGATAAAAAACCTAACACTAGGAATATTTATCAGCAGAATTCTTACCTGAAATCTGCTTTTTTCATTCGAGGTTAACATGGAACTGCCTGATACACAATCAACCCAGCCGGAAGTCAGAATCAATCTTACCCGTGTTGGAGTCAAAAATGTCAAAAAACTTGTTGAAGTCGCACGTCCGGGAAAGCGCCCGGTTATTTTCATATCAACATTCAATGTTTATGTTGATCTTCCCAGCAGCCTGAAAGGTGCCAATCTCTCTCGTAACTTTGAGGTGATTGATGAGGTACTCCAGCAGGCCACCGAAGGTGAAGTAAACGGTATTGAAGAAGTATGCAATGCTGTTGCCCGCAAACTCCTTGATCATCACGAGTATGCAGATCGTACAGAAGTGAAGATGAAGAGTCTGTATATGGTGAAGCGTGAGACGCCGGTAACCAAGACACAGTGTGACGAGGTCGTTTCAGTGCATGCCAGTGCGGTTGCTGACAGAAATAATGGATCACCTATCGTTCGGAAGATGATCGGTGCAGAAGTGACCGGTATCACTGCCTGTCCCTGTGCCCAGAATATTATGAAGGAGCTTGCCTCGGAAAAACTGCGCAATCTTGAGATCAGTGAGGAGAAAATCCAGGAGTTCCTGAATGAGATTCCCATGGCCACTCATAACCAGCGTGGTAAAGGGTTCCTTTTAATTGAGACTGATGATGACCAGCGTGTTGAACTTGAGACCATTATCGACATCCTGAAAGACTCCATGAGTGCCCGTATTTTTGAACTCCTGAAACGGGGTGATGAGAGTCACGTGGTCTATTCAGCACATAAAAATGCCCGGTTTGTGGAAGACTGTGTCCGTGAAATGGCCAAAAATGTGGTTGAGAAATTCTCGTATCTGCCGGGTGATTCTGTAATTACTCTCAAGCAGACAAATGAGGAAAGTATCCATCAGCATGATGCCTATGCAGAGCGCAAGGCAACTATCGCTGAATTGAAAGCTGAAATAAAGGCGAATTAATCGCCAATTTCTTATTTTATTCGCAAATATAGCATTTATGTGAAAATGATGTTCTGACTATCGTAAGATCCGTCAAAAAAAAGATACTATATTAACCTAACTTTTTTGACCGGTACTGTGCAATTAACGAAACTTATTTTTAACCGCTCATTCACATAACACATACGTACTTCTTAGCGGGTACGTGTGTTGCAACATACCATATGTGATTTTTTTCATGCGTATGTGTTTGAAAAGCCAGAAGAACAAAATTTAATAATTAGGCGATAATTTATGTCGAAAGTTGTAGAGATTTCCCCAACCACAAGACATGAGGGTCACACCAAGCTTACGATGCAGGTTGACGACAATGGTGTCGTTACCCGTGGTGACTGGCTCAGTCTTACACCTGTACGGGGTATTGAGAAACTCGCCATCGGTAAGAGCATGCACCAGGCACCGAAGATTTCCTCCCGTGTCTGTGGTATCTGTCCGATTGCCCACACCCTTGCAGGTACTGAAGCAATGGAAGCCTCAATTGGCTGTATCATTCCCGATGATGCATACCTTCTGAGAGTCATCCTTCAGTGTGCAAACCGTATAAGCAGCCATGCGCTGCATAACATCCTGTCACTGCCTGATATGTATCTCCCGGGAACGGACACCCATATCAACCCGTTCACTCCCGAGCAACCTGTCCGCAGTGTTGCGCAGAGAATTCAGAAACTCCGTGAAGTCAGTCAGACTGTCGGTGAGATTGTTGGTGGAGAGCCAATTCACCCGTCCAACCCCCGTGTTGGTGGTATGTATAAGAACATCTCCCCACGTGCAAAGCTTAAAATTTATGACCTCGCAAAAGAGGCAATTCCTCTTGCACAGGCTCAGATGGACTTCATGATCTCTGTCTTCAAGGACTGGGATGCACGCCCTATGGCATCGGTTGCCGGCGGCAAAGAAGTTGAGAAGACTGAGAAGTTCGGTTTCCACGATCAGGGCTATATGGCTACTGACACACTCTATGGATCTTCTTCGCTTGATCTGGACCCGAAGTGGTATCCTGAGCGCTGGACAGAAGTCCGCCCATGGGACTGGTATCAGGGTGAACTCGAAGTATCCCTCGAAGACCCCGACTACCCGATTGGCGGCACCACCCCGGTGGGCACCAAGGTCTGGCCTGCAATGGAAGCATGCACCGGTGTACCTCTCTATGATGGAACACCTGTTGAGACCGGTCCCCGTGCACGTCTTGCAATGTTCAAGAACTATGACCGCAAGGGTGCAATGGGCCTGCAGATTGCACGGCAGATGGAATACATGGACTGCCTGTACAGCATGATCGAGGCTGTTGAAGCACTCGACACCAATGGAAAGGTCGTTGCAGATGAGATCCCACAGGGTGACGGATCACTCGGCTGGGCAGCGAACGAAGCACCACGCGGAACGGATGTCCACCTTACCAAGGTAAAGGACGGAAAAGTTGAGTGGTACTCGCTCCTTGTCCCGACCACATGGAACTTCCCGACTGTCAGCCGGGCACTTGAGGGTGCACCATGGCAGCTCACTGAAGTCATCATGCGTGCCTACGACCCATGTGTGTCCTGCGCAACCCACATGATGGTGGTCGATGATTCGAAGAAGGTAGTGGCCCGGAAACTGTTCCAGTGAGATAGTCAGATGCTTGACTGGTACGCAAGACAGATGATTGTGGGTGTGGGAAATCCGCTCTATACTGATGATGGATTCGGACCTGCAGTTGTCTCAGAACTCAAGAAGCTGTCACTTCCCGACGACCTGAAAATACTGGACGTGGGCCTTGCCGGCCCGCACTTCCTCTTCACCATGATCGCAGAGGCTGAACGACCGGTTGAGAAGATGGTCGTTATTGACATCCTCGATTTCGGCGGCAGTCCCGGCCAGGTGGCGAAGGTCTCCCCGGACATACTTGTCGGTGAAACGACGGGCCGCTATATGGACCCGCATTCATGGGGAGGGTTTAAGGAACCGCTGACTGAGCTCTCAAAACGGACTGAAGTGATAATCATTGGGTGCCAGCCTGAGAGCATTGAGATATCCAATATTGATAATGAATCTGAGGATGTCGAATACTGGCTCACTGAACATGTTACAATGGCCATTCCGAAGGCGATGCAGATGGCACTCGCTGAAGTAGGAGTGGAATATGGGACTACTATCAGATCTGATGGAAAAAATCTTCCCGAAAAACAAGCCGGTAGATCCTAAGGCGGCGCCTGGACCAGTCACCGTTCCTGAACCAGCTGCGGTTCCCAAACCTGCCGCAGTACCTGAACCGGGGACTGTTCCGGAATCCCGGCCCGAAGCAAAACCAGCTGTGAAACCCGGCGACGTGAAGGTTGAAAAAAAGCCTGAAATAATAGAAACGGAGGAAAAGCCTGTGGCTGAAAAAATTACGATTGGGCACGTGCACATGTCCGGATGTACCGGATGTCTCGTGTCTCTCGCAGATAATTACGAAGGTCTGTTTACGTTGCTTGACAACTATGCAGACCTCAACTACTGTCTTACTCTCGCTGATGTGCGTGACATCCCAAAGATGGATGTGGCACTTGTCGAGGGTTCAGTCTGTATCAACGATCCCCACTCTGTGGCGGATATCAAGAAAACACGTGAGAATGCAACAATTGTTGTTGCACTCGGTTCGTGTGCAGCATACGGAAACATCACCCGGTTTTCCCGGGGGGGTCAGTGGAACCAGCCCCAGCATGAGAGCTATCTGCCTATCGGTGACCTGATCGATGTAGATGTCTACCTGCCGGCCTGTCCACCGTCACCTGAGTCAATAAAGAATGTTGCTGTGATGGCATATCTCCTCCTCAGAGGAACTGACGAACAGAAGGAACTTGCAGCAGCATACCTCAAGCCTCTCATGGATCTCGCAAAGCGCGGTACTGAGGCATGTGGATGCGACCTGATGTTTGATG
This sequence comes from Methanogenium sp., assembly GCA_030595665.1. GTDB lineage: Archaea > Halobacteriota > Methanomicrobia > Methanomicrobiales > Methanomicrobiaceae > Methanogenium. The sequence continues at coordinate 31,642 of JAUVCV010000025.1, forward strand.
TCATCAATCAGGGTCTCTGCATGGGATGCGGCACCTGTGTCGCAACCTGTCCGGTTCGTGCAATCACAATGGTATATGGTAAACCAAATATTGACAGTGATCTGTGCATCAAATGTGGTGCATGCTACGCACAGTGTCCACGCAGTTTCTTCAACTTTGATGTGATGAACCAGTTTGAGGCAATCGGCGAAGCAATTGATGCTGCTATGGGCAAGGGAGATGAGTAAAATGGTTCTCGGAAATTACAAGAACTGTGTATGTGCACGTGCAGCTGACCCGGCAATTCTCTCCGCCTCACAGGATGGAGGAATTGTCACCCAGCTCTTTGCATTTGCACTTGAAGAAGGCATCATTGATGGTGCTGTTGTGGCCGGACAGGGCGACGAACCATACAAGCCGGAGCCCGTTGTTGCAACCACCGTTGCAGAACTGATGGAAGCACGTGGCACCCGCTACACCATCTGCCCGAATGTATCAATGATCAAGGAAGCAACCCGTTCATACGGTCTTGACAAGGTTGGAATCGTTGGCACACCGTGCCAGATCCAGGCTGTCAGGAAGGCCCAGCTCTACCCAATGGGTATGCGGTCTGTTGGATCCAAGGTTGCTCTTGCAATTGGTATCTTCTGCATGGAGAACTTCTCCTACCAGGGTCTTGAGGCCATGGTCGAAGATCTCTGTAATGTGAAGATGGAGAGCGCATCAAAGATGGACATTGGCAAGGGCAAATTCTCGGTCTACACCGCACGCGGTGCAGTCTCACAGATTCCTCTTAAGCTGACCAACAAGTTCGAGCAGCCCGGCTGCAAGGTCTGTCTGGACTATGTCGCAAACCTCGCTGACGTTTCAACAGGGTCTGTCGGAAGCCCTGACGGCTGGTCAACAGTCTTCGTCCGCACAAAAGCTGGTGAGACCCTCTGGGGCAAGGCAATCGAAGCAGGATACTTCGAGACCCAGTCTATTGAAGATGTCAAGCCGGGTCTGGGCCTTGTGACCAAACTCGCAACTGACAAGATCACAAAGAACCAGAAGAATCTTGATGAGCGTGCAAGCTTTGGCGTTGGCAAAGGCCTGCGCAACCCATACATCTAACACAATTTTTTTTTGAGTTTATTCTTTTCGTGCTCAGATGAGGGTATTTCATTGAGCCGTAGCTATTTCAGTCAAATATGCCGGAACTCATTGTTCATGGGTATTTGCTGGTCACAGATATATGATCAGAAGAGAATATGTCTGAAGAGATGAGTTGGTGGGGGTGGGGGATGATTCAGGCAGCCGGGATGATATATCCACGAATGCCACTCTGAATTTCCCCGCCGAAAAACCCGCTGATTACTGACGGAATCATGTAAGAGAGCCCGAAAAATGTTGAATAAAGAGATCCGGTCGTCCCCGCAAAGGCTTCCGGATCTGCAGGTGATGAGTATGCAGGTACAAGGACTGCCGGGAGAATCCCCACAAGATCCCAATGGAAGTCCTTCTCTTCCATATTGTCTGGCCCGTTTCCACGGTGTGTTCCGGTACTCAAATTTCGGTACAAGGAGGAAACAAAAGATATTGTAATTGTAGCGATTATATTAAAATTGGAGAAATATATGTTCTGTCCGAACTGTGGTGCAAATATTCCGGGTGGGTTAGATGTCTGCCCGGAGTGCGGCACTGAGATTTCCGTGACACAAAACCATGGGGAAGGGGAGTTTGTCCCATTTATTGTGGCAGGGGATGCAAGGGACGTGCAAACACCATTTGGCCGGGTCAGAGAGATGCCAAAGGGTGGAAGTGATATGCACCGGTCTGCGATCATTGAGGCAGATGAAGATGAATTGCCGGAAGAGGGTGCAGATAGTGTAATGACTTCATCCGGTGCTGATACAGCGGGCGGGATTCTGCCTAATGGGGACTCTATGTCTGACGAATGGGAGAGGGGTCTGCACAAAGAGAATAATCTGGAAAGTGCCCCTTCTGCAGATGACACAGTATCCGGTACAGAGAGTGGACAAATCCTGTCTTCTGTTGTTTCTTCACCGGGTGATACCCTTCCGCCCGGTCAGTCATCCGGTCCGACGGCAACTGAAACACCCAATAATGCAGAAAATAAATCCCGTTCATCTGCTTCGTATCCATGTAATGAACCCCCGTCCCCTTCGCGGAGACGTCCTATGATTCTCGGGCTGGCAGTGATGATCTTCGTGGTGCTGTGCCTCGCTATTCTCACATATGGACTGCCGGGACAAGGGTCAGGAGATGCGGGGGTTTCAATTCAGACACCTCTGCCAACTATTCTTTCGTATGCAACAACAGTTCCTACCACAGAATTGGTCCCCACATTTACCCCCTCTGAGAATCTGATTCTCTCCGTATCTGCATATGGGGGAGGGTATAAAGTGGAGATTGATGGTGGTCCCATGTCAAATGAGGTGGCAACTATTCTCATGACTGTTGAAGACACGGGCGGCCTTCATACGATGGAATGGGTATATCCTTCACGTCATGAATCGTTTATTATGGCGAGGGAAGCCTACAACGGGACTGCGTCTGCAATCGAGCATGTGACTGCCACTGCAACATTTACTGATGGAAAAAAAGAGGTAGTCTTCTCCGGGGATCTATGATGAGATCTGTGGGTACCTGACTAGTTCCAGACCTCAACCGGGTCCATCTGGGCATTGATCATCATGTCGAAGGCTATTTTTTCCGGCCATTCGGCACGCCGGAACATGTCCATAAAGCAGATGCCCACAATTTTTGCATTATATCCGGCAATGGTTTCCTGCACCATCTCAGCTGTTACCGGTTCATTTGGCATGGCAAGACCCCCCATTATTACAATGATCTTAGGATCAAAGGTCTCCGGGGCATGGGATGTGACCTGCATGCCCACATGGGCAACCGGTTTAAGTACTTTGGCTGATGATTCGTCCAGTCGGGGTACGAAAATAAATTCAAACGGCAGGTCACGGACAGCATACGTGAGAAGTTCAATAAATGGTGTGCATGTTCCGGGGCAGCCATAAAATACCACCTGGTCTGTGTCCATAATATTGGATTCGACCATGAATTTCTTGAACGGACGGAGCATCCCGGCAAGGCCTGATCCTGTTTCCTGTAATTCCATGTTTTTCTTCTTGTGTGCGGATGAGAAAAATCTTGCTTCTCGTGCGTGAAGGAAGTTATACGATATGCTATATTGGGGGTATACGCATCATCTGATAAGGGAACACACCGGGTGAAGGGGAAAAGCAGGTGCGGAGGGGGAAGGGCCGGAGTGATGATGCCGGGTTTACCGGGCTCGAAGGTGCCATTATCCTGATCGTTTTTGTAACTATTGCCTCAGTATTTTCGTTCATTGTTCTTAGTCCCAATTTTTTCCGAAGATCGGCTCTTCGTCGAACCGGCTGATACGTTTTGCGTCTGCGGAGTATGTGACTTCAACAGAATTGCGGATTGCATCTTCAAGATGTTCTGTGGCACTCCAGATGGCTTCATCCCTGGATCCGGCCCCCCGAACCCGCATTTTGATGCTCAGTGTGACCATATATCCATCTTTCATAGATCTGTCCTTTTTTGTATCATCCAGTTGCCTGTCAGGGTAATAAAGATATGCCGGAAATGACTGAAATTGTTTTTTTTCCTCCGTTTAAATTAGTTTGATTTCCAAAAGAACCCAGATCTTCGTATTTTATCGTATTGAGTTGGAATTGCGCCTCTCGTTTACGATTTTCCAGAATATACGTAAAATATGGCTGATAAACGGGAAAAATGACCATAAAAAAGAAGCAGCTCATACCAGGCTGTCTGTATGGATATCCCTCCTGATATTTTGCGGAATATCAGATACCAGAGGAATGGATGGATGGACGGATGGGATTGCCAACAGGTGTTTCACAGGCCTTTCCTCCTGCATGGAGAGATACATTTCATGGCAGACATGTTCCGGAACTCTTAATCCGGGATGTGAATCTGTTGTGGGCATGGGTCCTGTATTGGTGCCATTCATGGTATCCCTGCGATTCTGACTTCTGCCCTGTTCAGACAGGTTGAGATGATACTACGAACAACAATCAAAATCCTCTTTTTGAGCCGTGCATCCTGACTGGTATTTTAGCCCATTTTGCACAGGAGTAATCCGGGCAACGGTTGGTTCACCAACAGGTAATGAAGTATACACCAGCAATGAATACCGGCAGAAAGGAAAGAGACTGGTTTGTCATTGGCATATCGGTTTTTTTGGTTCTTTTGATCATTGTGATGTTCCGGGCACTGCTTGACTCGCTCATTATTGCAGGAGCACTTGCAGCGGTTTTGATACCCTATCATAATGTCCTGAAAAAGCATCTCCGTGCATCTCTCTCGTCCATTTTCATCACAACAGGCGTGGTCATCTTTCTTGTCGTGATGCTGATGGTGTCTCTGGTTGTTATCTTTGTAAACGGGGAGTATATTCAGGAGGTCTTTAACAGTATCTTTGGCTGGCTTTCCATAGAAGGGGGAATTTTTGGCATGGATGTGAATCCGTTTGTCTTTGATCTCCAGGAGATTGTCAATGGTATTGTCGTTGCAGTGCAGGGCTCCATTGGTGAAATTCTTGGTGCAACTGCCTATTATTCAATAATTTTCATGATCCTCTTTCTGTTCCTGTATCTCTTTATTCTGTATGGGGAGCAGATGTTTCATCAGATATGGTCTGTCGTGCCGGCAGAATCAAAATCAAAACTATCCATTCTCAATGTGCTTCTCTCGGATACTCTCTATTCCCTTATCATCGTCCATGTGGGAATCGCCCTGCTTGTCTTCGTTGTTGCTCTGCCGTTTTTTACGTTCCTCGGATACGGGCATGTGCTCTTCTGGTCGGTTACCTGTGCGATATTTGCATTAATCCCCGTATTCGGCCCTGTTATTATCATTGTGCTTCTTGCGGTCTATGCTCTCTCTCTTGGGGATTCCTTTGGGCTGGTGCTGATATTGGTGATTGGCTGGCCTCTGCTGTGTGCCATTCCGGACTGGTATCTGCGCCCCGTCCTGATGGGAAAACGTTCAAAACTCAATGCTGTCCTGATATTTATCGCTCTTTTTGGTGGTATTGCCGTTATGGGAGTCCCGGGTTTTCTCTATGGGCCACTGGCACTTGCAGTCCTGACGGCAGTATATCGGGTGTTATTTAATGAATTTGGAGGGGAAAATCAGCCAATTCCCTCAGAATCTCCCTGATATTACGATCTGATTTCCGGATGGCGGGTGTGAAGAATTCCCCTGTATTGCTGACAATGGAAACAGTGCCCCTCCGGCGATATGAAAGAACAGATGTCCGGGGTGTGACATCGGGGAAAACACTGGTTAGAGGCCCTTTCTATTCCGTGAAATCCTTGCGGTCACTGATATTATAGATGGGAATGCAGGACTGAAAAGAGGAGTATTCTTTCGGTTCTTCGGTCCCACTGATATATACCAGTTTCTCACCGGCGTCTAATCATGCCAGTGTGAGTCGCCGGTGGTATTAATATCCTTTTTCCAGATCGGCACGTATCGTTTTATTTCCTCGATAATGTACCGGCACCCGGCAAATCCCTCCTCACGATGGGCAGAACCTGCTATAATGACAAGGATGGTCTCTCCCATCTGGAGGAGGCCGTCCCGGTGAATGATATCAACCGAGATGAGCCCGTATTTTTCTGTCGCTTCTGCTGCAATTGTCCTGAGATCAGCGATTGCTGTTGTACGGTCTGCCTCAAATTCGATTGCCTCAATGCTATCTCCATCGTCACGCACGGTGCCGACAAAGACTACCTGGGCACCCATACGTTTGTCGCGTGACTGCTGTATGAGTGCTCCGATATCAATATCTTCTTTTTGTATGGAAATCATGGATTTTTATCCTCCTGATACCGGAGGATAAACCACCAGTGTATCGCCATCTGCAAGTGATGTATCTTCTGTCTCTCCGGCAGAAAGCCGCCTCCCGTTAAGGATCACAGTAATATGTGGGTGAAGCGTGCCTTCTGCAGTAAAAAGGGTTTCAGTGCATCCTTTTTCTTCACAAAGGGCAGAAAGCACCATTTTTGGTGTTGCAACACCTTTTGTTTCAATCGTTTTCTCTTCCCCGAATATCTCACGGAAGCGGGCAAAACTGCGTAATGTTATTCTCATTTCATTTTACTCCGGGTGAATGTGTGTCTGATATTGTATCCGCATCCTCTGTTCCTGTATGCATCATATTTTTTCTTATCCGGCACATTCCCAGAGACGCATTCCGGGAGCGAATGATATCCGGGCGTGGTTTTAGATAAAACAGTCGTCACCACTGCGATAGGCATTCAGCATCTCGCGCCGGGCACTTTTGCCGAGGTGCTCTGTCACCTGTTCCAGGAAGGCGCCAAAGTAGTCAGGGGGAAGGCAGCAGAGACTTTCTTCACCGGAGGTGATGAGTGCGGTGAGATATTCGAGTTCATCTGCTGTCATGCGGGAGACTCGTTTCCTGAAGTCATCTGCATCTGTTGCATAATGGTTTGCAACAGGCGGCAGCACAGAGCGGTAGGTGACTCCTGATCCCGAACAGAGCAGGTCTTCACACTCCGGTGCACATTTCTTCAGAATTTCCTGGTCTTTCTCTGAGAGTATACGTGCCATGTATCTGTTTCATCCTGCGTTTTTTATAAATCGAGCGTAAAACCCCTTGGTCTTTAGCCAAGGGGATGTAAGCGATCATCCAAGTTCTTGTATATATTTTGTAATAGTGGCTTTACTCACATTTCCAATGCTACAACAAAAATAACCATCGCTCCATAATGTATTTTCTTATGATTGAGATGTTTGTAATTCATATTAGCACAAAGCATATATAACATTAAAATATATGGGGGCGTGCATGCTGAAAGCCTACAAATACCGAATGTATCCCAACAAGGAACAGAAATCCTTGTTTGCGCAGCATTTCGGGGCATGTAGGTTTGTTTTCAACTGGGCTTTGAAAAATAAGATTTGTGCATATGAAGTAGAACAGCCATTGACAAGATTTGAACTAAATCGTAAAATTCCTGAGCTGAAGGAAAAGT
>JAUVCV010000012.1 GCA_030595665.1 Methanogenium sp.
CGTATTTTTCCGCCAAAACTGGCGGGCGGAAAATACGCCCATCCCGCCACCCGATTTGCCCATACCGGCATTCAGAAAGATGAGGTCAGGGGGGGTGATGGGAGTAGTGGGTGACAAAGAAACCGGGATGGGGCAGGAGCGTTCTGCTCTGCGTCCGACCTGCACCCCGTCCCGGAGACATTGAGTGTTCTTCCCTTCGGCATCCCCCTCAACCTACCCCACCCAGGTAACCCAAATCAGATAACCGCCCATCCCGATAAACACCATTGCAACTCCCTTCTTCACCCAGCATTCCGCCGCCTGCGCCCGCTGCATCAACTGTGCCGCCCGTCCGATTCCGCCTGCGAGCAGGACGGAGACCAGAATCACCGGCAGGGCCGTTGCCATCCCGAAGACGGCAGGGACGACAAAGGCATCACCGGTCTTCAGGGCGATGGGGATGAGCATACCGAAGAAGATCACCGCACTGAACGGGCAGAAGCTGAGCGCAAAGAGCATTCCCAGAATAAAACTCCCGGCAAATCCCTTCTCTGCATACGTCTCCATGAGGGTGGCGAGATATTTCCCGCCTCCCGGAAGCGGGATGTCAATGACATCAAGCATCAGGATGCCTAAAATAATGAGCAGCGGGCCGAGGAGCATCTCGCCGTGCTCCTGTAAAAAAAAGGAGATCGCCTGCACATTGAGTCCGGCATACACGATGGCCGCAGCGATGGCCACATATGCCGTCGTTCTCCCTGCGGCATACAGCGTCCCCACGAGGAGGATTTTCCGGCTGTCCTCCAGCCGCCGCGAGATGTAGGCGATGGCGGTGATATTCGTTGCGAGGGGGCACGGGCTCATCGCCGTCATCAGCCCGATAAAAAAGGCGGCGACGAGCGGAACACCGCTCATCCCCATCGTCTGCATGAACCCCATGATGTCCATGATATCTTATGCCAGCTGCTGCTCAATTACCGCCCTGATGTAGGTAGTGAACTGATCTTTGTCTTTGATCATATACCAGGGGGTGACCAGTTCCTGTTTATAGAATCCGTTCTCATCAAAGATTCCTATCCAGAGAGAGGATCCGGTCGGGCGATACTGTTCAACAAGGTCGCTGTTTTCGGGGTTGTCGAAGTTGACATGATCAAACACCAGCTCTCCTGACTCCAGCTCCGGTGCGTACCATTCTGTGACCGTCTCTTCGGCAAAATCGCCCAGCACGGTGCAGGATGTGCAGCTCCTGTCACCGTGGAAATGATAGATCTCGACTTTTTCCACATTCGTTCCCGTGTAGGTGATCTCGGTCTCCGGGGTATTCTCCGGTGCACCCGCCACAGCCCCTCCGTCATCCGTGCATCCGGCGCAGAAGACCACCGTGGCTGTGATGATCCGGTGATGTTGAATTTTCCGGGTAATTTCCCTCTCATGATTCCTCCGTCTCGGTATTGGTCTGGTATACCGTGCTATTTGGCGGATAACAACGAACCGTTGCAATGTTTCAAAATAACTTGTAATTGGATCTGGTAGCGGGGAGTATTTTAATCATTCGTCATCCGGGCCGTGAGGTAGTGGCCCGATTCCGCTCATACAGAGGATTTGGTCACAGGCCCACTGCTTTCAGGGCCGCTTTCCTGATCAGATCCGCAGGGATGGCTTCATGTGTCTCGTCCCCGCAGACGATGGCCCGGCACTCCGTATCTGTTCCCGTGATGCAGGAGCAGGAGACGCACGGGGTCATCTCCACCTCTGCCTCGTCCAGAAGATCTTCGATGGGTGTGCCGTTGAAGAGGATGGTGTTGGATTCGACAATCCGTTCTGGCGGGAGCACCATCTCCACGACCTTTACCCGGATGCGCCGGGCCGAGAGCATGGGCCGGATCGCGTCCACAACCCCTGCAAGGGTATGTCCGGTCGCCGCACACCGGACACATGTTGTATCGACATTCTCCCCGATATGCCGCCATTCCACTGTCAGTGTGCCGGTCATAATTTTTCTTTCAGCTGCAGTCCCCGCCACAAACACAGGGGGTCTCCTCTTCATCCCCTTCTGGTTTGGTCTTTTCTGGTCTGCCTTTTCCTTCCCAAACGGCACAGACGACTTTTTCAAGGTCACCCTCATCCACGTCCATGTCGCCGACCTTTTTGATATCCAGATCTGTGATCACAACGTACTGGTCGGGTTCGACACTGGCCGCTTCGCCAATCTTTTTTGCGCACCCGACTGAACACCCGTCGATGATGACAATCTCGTCTGCGTCCTCTGTTTTTTTCATCACCGAAGGGGTCTTTATCGCAAGAGAAGCGGTGCATGCCTTACTGCCGAATCCCTCCTTTGTGAGAACAACCGCCGCCGCGTTTGAGAGCTCCCCGACATTTGAGGCACCGGAACAGGCGAAGATGATTCGCTTCTTATCTCCCCGTTCCCCGCAGGTACAGGTGGGTTTTTCATCCATCTCACATCCCCCCCTGCAGGATCGCTTTTATCTCTTTAACATCCGCCACACGGCCTGAAAATTTTAGTTCGTCATCGACGATGAGCCCCGGTGTCAGCATCACCCCGCTGTCCATGATGGCGTTGATGTCTTCCACCTTTTCAATTTCTGCGGATACCCCGAGCTCTGCAACCGCTTTTTCCACATTTTTTGCCAGGCGTTTGCATTTCATACACCCGGTTCCCATAATCTTTATCTTCATCATTATCGCCCTGAATGCTCATACTCCCTCACAAGGGCCGTGAATGATCTCACCTGGTATGGCCCGACACCAACACCATCAACCTCGTTTTGTCTGATGTGTCGTATGGCATCAGCGGCACCGCACGATGGAGTATTCTTTGCCATAATGTCCTTCCTCCTATAATATAATACAGGGGAAACCCGGGGGAGAAAAACAGAAAAATTGAGACTGTGGGGAATGAAGGGATGATTTGTTGCATTCCTCCTTCACTTGGCGTTCTCAGTCTTCTCTGCGTCCGTTGTCTCCTCTTTGGGAACGATTTTAATGTCTCCGCAGCAGCACCCGCAGCCTCCGCAACCGCCGATCATCTTTTTCATCTTCGCTGCAAATCCTTCCTGTTTGGTATCCTGGTTCTTGTCAGACATATGTGAATAAACTCCTTGGTTCAAATTGGGTTGAAATACTGTTGGACTATGGTACGGTATATATGTTGGCATTTCAATAATTGTTGAAATATCCGGGGATGAAACAAAAAAGGTTGTGACCGGGGATATGGGCAGTCATACCTGTTCATCACCGGAAAAGGGGTGCTGGTATCCGGTATTCCCTGTCTCCCTACAGAATTCCGGTGATCTGGAAGGTGATACCGGCGATGATAGCGATTCCCAGCACAGTTGCAACAAACACTCCCACCAGGCGGCGTTCAAAGATGGAGGAGAGCAGGGTCACTTCAGGAATGCTTGCCCCGGCGCCGCCGATGATGAGTGCCATCACCGCACCGATGCCCATCCCTTTTTCAAGAAGCACGGCACTGATGGGAATGATGGTCTCTGCCCGGATATACATCGGAATGCCGATGACGGCCGCCACCGGAATGGCAAGCGGGTTGTCCGGCCCTGCAAGAGACACAATGAGGTCTTCCGGGACAAATCCGTAGATGAATGCCCCGATGCCTGCACCAAGCAGGAGATACGGGAGCACCTGCCGGAAGAGGGAGATGGCGAACATGAACGCTTGACGCACCTTTGGCACGTGGCGGTCAGAAAATGATGCCCCTTCCGGGTGACTGCAGTCACATGCCAGGTGTGCCCCTTCGATGGTGACGTTCTTCACATATTTCCCATACCCGGCTTTCCCAAGGAGTGCTCCAATACTTACCGCCGCAATGAATGTGATGACGGCATACACCGCGGTCGGCACAATGCCGATGAGGGCGGTGAGCAGACTCAGGATGACCGGGTTTAAGAGCGGGGATGCAAGCAGAAATGACATGCATATCCCGAAGGGGATGCCCGCATCGAGAAGGCCCATAAGGATGGGAATTGTCGAGCAGGAACAGAATGGCGTGAGTGCACCGAATGCCGCCCCCATCACGTTGCCGGTGCCCTCGCCCCGTCCGGTGAGCGTTTTCTTTATTCGCTCCGCCGGGATGTATGCCTGGAGCAGGCCGACAAGGAATGAAATTCCAATGAAGAGGATGACCAGTTCCCCTGCGATGACAACAAAAAATTGTCCGGCGGTGGCGAACGTGCTGTAGATATCCATCGTCACAAACTGCCGGTTTACGGTGTTTCGTCTTCTCTTTCCGTTACGGTTTCTGCCTTTACGTTCCCGGTTCTGTCATGGCATCCGTACCCGCAACAGCATTCGACGTTTTCCACAGCTTTGAGTATCCGTGCGGTAAGCTCATCCGTTGCATCTGTCTTTGAATCCGGGTCATTTTTTGTCATAGGCGGGTCATCACTTCTGAAATTCGATTAGTATGAAATACCATGGCCGTGGCAGGTTGATATAGGTTGCCATTTCAACTTTATTTGAAATTCTTTTTTTTCGAAAGAACAAAAAGACCCGTTCCCTGCCGGACACAATTCTTATGTTCTGTAGCCGTTCATACTACGTACCATGTCTGTTAACCGGCACAATACCACTCCGTCATCTCCGGAAAACAGAGGTATGGAAGGCCGTGATATCCCTGAAGAGGTGGCAGAGGCGCTTCTGGCCTGCGGCGGTGTCGAAGCGATGGAGGGATGCCTTCCTGATGCTGACCGGCTGGCCAGTGTCTCTGCCTTTCACCGTGCCTGTGCGGATCCTGTCCGGCTGAAGATCCTCTTCATGCTTTCCCAACAGCCGCTCTGCGTCTGTGTCATTAAGGAGATCCTTGACATTGCGGACTCGAAACTCTCCTATCACCTGAACGTGCTCAAAAAAGCGGGGCTCATCAAGGGCGAATCGCAGGGCAACTGGATCATCTACTCGCTGACGGGGGACGGGAAAACCTGCATCGGCTGTAAGCTGATGGACGGGTAGAGGATTTTTTTTTCAAAAATTGTTTTTCCTGCGGGTGACAGATATACTGAGTAATCACCTGTGGAGATACTACGATGATAAAAAAATCCCCTTCTTTGATCTCTCTTACTGCACTGGTAGGAATCTGTGTTATTCTCGCCTGCGGTTGTGTAAATGAAGATGCCTCCCCCACACTGGACAACGGTGTGGTGGAACCCGGCGTTGCTGAACAGAGTCCGGACTATAACGAGACATACAACTGGCTTTCCCTGCCGTCCGTTGAGAAAGGGGTCGATGTATTCTATGTCTACCCGACGGTCAGCAGCAATGCAACCGGTCAGATGGATATCACCTGCGCAGAAGAACGGGCGCTCGCTGAGGGCATTTATCAGGCACAGGCAAGTGTGTATAAATCGAATGCCAATGTCTTTGCCCCCTACTATCGTCAGATGTCCACCCAGGTTACTATGCCTGCGGGCGGACTTGCAACCGATACGAAAGAATTCAAACAGGGTGCCGCCGATGTGGAAGAAGCCTTTGAGTATTATATCGAGAACCTCAACAAAGGCCGTCCGTTCATTATCGCCGGTCACAGTCAGGGAACGATGGCATTGATTGAACTGATCAAGAATCGCTTCGGTGATGACGAAGCGCTCCGCAACCGTATGGTTGCCGCGTATCTGATTGGCTACACCGTAACGGATGCCGATCTTGCAGCAGCAAATCTGACCGCGGCAGAGCGTGCGGATGACACCGGCATTGTTGTTACCTACAACACCCAGTCCACGACGTCTGTGGGCGGCCCGATGCTCATGGAAGGAGCACACTGCATCAATCCCCTGAACTGGAAGACGGATGATACCTACGCTCCGAAATCCGGGAACCTCGGTGCACGGATTTATAATGATTCAACAGGCGAGTTGCTACGTGAGGTGGACAACTACTGTGACGCACAGATAAACCTGACAACCGGAGCTCTCACCACAACAATCCCCGCAGGCGAGGAGCTTGACATCGGTGCATATCCGGAAGGTGTCTATCACCGCTACGATTATGCATTCTGGTACCGGAACCTCGAACAGAATGTCGGCGACCGGATTCAGGCATTTTCCGAACAATAATTACCTTTTTTTCCGGTCTTTTTCAGAGACCCGCCACTATGGTACCCATGGTTTCAGGACAGGACGGTGCCAAATAAATAGTTCTTCTCCGGGAGACGAATATGGATGAATACGATATTGGAGGGTGGAAATAAGAGAAACTCCGTTGATCGTTCTGACGTATGAATGTCCCTGTTTTTTTGATATCTGGTCGTTGCATGCGGGGGGTGAGATGGATTGGGTCTGGTAGGGGGAAAGTAAATGTTCATGCGTGTTCTCCCCAACAGCAGGAAGGCCCGTCCGTCTGGCCGACCGGGCCTATGGGTTTCCTGCTCATTGACATCCCTTGCTGCGGTATACTGTTCCCTTCACTCCGGGGGGCCCGGTCAGATTTAGAACTCCTCCAGAAGCCCGTAGCCGTAGCTGCCCAGTCTGTTGCCTGCCCTCTCTTCCGGATAGCTGGCAAGAATCAGACCATGCTCTTCAAGGAACCGCTCGGCGATATTCCTGGTTACAATGGTGATCTTCTCTTCTTCATCTGGAATTTCTGTCCACCGGTACAGGTAGTAGATGTCCGGTCTCTCTTCACGATTCTTTATGAAGAGATCCCTGCCACGCCCATACCGGCGGTCATCCTCCGAGACCGGTCGTGGGGCAAGGAATACTCTGGTGTCGCTCTCCGTATCCAGAACAATATCCCTGCCTTCAAATTCAACAATTCTCTGCATTTTCGTTTGCCTCTTTTTTTGTGTGACAGGCCCACAACAAGGCCGGAAATCGGGTTCGTGCAGTCATGGGCGAAACACCCGGCACACCGGGACACCCCCCCATTGGCGGATTCCAGTGCGTTTCCGGCACTCTTCACTAATACATGTGTGCATAAATATGTTGTGATCTGTCACACAAATTCATACATTATTGATAAATTATAATACTGGGGATTGCTCACGGAACGATCCGCTGTAGCGTATGCAGGGAGAAAGAGATGGGGGGTGCCGATACCGGGCACCTGATATATCTGTTTTTCCGGTATCTGGTGTCGATTGGATGTGCCCGGCAGGGACCGAAGATTTCCGGTGCTGTTGCCGTTCACCCCCAGGAAACTGACGGCGATGAGAATGATGATGATGATGTAGAGAAGAATGGCGATAATCCGTCCGAGAAGACCGGCGGCCACTTCGGTCAGGTGGCCCTGTTTTTTGAGCATCCGTTCCGTCAACCTGACGATGACTTTTGCCACGATATATCCGACGACGAGGGTAAGAGCGGCAAGGATTACCATCTCCGGGGTAATGTTCGGGGAATAGTTTAGTGCCGCAAGACCTGTCGTATCTCCGCTGCTTCCGGTAAGGGTCTGCATATTGTTTACCTCAATTTCCTGCACCCAATGCCGGATGCAGTGGTCCGGAGTCCGCCCCGGTTATATGCCTCTGTAGCGGATGAAGAATATATAATTGTCCTGTCCCCGGTATCGGTGGTCAGGATTGATCCGGTGTATCTGCCCACTGCGGTGTGGGCATCATACCGCTTCCTGAATGTACGCGGTGATTTCTTCCGTCGGGATGGAAAATATTCTGGTAAAAATGCCTGTCGCTCTCTTGTTTGGTAAAATACGCCGAGAGGGAGATTTGAACTCCCGGGGTGCGAACACCAGAGGCTTTCGAGGCCCCCGCCTTTCCGGGCTAGACTATCTCGGCATGAGAAATGTGCGGACAATAATTGCCCCTCCGGGGGTATAATAGTAGCGAAGCGGTGCGGGGACAGAGATGCTGCAAAGATTGGACATGCAATATGGAAATACCCGCTGAAATCATGGCCCCGGCTGGTATAACAATCATATATCTTCGGGACAAACAGGGGATTGTATCGTGAGGCAATGCCCGGAATGACGGTTTTTTCTCTGCCGGGCTGTTGTTGCACCCAGGGGAGCAGCGAGAGATGAAACACGTGATCAAGGCAGACGGGACACGCCAGCCCTATGACCGCTACCGGGTGATGCGTACCGCCCGCAATTATGGGGTTCCGGATGATTATATCATTGAAGTCGCCGCAGATGTGGAACGTCGCCTGTATGACGGCATCCGGACCCGTGATATCCTGCATATCATCCATACCTCAGCACGCAAATTCCAGCCCTCGGTCGAAGGCCGGACGAATGTACGGCGGGCCATTGGTCTGCTCGGCCCAAAACCGGACTTTGAACTCTATGTTCAGGCACTCCTGAAAGGCTCCGGCTACGCGGTTGAAGAGGGGAGAATACTGAAGGGCCGGTGTGGTGAGCATGAAGTGGACGCGATCGCCCGCAAAGACGGCATCACTTATTTTGTCGAGGTGAAACATCACCACAATCATCACCGCATGACTGGTCTTGATGAGGGACGTATTGCACGGGCCATTGTCGAGGATGTCCAGGAAGGCTACAAGGCAGGAAAAAATGATTTCACCATCGATAAAGCGATGATCGTCACCAACACCAAACTCTCCGCCCACGCAAAACGGTATGCCGCCTGCTGGGATATCAAACACATCGGCTGGGACAATCCAAAGGATGAAAATATCGCGGCAATGGTCGCCAACATGAAACTATGTCCGGTGACCCTTATCAAGGGAGTCGATGCCAAAATGAGAAAAAAACTGGTGGAGGCAGGGATTGTGACGGTAGGAGAGCTTCTGAAACATTCTCCCGATGAACTGGCTGATTTGACCGGTATTCCGGCAAATGATATTTATATGCTGGTTAAACGGGCGAGAAAGCTGGAAAATAATGGGTGATGATTCATCACTACAATCCGAATGCCTTCTACACCATTGCAGATGTGCGTTCGGCGAAGGGTGGATATACCCTCCTCTACAAAAAGCTGTGAAAACGGTTTTTGGCCGTTTCCGGAAAGAGAAATGATGTGAACCGGATATCCGGCTTATCTTTTCTCACTGTTTTTAAAATTTCCGTTTGTTTTACCGTCGCCGGAAGAGAAGGGTGGCACCTGCAGCGCAAATGACCGGAATAATTCCAAGCGGGCTCTCCTGTGGGACAGTGGCGCTTTCTGTCGGAGTTCCGGTGCCTTCCACGTCAGGGACAGCGACCGTCACCTGTGGTTCCGGTTCAGTCTCATTGGCCGGTAGAGTTGTGGAGGGAATAGCACCATCAGCAGTGTCTGTTCCGATTTCCGGCCCCGGCCCCATCATTTCAGGAATGGCGTCAATCATGGCGTTCAGTCCGTTTCCTTCTGCAATCGCAAAGGTGGAGAACCCGGGTGTTGTAGCTGTAAAGTGTATCCATCCGCCCTCATCATGGATGACAGAGGTGGGGAGTTCCTGCCATGCACCGTCGTGGAACCGCCACAGGGCAATATCCGCCGGGGCGAGTCCTTCTGCCTTCAGCCATGCAGCGGGCACCCGGAATGAGATGTCGGCCTCACTGATTTCAGCATCTGTCATACCGCTGAGCTCTGCGGAGAGATACTGGTAAACCGATCCTTCAAGGCCGTCCGGGCCGTTTCCGGCCTGATCAATCGTGAGAAGTATTCTCCCGGTCCCGTCCGCTGCGGTGATGGTGACTGTCTGCACCGCGGTGCCGGTGAAAGTGAGTGTTGCTGAATCTCCTGCACTCAGGGCGGGGGATGTTGCCATATCGGTGGACGGGTCATCACTTCCGGAATCCGGGTTACTATCCAGGTACCAGGCAATTGGTTTCACCAGCGGGAAGGTGTCGTTCTCGGTTTCAGAGATTACAAAGGGTGCATCCCCGATGCCGTCATGGGTGGAGTCGGTGCCATTGTAGGTGCTCCAGTAGTTGCCCATGAACCTGGTGAAAGCCTGCCCGTTGTAGTAGTATGTCTCTTTTGTTGGGGAGTGCCAGATTCCGCTATCCTGCACCTCAGCCGATGACGCAACATCCGGATCTGAAATCTCAGCCATCATGGAGAACGTATCTGCATGATATTTTTCATTGGGGAATATATCAGACCACAATAAACCGTCGTCCCCTCTGCGGTCCGGGACACCTGTCATCACCGGTGACTGTCTGTCTCTCCTGGTAATGCCTGTGGTCATCATGCCTGCGTCTGCATTTCCCGGCGTCAGCACAAAGTCATTGCGGTATACATGGACGCCTCCGTCCGGATTCAGAAGGGAGATAGTTGGGTATACCGATCCCGAAAAAGAGTTCCTGCGCACCACGGTATTGTTCAGGATCATCCATCCCATTTCAGAACAGTTTTCTATCGTATTGCCGGTGATCTCTGCTCCATCTACTGAGATCTGCATGCCCATTCCCCTGTCATTGCACTCGATGGCATTGGCGGAGATGGTGACCTCATCCACGTTTCCGATGAGGATTCCGTTGTGGGTGACATCCATCGTGTTGTCGGATACGGTTATCCTGTCTGCATTTGTGATGTTGATGCCGTAGCCCGTGCCGCCTTTGATCGTATTTCCGGCCACAATTAATCCGGAGGTCTCATTTCCCACCACTCCCACACAGTCTTCCTCACCACTCATGGTGTTGTTTGTTATGAGGGAGTCATTCACTTCTTTGAGGGACACCCCTGCAAAACCGTACTGGTAGGTAAAATTGTTTCCTGCTACCTGCAGTCCGTTGGTTTCTTCTGCATTAATGCCACGATACATCTCCGGACCAAACGAAGAGTCACGCACTATGATATTCTCCGAAGAATGCGCCCACACTCCGTCGGTAAATAGCCTGTCCGCGGTTACATTCTCCACACACACGTTCCGGCAGAAGATGAGGTTAATTCCGTCTCCCGTGGCCTCTGTTGTGGTGTCACGGATAATGATGTCTGTCGCATTCACACAGATGACGGCTCCTGCGTTTGAGGAGGCATCGATGGTCTCTCCTGATACCCCTTCCCGGTAGATGACCGGCCGGCCGTTCACCGTGACGGTCTCGTCAATGGTATTGCCAGGATTTTTGCAGTCGCTCCAGTAAAAGAAATTGTAATCATTGTCGTGCATTGCGATTGTGGATAAGGAGAGTCCCTGGGCGGTGTACCTGATAAACAGGCCGTATGTGCAGCCGGTTATTTCAGTGTCAGACAATGTGCAGTTATTTCCTGAGATGCCCACGGCAAGGTGTTCTCCCTCCTCTGGACCCTTTACGGAGAACCCGGAGATGGTGCAGTCGTCTGCATAAATGTCAACACCAGTGCCACCATCCCGGGTGGTGATAACAGGCATCCCCACACCGGTGAGGGTGAGGGATTTATTCAGCACCACTTCTTCGGGGTAGGTGCCTCTCTCAACGATGATGGTGTCACCGGATGCTGCGGCATCCACTGCCGCCTGGATGGTTGGGTAGTCGCGTGGGACAACAGTGAGTGGGTGGGTGAACGCCTTGATACAGACGTTGGTATTCGGGTAGTCGGTAGTTAGATCTTCCCATATTTCCCCATCGTCACTTACATAACTTTTGCCTGCTTCTGCAGTTGCTTTGGATGAATATCCTTCAATTGGCATTTCTACAACAAGTGGATAGGTATCGGTTGGTGAAGTCACTTCAAGAACGACGGAAAATACTTCTCCGGGCATCAGGGAAACAGACTCCGGGAGTGAAATGGTATGATATCCCGGCAGATCAGCGGTGCCGGATGTCCATACGACTGGTGCAGCGTCACCCGGCGGAGTGGTGAAGTTCGTGAAGATGGCAACGGTGTATTCTGTCCCGGGTTCACGGGTATAGAAACTCACGTCGGTGAGTTCTTCATAGTTGTCTGCCGTGAAGACATTGGCCCCATAGAATGTAGTGTCCGTGCCGGTGCCGAGACTTCCTGTCCACCCGAGCGGGTCATACTGATAGATCTGTTTGTCAGCGTCAGCGGGAACGCCAGTGAAGATTGCACCGGCGGCACCATATTTATCTGCATCTCCGTAGTAGTGCTGCTCATCGTCCCAGAATGTGCCGATCACAGGGTCATAGTAGGAGATGTAGAAGTATCCGTCCTCTCCTACATCGGTGCCCCAGCTGTTTTTGAGAATAAAGGCACCGTCATCAGGTGCTTCGACTGCAAAAGCATCTTTTGGGAAGGTGTCATCCCATCCGATGAGGGTGACTGCATGACCTCCATCACTGGTATATTCCTCACCCGGCCAGTAATACGTGGTATCATTGTCCGCAAAGCAGGACCTGTTTACATTGAATGCAACCCAGATAGCACCCTCGTCCCGGAGAGTCTGCTTAAAGAGGTCATTGTCAAGGGGACCTGTCCGTGGCGGCAGGAAGGTGATATCCCGGACATCAAGCACCGGTGAGAGATTGGTGGGTGATATGGTGGATGGTTTTGGGAGTATGTATGGGTCGTCTGCTTCCTGCACCGGACCGCTGCCACGGGTGAGGTAGGCGGCGGACATAAATGCGAATCCTCCCTTGCAGGGTGCGTAATCAAAGCCGTCTTCGTAAAGATTCGAGCAGAGATTGTTCATATTTTTCTCCGAGAAGTTCTCTGAAACTCCGGTTTCGGTGAGATATGTTGACTCAAGAGATCCATAGGCGGCAAATGCCCAGCAGCTGCCGCAATCCCCCTGGTCACGTACCGGTGTGACCCGGCCGGCTCCACGAAGGTCAAACCCGGTGGGGAAATATTCATCATCTGTTTCTGCTGCATATCCGTCCGGCCAGACAACATCGGCAGGCGACGGGAGGAGGCCTGTCATATAGGGTGCTGTCCCTGTGGCAGGACAGGAATCCCCGCAGCATTCGATGGAGAACTGGTTTATGTCACCTGCATCCAGTCCTTCTGTATAAGCAACAAAAGCCGGATTGAGTGGTGCCTGTTCGATTGTGAGTGCCGTAGCCCCCTGTACGAGGATGAGGGCTGTTATGAGAATTATTGCTGATTTGTAAAACGATAGGGATACCATGAAATCACCGAATTATATAGTGTGAATTTGTCACCTGGATTTATCATTATGGTGCCGGAATATACCTTTTTTCCTGTGATATACAGTAATGTCGGTATGAAATAAATCTGTCCCCCTGGCTGACCCGTGGCGTCAGTGAATATGAATACCATTTTGAGAAAAAGATTGGGATACCTGAATCGGATAATGAGAAGAAAACCGGATGGTTCCGGGTTTTCTGTATTTATTTCATTCACCCGTTTTATTTTACTGTTTCATTTTACCGTTTCCGGAAGAGCAGTGCAGCACCAACTGCTCCGCCCATGAGGGAGATAAATCCTATCGGGCTCTCCTGCGGGGTGGTGGCCTCTGCTGTCGGATTTGCCATTGGTCCTTCTTCAGGAATGGCGACTGTTACCGATGGTTCTGACACAATGGAAACATTATCTTCTGCAGTCTCTGTTCCGGTATCTCCTACTGCTACTGTCGGTTCGGCGGTGACTGCCATCGTCTGTCCGTCACCTGTGGCGATGGCAAAGGTTGAAAATCCGGGTGTTGTAGCCGTAAAATGTACCCATCCCCCCTCTTCACTGATGATAGAGGTGGGAAGCTCCTGCCATACTCCGTCGTGGAAACGCCAGAGAGTTATTTCCGTGGGAGGAATTCCCTCTGCCTTCAGCCATGCAGCGGGCACCCGGAATGAGATGTCAGCCTCACTGATTTCATCATCCGTCATACCGCTGAGCTCTGCGGAGAGATACTGGTAAACCGATCCGGTGAGGCCGTCCGGGCCGTTTCCGGCCTGATCAACGGTGAGAAGTATTCTCCCGGTCTCGTCCGCTGCGGTGATGGTGACTGTCTGCACTGCGGTGCCGGTGAAAGTGAGTGTTGCCGAATTTCCTGTGCTCAGGGCAGGGGATGTTGCCATGTCGGCTGACGCATCGTCATTGTCGGAGGATACTGGTTTTAGGTACCAGGCAATTGTTTTCACCAGTGGGAAGGTGTCGTTCTCTGTTTCAGAGATCGCAAAGGGTGTATCCCCGATACCGTTATGAGTGGAGTCGGTGCCATTGTAGGTGCTCCAGTAGTTGCCCATCGTCCCGGCGAATCCCTGCCCGCGGTACCAATAGGTTTCTTCGGTCGGGGAGTGCCAGATGATATCCGCTGCATTGGTATCCATTGTTCCAACGCCTGTATCAGCCTTCAGGCTCATCTCCCTGAATTCCCCGGTTGGGCTGGTTTTGTCCAATCGGATGTCGTCCATACTGAGGTGGTCAAAGACGTCTGCTGCAGCAGAGTCGCTGAGGATGTTCCCCGACAAGGTGCCGTCGGTCAGAACAAAGTCATTGCGGTAGACATAGACATCCTCTCCCATGTCCAGTTTTTCAATGGTCGGGTATGCCGCTCCGGAAAACCGGTTACCGTACACCACAGAGTTGTTTAGTTCCATGTTTGCCTGAACCGTGCAGTTATCCGCGGTATTGCCGTTAATCACTGCTCCGTCTGCGCTGATTTCCATGCCGTATCCTGCATCACTGCACCGGATGGCATTGTCAGATACCTGAATGTCCCGCATATCCCACGTGTAGATCCCTGTGCCGGAGTTGTCCACTGTGTTGTTTGTCACTGCCAGAGTATCACCCTCCATAGTGAGGATGCCCCCCCAGTGGCAATCACTGATGGTATTGCCGGAGATTGAGCCGTTGTCAGAGGAGGATCCTATCACACCGACTCCTCCACGTGTTATGGTGTTGTCTGATACGGTGATGTTCTTTGAATTTTTGTATTCTATCCCCATACCATACTCATGGCAGGCAATCTCATTGTCTTCTGCCAGAGCACAGGATATCTGATCCAATTGTATGCCGAACTTCGTATCCGGGCCAAACGAGGAATCCCGCACGGTGATGTTCTCCGATTTATATGCCCTCACACCGTAGTATGCCGCGTTGGCGGTGACATGTTCCACGATCACATCCTCGCTGGCGAGCAGGAAGATGCTGCATTCGACGGGTTCTGTTGTGATATCACGGATGGTAATATCCGTACAGTTCACACAGATGACGACACCTGCGTCTGAGGAGGCGTCAATTGTCTCCCCTGATATGCTTTCACGGTAGATGACCGGTTTGCCGTTCACCGTAACGGTCTCTGCAATGGTATTGCCGGGTTTCTCCAGGTAGTCTGTATACAAAAGATTGTATCCATTGTTGTACAGGGAGGTGTTGGAAAGCGAGAGCCCTTCACAATAGCCGATGAAGATGCCGGTTTGGTATCCGGTGCACCTGCAGTCAGACATCGTGTAGTTATTCCCATAGACGGAGATGCCCCTGCTCCATTCTTCATTTCCTTCAAAAGAGAAACCGGTGAGGGTGATGTTGTCTGTCCAGATCATAGCGCCGGTTTCTACACCCTCCGGGGTGGTGACAACGGGCATCCCCACACCTGTGAGAGTGATATTTTTGTACAGCGACAGTGCTTCCGGATACGTGCCGCTCTCAACGATGATGGTGTCACCGTCTGCTGCGGCGTTCACTGCCTCCATAATGGTCGGGTAATCCCATGGCACAACGGTGAGGGGGGTGGTGAACGCCTTGATACAGACATTGGTGTCCGGGTATATAGTGGTCAGATCTTCCCAGGTTTTCCCATCATCACTCACATAACTTTCGCCTGCTTCTGCAGTCGCTTTGGATGAGTGTCCGGGAATCGGCTCCTCTACTGCAAGGGGGTAGACACTGGTTGGGGAGGTGATCTCCAGGACAACGGAAAATATCTCTCCGGGCATAAGATTGACGGAATCCGGGAGGGTGATGGTGTGGTAGCCGGGGAGTGCACTGGTGCCGGATGTCCATGCCACCGGTGCGGCATCGTCCGGCGGGGTGGTGAAGTTGGTAAAGATGGCAACCGTGTAGTCCGTATCCGGTTCAATGGTGTAGAAACTCACGTCGGTGAGTGCTTCATAATTACCAGCTGTGAATACATTGGCCGCAAAGTAGGTTGTGTCCGTTCCGGTTCCTATGTGCCTGGTCGCTCCGAGAGGGTCGTACTGATATATTTGTCTCTCTTCATCAGCGGGAACGCCGGTGAATACTACCGGTTCGCCAGTGTCTAATGAGCGGTCATAGTAGGAGATGTAGAAATATCCGTTCTTCCCTGAACCGGTGCCCCAGCTGTTCTTCAGAATGAAGGCGCCGTCACCCGGGGGGGTGATGGCAAAGTTCTCTTTCGGGAAGGTATCATTCCATCCGACGAGTGTAACAGCATGGCCACCCTCAGGGGGATAGCCCTCTTCCGGCAGGTAATAGGTGGTGGCGTTGTCTGCAAAACAGGATCTGTTCACCAGGAAACGGACACGGAGGCCACCCTCTTCCATGAGAGTCTGTTTTAAAAGATCGTTGTCGAGAGGGCCTGTCCGGGTCGGCAGGAACGTGACATCACGGACGTCCAGGACGGAGGGCAGATTGGTGGGGGAGATGGTGGACGGAACCGGGAGTGTATAATTGTCATCTGCCTCCCGTATTGGCCCACTGCCACGGGTGAGGTAGGCTGTAGACTTAATGGCGTTTCCTCCGTCGCAGGGACTCCTGTCATATCCGTCCGGGTAGAGGTTTGATAAGAGATTCTTCATATTGTTTTCAGAGAAGTCTTCTGCGGTTCCCGTGTCGGTGAGATATGTCGACTCAAGCGAACCATACGCGGCAAATGCCCAGCAACTGCCGCATTTTCCCTGGTCACGAACCGGAGTGACCCTGTTGTCATCGCGGAGGTCAAAGTGGTGGGGGTATGCCCCTTCGGCCACCCCTGTCGCTCGAAAAATATCTCTCGTATCCGTGTCCGGCCAGACCATGACAATCGGTGCCGGGATATCTCCGGTTGCATAAGGCATTGTATCAGTGCCTGTGGCAGGACAGGAATCACCATAACATTCGATGGAATACTGACCGATGTCATCGGCGTCCAGTCCTTCCATGTATGCGACAAATTCCGGATTGAGGGGTGCCTGTTCGATTGTGAGTGCTGCTGCCCCCTGCACAAGGATGAGGGCTGTTATGAGTAGAATTGCTGATCTGTTTAACGATGTGGGGGGCATGGCGTCACCTTAAAATGTATGGTGAACTTTTCGGCAGAATCAGGTATTAAAGTGCGGGAATGTACCTGTTTCCTGTGATCCGTGGGAATGGCAGCATGCAATGGACTCATACCCCTGCCTGACCGGGAACGACAATCTGAAAAAAAGACCGGGATAAAATAAAAGGAGAACCGGATGCAGCCGGTTTCTCAACTATTCATTCAATTGTTATTCCCGTTTCCGGAAGAGCAGGGCCGCACCCGCTGCCCCGCCGATGATGGCGAGAAGACCAAGCGGGCTCTGTTGTGGTGTGGTGCCTGTCGGGGTTTTGGTGTCTTCCTCCCCAGGCATGGCCACGGTCACCGGTGCTTCGGATGCGGTTTCATTCACCGGTTCCGCAGTGACGGTAATGTTAGTCGTATCCATCCCGGCCTCACCCGGCACCACAACATCGGTGGTGACGGTCACACGCTGCCCGTCTCCTGCGGCGATGGCAAAGGAGGAGAAACCTGGTGTGGTGGCTTCATAGTATATCCATCCGGCCTCTTCCCGGACAAGTGATGTGGGCAGCTCCTGCCATGTTCCATCGTGGAAACGCCAGAGGGTGATCGCTGTCGGAAGCATCCCTTCCGTCCCCAGCCATGCCGCGGGCACCCGGAAGGAGAATTCAGCCTCCGCGATCTCCTCATCCGTCATGCCGCTCAGTTCTGCAGAGATATACTGGTAGACCGATCCTTCGAGTCCGTCCGGGCCGGTGCCTGCCCGATCAACGGTGAGGAGAATTCTTCCGGTTCCTTGTGCTGCGGTGACGGTGACCGTCTGCACGGCAGAGCCGGTGAAGCTGAGTTTCGCAGATTCCCCGGCACTCAAAGCACCCGAAGTCGCCATGTCGGCTGATGCATCCTCATCCGTTGCGGGCAGCGGGTTTTCGTTGAAGTAGCGGGCAATGGGGTTCACTAACGGGCAGATATCGCTCTCATTGTTCCGAATCGTGAACGGTGTCTCCCCGATGCCGTCATAGGTGGTGTCAGTGCCGTTATACGTGCTCCAGTAGTTGCCCATCGTTTGGGTAAATGCCCGCCCGTAGTACCAGTAGGTCTCCTCGGTCGGGGAGTGCCACACCGGAGTATTCCGGATGAGATGCCGAGGCGCAGCATCCGGTGCGGACATGGCCAGGGTGCCGAACGCACCGTTCGTGTAGCCATCGTTCAGCAGCCCGTCACTCCACATGCTGATGTCCGGTGTTGCATCCGTTACGGTCTGCATATCCTGCCGGAAGCTGTCCGTCCCGGTGAGGTCTGCGGCGAATGCATCTGCTCCTGCCTCATCTGCTGTTAAAACGAAGTCATTGCGGTAGACAAAGACATCTTCTTCCGATTCCATGATGATGATAACCGGATACGCTGCCCCGGAGAAGTGGTTCTCCCGCACCACGGAATTGTTCAGGACCATCCCTGCCTGGATTGAGCAGTTCTCCACAGTATTGCCGACAATGTCTGCTCCATCTGCTATTAACATCAGCATGCCAAAGCCCATATCATTGCATTGGATGGTGTTGTCAGATACCAGAATGTTCTGAACCATTTGCATGAAGATTCCCTGTGATGAAGTCTCCACCATGTTGTTGCTCACTGCCACGTTTTCTCCATTTGCAATGCCAATACCTATTTCGTCACCAATGAGGATATTGCCGGTCACCGAGCTGTTGCTCATCCGCAATCCAAGCACACCCGCACCATTAATTCCACTGGTTATGGTATTGTTTGATATGGTGGTGTCCTCTGCATCAGTGAGGTATATCCCTGCATCAGTGAGGTATATCTCTGAACTGCCATCACGGCAGACGATCTCATTGCCCTCTGCCAAAAATCCGGTAATCCCGGATATTCTCATGCCATACTCTGCATCCGGGCCGAACGAAGAGTCCTGCACGATGATATTTTCTGATGAATATGCCCGCACCCCGGTGTACACCTCGTCTGCGGTGATATTCTCAATGATGACATCCCGGCATCCGAACAGGAAGATGCCGTCTTTGATAGTCTCTGTTGTGATGTCTTGGATGATCATATCCGTCACGTTCACACAGATGACGGTTCCTGCATTTGAAGAGGCATCAATTGTCTCTCCCGACACGCCCTCCCGGTAGATGACCGGACGGCCGTTCACGGTGACGGTCTCTGTAATGGTATTGCCGGGGTTCTCCTGAAGGTCTGCGTACTGGAGATTGTTGTCGTTGTCATGCACAGCAGTGCGGGAAAGAGAGAGTCCATTGACGAAGCTGATATACAGGCCGTCCTCGTAGCCGGTTATCTCTATATCCGACAGGGTGGTGTCATTGCCCAGGATGCCAATGCCACCGCGTGCGGCTCCGTTTCCGTCGAATGTAAAGCCGGTGATGGTGATATTGTCCGCTTCACACTCCACACCGATCTCATCTGTCGGGGTGGCAACGATTGGCATCCCCACACCGAAGAGGGTGATGGGCTGTTCCAGTTCCAGTGCTTCGGGGTAGGTGCCTGCTTTGACAATGATGGTGTCACCGTCTGCTGAGGCATTCACTGCTTCCTGGATGGTCAGATAATCCCGTGGCACGACAGTGAGAGGGCGGGTGTGGGCCTTGATGCAGGCATTGGTGTCCGGGAATATTTCGGTCAGGTCTTCCCAGTTATCCCCGTCAATACTCACGTAACTCTCACCCGGCTCTGCGGTGGCTTTGGATGAGTATCCCTCAATGGGCATCTCCACCACAAGGGGGTAGGTATCGGTTGGTGAGTACACCATAAGGATGACCGAGAAGCTCTCTCCGGGAGTGAGGGGAACAGTCTCCGGGAAGCTGACGGTGTGGTAACCAGGGAGGTTGATGGTTCCGGTTGTCCAGGTAACCGGGATGTCATCGGCTGCCGGAGGGGCTGTGCCGGTAAAGACGACAGCCGCATACTGAGTCCCCGGTTCGCGGGTGTAGAAACTCACATCGGTGACCTCTTCATACCGTTCTGCGGTGAAGACGTTCGCACCCATCATGAGGGTATTCACACTCGTGCCGATGCTGTTGGTCCAGCCGAGGGGGTCATACTGATAGATGTGTTTGTCTGGATCTGCCGCGACACCGGTGAAGAGCACGCCGGGGGTACTGCGTCCTCCCCCTCCATAGTATGTCTGTTCATCGTTCCAGAAATAGCCAAGAGAGGGATCGTAATACGAGATATAGAAGTATCCTTCATCTCCGGGATGCGTGCCCCAGCTGTTTTTCAGGATGAACGCCCCATCACCCGGAGGGGTAATGGCAAAGGCATCTTTCGGGAAGGTATCGTTCCATCCGACAAGGGTTACAGCATGGCCAACGTCGATGGCATATTCCTCACCCGGCCAGTAGTAGGTGGAGTAATTGTCTGCAAAACAGGACCAGTTCACGAAGAAAGAGACCCCGAGAGCCCCCTCGTCCCGGAGCGTCTGCTTAAAGAGCGTGTTGTCAAGGGGGCCGGTTCTTGGCGGGAGGAAGGTCACATCCCGGACATCAAGAACCGGGGGAAGACTGGTAGAAGAGATGTTGGACGGGTAGGGGAGGGCATAGGGATCATCTGCCTCCTGCACCGGCCCGCTGCCACGAGCGAGATAGGCGGTGGACATGAAGGTGACCCCTCCATCGCGGGGGCCATAATCAAAGCCGTCCGGGTAGAGGTTTGAGCAGAGATTTTTCATATTGTTTTCAGAGAAATTTTCTGCATTCCCAGTGTCGGTGAGCCAGGTTGACTCCAGAGAGCCGTATGTGGCAAATGCCCAGCAGCTGCCGACTTTTCCCTGATCACGAATCGGGGTGACCCTGCCTACGTCCCGCAGGTCAAAGCTGGCGGGGAGTGTTGTATCGGCATTTACCGTATCTGCTGCATACCCGTCCGGCCAGACAACGAGGGCGGGTGACGGGGCAAGACCGGTTGCATAGGGAGCATCCGTCAGTTCCGTGTATCCGTAGCTGTCGAAAGAAGTTTGTTCGATGCCACCGGTATCCATGCCTTCCGTGTATGCCACAAATGCCGGATTGAGTGGTGCCTGGACGATTGTGAGCGCTGCTGCCCCCTGTATGAGGATGAGGGCTGTTATGAGTAGAATCGCTGATTTACGAAAAGATAGGGATACCATTTTTTCACCTGATAAAGAATAGAAAGATTTCAGCGGAAACGGACTTTAATGTGATGGTTTATGCATTTTTGAACGGTATCTGTTGAAATCCGGCAATTATGATCTCAATTCCGGCTGACGCTCTTTCGCTGGCCTGTTGTCAAATGCTAAATCAGGGGGAGTCTGGCGGAAAAAAACAGGGGGAGCGGATTGTTGTTACCAGCCGCGGGTGTATTCGTCAAAACAGGGGATGCAGACAATGTTCCCATCCTGCACTCTGGCCCGCTGCTCCGATACCGGTTCGCCGCAGACGGCACAGGGGACAGACCGGAAGATGCGGGCCCGTTCGGGGAGTTCGGGTTTGATTTCTTTGCATTCGTATATCTCATCCAGCGGGGCACTGAGAATCTTTTCGATCATTGCCGCCCGGAGTTCCTGCATCCGTGCCCCGTCTGCTGCGGTGGCCGTGCCTGCGGACATCCTTGTTCGTATGTCCACCGTCTCCGGGAAGAGGTCATCAAGGGAAAACGCGCTGCGCTGAGCAATACGTACCGCCTTCTCCCTGTTCCTGAGGATGAAAGTGTAGACCGGTTTGCCATGGTCACGGAAGATGAGGTTGCCCTTTCCTGCTGTGCATCCGGTGATGTACTGGATGGCGTCGATCATGCAGGCATCGTTCTCCACAATCGCGACCATCTCCTCGTCTTCTGAACGGGCGGTCTTCAGGCACTCTATTGCATACTCGGACGCCCGGTAGCCGAAGGCAAGGCCGGGACAGACATGGCCATGGAATACGGCCACCTCTTCAAACGGTGGTAGTGTCACTGTCATAATCCTCTATCTTTGCCTGCCGGTATGATAAATGCCTGTATCTGCCGAAAATGCGGGGGTAAATCATGGGTGTTATTATGCCGTGTGATTAAAGAATCTGGTTATGAAACAGACTCCCTTTTCTTCATACATACGCTTGATCGGTCTTTTTGCCTGCCTCGCCTGCGTCCTCGTCGTTGCAGGATGCACCGATGCACAGCCGAATATAGCCGTGGAAGTGACCAACCTCACCATCACCGACATGGATGCCGCCTCTGAGACCATCTCGTATAGTATGATTGTCACGGTTACAAATGCGGGGACTGCATCGGCCAATGATGTGATCGCCGGTGTCACCCTGCAGACCCCGGATGCCAGCCAGATGTCACGGATGGCTCACGAGAGTGTGGAGTTCGGCACCATCGCACCTGACAGTGCCCGGACAGAGACCGTGATCATTATCCTGGAGGCGGGCCCGGTGGGCTATGCTGATCTTGTCACCGAAGGAAAAAACCCGGTGGTAACGACAAAAATCGAACAGATGGAATATGTTACTCTTCCCTTCTGAGGGGCAGATCTTTTTTCCGTCCCTTTTTTTATCCGGCACTCCCAGATAATGAGTATGCCCGTTGTCAGGTTTTATTTTTCCCGTTCCCGAACCACACAAGAGATTGAGTATGCAGAGGGGGAGACCTATGCAGATCTCATTCTGCGCTGTGGTCTTATACCGGACACCGTGCTCATCTTTGTGGGAGAACAGTCCCTCCCCGAGGACGCTCCGGTCTCTGAAGAGGAAGTGACGATAGAAGAGACCGCATCACGCGGATAACGATGAGACCAGGAAGGGTCATCGCTCATGGGGGGCACCCCGGTTCTCACGTAATATATTGTACGAAAACGCCCCTGCACTCATTTTTATCTAATCTGATTTGGAGCAAGGGAGGGGGTGCCCCCCTCCCTGCAGCCCTCCCCCAAATGTGATGAGACATACAGGATGGATAGAAAGTTTTGTTCCTTTACGTTCCGCTCATTATGGAGGTTTTGTTGTGTTCAGACCTATACGAAAGAACATTCCTGAAACAATTACCCACACAAAGTAGAGAAATGCCCGTTTTATTATGGCGATGGTGGGAGTCCATCTTTTTCTGTATGTCAGCGATGCAGGACCATCTGTGATAGAATGGGCAAAGAATTCACCTTCACTGAAGAGGATGGAAAAGGCTGGTTACCAGTAACGAAGAGAAGAGGGAGTGATGAAGGACGATAAGAAGGACGTAAATAATGGATGAACAAAGATCCGAACCAATGACGATGGAGAAACCAGACAGGGAAATGATCGAGAAGTATGGTAAATATGACTCGAATTGGGCGGAGGAGAAGATGAAAGAGAATGCCAGGGTCGGCGATGTGGGCTATTCATTCACGGGCGATTTGGCCGAACAGGTGTATCAAAGGATCGCATTGACAAACGGGGTATCGTTTGCGGAACTCAAACGGACCTTTCCCGAAGAATTTGATGCAGACGATGGAAGGACCATGCACAATCCCGATTACCCAAATATCATATTTTGGATAAACATAACCGAAGAGCTGATAAATGCATTAAGTTTCCTCCTTTCTGAGAAGTTGATCACAATGGACCCGGCCAATCCCATGGTATATACGATTGATGGTGCTATACTGGACATGCCTCTGGTAAAGAGGCCCTATAAATACAAACACCCGCATTGGCTCCCGGTTACCTTCAGTTCAACCATTCTAAAATAAGTGATTATGAATCAGAAGTATTGTTTACATCCTCCAAAAAATGAACAATAAAACGAAGAATGCGCAGATCACAAAAACCGAAACATAATCCCCAAAGCGAAAAAAACGAGCAAAAAATATATGCCGGGGGTGTTACTCCTCAGCCTTTGGTTTCTTCTCAACTTTTGGTGGTGCAGGCGGGCCCTGCACGAGCTCCACATCCGGTCCGACAGTTGACGGGTGGTAATCGGGTTCAATAAAGATACAGTCCTTCGGGCAGACTTCGGCACAGACACCGCATATGATGCAGCGCATCCGGTCAATTTCCCACGTCCGTGCCTCACGGTCAACAACAATTGCCTGTGAGACACAGTGGCGCTGACAGTTACCGCAGTAGATGCAGTCCTCGATTGCAATGATGATGTGTCCGCGGGAGATATCATACTGTTTTGCAGGCGTTGTGGGATACATCAGGGTGGCCGGTTTCCCCGTCACATTCACAAGCGCCCGCTTTGCCATGGTAAATAACGACATATTTCTCTCACCTGTCACAGCATCCGATACACGGGTCAATCGTTAAAACGACCACCGGTACATCCGCGAGTTCGATCCCTTCAAGCAACTTCACCAAAGGCGGGACGTTCGTGAAGGTCGGTGTCCGCACACGGTGACGGACGATGTTTTTCTTGCCGTTTGCCCTCACGTAGTGCAGGCACTCGCCACGGGGCTGTTCGGAGAAGGCGAAGCATTCACCCTCCGGGTTGCCCGTCACCTTCTCTTCGATGGGGCCGTCCGGCATCTTTGCCACTGCACGCTCCACAAGGTCAACTGATGCGAGGACCTCTTCGGAGCGGACGAGGCACCGGTCCAGGCAGTCCCCGTGGGAGAAGGTGACCGGTTTGAACCCGAGTTCGCCGTACGCCGAGTAGCCGCTGGAACGGACATCCATGTCACATCCGCTGCCACGGGCTACCGGGCCGACTGCCCCGAGGTCCCAGGCGTCCTTCTCTGAGAGCACGCTCAAACCACGCATCCGGTGGCGGACGGTCTGGTCATGGGTGAAGATACGGTTTGACTCCTCAAGGAGGGGCCGGATCTTCTTCAGGTGGTCCACCATCTCGCCGAGTTTATCGTCTCCGATGTCACGGCGGATGCCGCCGACCTTGCACGTGCCCTGGATGACCCGTCCGCCGGTGGTGGCTTCCATGTCGTCGAGGATCTCTTCACGCAGGCGCCACGCATTCATGAAGAGGTTCTCGAATCCCATTGCATCGGCCGCAAGACCGAGCCAGAGGAGGTGAGAGTGCATCCTTGAGTATTCCATCCAGATGGTACGGATGAACTGTGCCCGTGGCGGGACCTCAACGCCCATGATGTGTTCAATCGCATTGCAGTAGGTCACCGAGTGGGTAAAGGAGCAGATGCCACAGATACGTTCTGCGATGAGAACATAGTCCTTATAATCCCGTTTTTCAACAAGTTTCTCAAGACCGCGGTGGACATATCCTATCGTGGGGATTGCTTCAACCACCCGCTCATCTTCCAGTACCAGATCCAGATGAATGGGCTCAGGCAGCACCGGGTGCTGCGGACCAAATGGCACAACGATTCGGTTTGACATTATGCATCACCTCCTTTTGGCACTTTAGTTATTTTTGGTGGGTTCTTGAATGGTGTAGGAATCCGTGTCTCGATGAGATGTCCCTTGAAATCGATGTTCATACCATTTACAGGGATGCCGAAGAGATCATTTATCTCGTTTTCATAGATGAATGCTCCCCAGTAGATGCCGGAGATGCTTGGGAGCTCATCGCCGTCGTGAACCGTGATGCGAAGGCTCTCGAAGTCCCACGCAGTCGTGAAGGTGTAGTTGATCTCATAGCGGTCACCAAGAGGGGTGGTGCCGATCTGAACCAGACGGTGACCCGCTTTGTGATACTCCTCTGTTTTTTTAAGGAGGTCTGCTACTTCAATCTCAATTATGGTGTGTTTTTGTTCGATCATTGTTATTTACCCCCTTTTTCTGCCATCTTTGCCCGTTTCTCTTCGAGAATTCCCAGGGCACGGACGACACCATCAATGATGGATTCGGGGCGGGCGGCACATCCGGGCACATACACATCGACCGGGATGACCTTGTCAACCCCGCCGATGATGTTGTAGCATTCCCGGAATACGCCGCCTGTGCAGGCGCAGATGCCCACAGCGACCACGACTTTCGGGTCAGGCATCTGTTCGTAGGTGTTTTTGACCACTGCCTCGCTCTGTGCGTTGATGCCCCCTGTTACCAGGAAGACATCAGCGTGTTTCGGGTTGCCGGTATTGACAATCCCGAATCGTTCAAGATCATAGAGCGGGGTGAGGCAGGCCAGCACTTCAATATCGCAGCCGTTGCAGCTGGATCCGTCGTAATGGATAATCCACGGGGATTTTGTAATATATGACATATTTTCTACTCACCTCCCTACAGCAGGGCAAGGACTCCCAGGTTAATGGCTCCGGCAACGAGTGCCACGAGCCATGCACTCCTGAGCATTACCTGCCAGCGTACACGTGTTGTAGTATTGTCTATGAGTATCTCAAGGAAATAGACGACGATGACAACAAGAAGACCGACCCATGGCATGGAAGCAAAGAAGAGCCAGACGAGGCCTAAGAAGAATACCGTCTCGTAAAGGTGTGCAATCTCGACCATGCCGAGAGTGGGGCCGGCAAACTCTGTGGTAAGTCCCTTCACCAGTTCCTGGTGGGCGTGGTGGCTGGTTGCAAGGTCAAACGGAGACTTGCGCAGTTTGATGGTGAGCACAAAGACGATTCCCACAAAGAGGAGCGGGATGGTCATGAAGAGGGGCTCAGGCCAGAGTGCGATGTCTTTGACGGCAAAGGACCCGGTAGCCATATAGAATCCGGCTGCTGCAAGAATCAGCATCGGTTCGACTGCCATTAACTGCAGCAGTTCACGTTCTGCCCCGATATGGCTGTATGGTGAGGTTGTTGCATATGCTCCCAGAATCAGGAAGGCATGGGCAAGGGTCAGTGCAAAGATGACAAGCAGGATGTCACTGCCGGAGAAGAAGAGCGCTCCGGTGAAGACCACGAATATCAGGTACGAGAAGATGTAGAAGTTCACCTCGTTTCGTACGACTGCCTTCTCTTTTTCAAACAGTTTGAATACATCATAGAGCGGCTGGAGCACCGGGGGACCGACGCGTCCCTGCATCCTGGCGGTGACCTTCCGGTCCATACCGCCGATGAGTGCACCGATGAAGGGTGCGAGGATGATGAATCCAACAGCAAAGATGATTTCGGTAATCATGCGATCACCCCCAGGAGGATCCCGGCCAACATCAGGGCGATGAATGCGATGCACACGCCATTGCCTATGTGCGAGAGGCGCTGTTCACCAAAGTAGTTGGCAAGATAGTAGTTGCCGAGTGCCACCGGGCGCTGCACCCCAATGCTGCCCTTGAAATGCATATCGGATGTGGCCGGTCGTCCACCCACGTAACGGGGCAGAATCTTGCGGTCCTTCCTGAAGTGCAGAAGGGTGAGTGGCATCACCAGTACCATGAAGACCATCATCACCATGATTATCATGTTGGCCTGCCCGAGGGTTGCGGTCATGCCGTAGATGCCAAAGACATAGGGCACCACCAGGTATGAGGAGAGCAGAGGGAACCCGATACAGACAGCGACCATCAGCACCGTGAGAGGCACGAGGGCACCGTATTCATGGTTGGATATCTTTACTTCCAGGGGTTCGGGTTTCCATGCGACCTCTATCAGTTTACCCAGCCATTTTGTCCAGAAAAAGACTGTCACTGCACTGCCAAATGCTAAGAGGAGGACAAGGATGAAACCATACGGGGCATCCAGGAATGCAACCAGGGCTGCCCACTTTGAGATAAGCATCCCGAAGGGGGCGAGGAACATACCGGCGATGCCGATGATCATCATCACAGCGACTTTTGGCATACGGCCCAGAAGGCCGGTCATGTCCTCAATGTCCCTGCTGCCAATCTTGTGCTCGACTGTTCCCACGGAGAGGAAGAGGAGGGACTTTGCGATTGCGTGGAATACAATCAGAAGTATTGCTGCCCAGACTGCCGCATAGGAACCGATACCGGCACAGGCGACGACGAGGCCAAGGTTTGCAATGGTTGAATAGGCAAGGACCTTCTTTGCATTGGACTGCGATATCGCAATGCCTGATGCAAGGAGGAAGGTCACACCGCCCACAAGGGAGATCAGGTAGCCGACCATGGTCACATTATAGATGGGGGCAAACCGGACGATGACATAGACGCCTGCCTTTACCATCGTACTGGAGTGCAGGAGTGCCGACACAGGGGTGGGTGCAATCATTGCACCGACCAGCCATGAGGAAAAGGGCATCTGTGCTGCCTTCGTAAGACCGGCAAACCCGATGAGTGCTGCGGGTATCATTGCGACAGCAGGGCCCGCTGCAAGCAGAGTGTCCATCATAATGAGGCCTCCTGAAGGATCAGTAAGTCCAATCCAGGCAAAGGTGCATGCAAATCCGAGGCCGCCCACCAGATTGAGGAGGAGTGCCCAGAATGCATTCTTCCGTGTCTGCTCGTCCCCCCAGTTGTATCCAATCAACAGGAAGGAACAGAGTGTGGTTACTTCCCAGAAGAAGAAGAGCCAGAATAGATTATTGGAAAATACTACCCCAAACATTGCCGCCAAAAAGACAAAGAGCAGGGCAAAAAACCAGCGCCGTTTGTCAGGCATGTCAGCATGGTGTGTGTGATAGTCACGCATGTAGCCGACAGAGTAGACACAGATCAGGCTGCCGATGATGCCGATTATCATCGCCATGATGATAGAGAACGGGTCAATGAAGAGGTTATTCAGTGCCGCGGTTTCCTGGATGAGCGATTCAGCATAGAGTACTACTCCCAGCTGAACCACGACCAGTCCGGCAATAAGATATTGCCGGTATTTCGCGGCGAGATACAGAAGGCCGGCCGATATGATGATTTCGAGTCCGGTCATGATCTGGGAGATCATGCCGGATTCTATATCGAAATACACCGTCCCGGCCCCTGCAAACATTACAAAGAGATACAGTGTCACAGCGATTATTATCGCTGAAACAAGTACCACGATTGTGTCCCTGAGGCGACCATTCGGTAGAATACAGAACACTAATGCCGCCAGTGCAGGGAAAAGAATCAGGAATACTAAGAGTTCCACACTATACACCTATGTGTGAAGATTGAGAATTCATCATTATTTATCATTATCATTCTGCCAAATATGCAAATTTCTCGCTGAAATTACGATAATGGCTCCAGAATGACTCTTATGTGGCAGAATGTCTCTCCTTCCGTTTGAATCCCCGGAAGCTGCAGGTGTGTCGGGTATATTTACTCTCCGATCGGGTGCGCGGAAATATATATGGATTATATATTCCGGTAAAAAGGAAATGAACGCCTTTTAGCACGAAAAAATGGGAAAAAATGAGTTTTAAAATTCACATTCCCATTTGGGATGCGTTCTTTGAGATCATCATGTCATCGACACGGATGATGAGTGCAGCAGTTTCGGTTGCTGACATAATTGCCTGCCTCTTTACACGGGCGGGTTCAATAACGCCTTCTGCAAGCATGTCCACAATCTCTCCGCTGAAGACATTCAGACCTGCGTGATTCTCGCCTTTTGCGTGTGCTGCCTTGAGGGCGACCATCTTGTCGATCTGGTCAAAGCCTGAGTTCTCTGCGAGGGTGTATGGTACAACTTCAAACATCCGGGAGAATGCTTCGATTGCGAGCTGGGTTCTGCCTTCCTGCGTTGCAGCAAATTCGCTGATTTTCATCATCAGTTCAATGTCAATGGCAGCGCCGCCGACAACGAATTCTCCGTCCTCAAGTGCGTCCATTACGACACGGACTGCATCATAGACGCCGCGTTCGAGTTCATCGACGAAGATCTGTGAGGTGCCTTTCAGAAGGATGCTCACGGTTGCCGGGTTCTTGCACTCGGTGATCCTGGTGATGGTGATGTCCTTCATCTCTTCGATGAGGCCTGCTTCTCCAAGCATCTCTTCGTTCAGGTCCTCTGGTTTGCTGACAATGGTTGCACCGACTGCACGGGCAAGTTTCTTCATGTCAGAATCCGGGACATCCTGAATGGCAATGATATTTGCCTTTGCGAGGTAGAACTGGACAGCGTCTGCGATGCCCTTTCCGCAGAAAAGGGTGTTTGCACCGGATGAAACGATCACGTCTGCAATGCTGCGGAGGGTTTCATTCTCCTGCTCGCTGAATGCTTCCATCTGTTCTGAGGAGGTGATCTTAATCTTGGACTTCACCTGGGTCTTTGCTACCGCAAGTGCTGCGGAGATCATAGCGATCTTTGCTCCCTCAAGCCGCTTTGGCATGGAGTGCTGAACACGGGTCTTATCAAGGAGGAATCCTCTGAGCAGTTCAGCATCTTCCATGCTGTCGCCGACCATGGTCTTGATCTGGACGTCATCTTCATCGACTTTGTACTTTCCGTCTTCGTCCTTCCGGGCGACAGTCAGCACAGCATCAACAACGATGCTGGTGATTATGTCCTTTGCATCTTCGATGGACTTTCCGGTAACAGCGGTTCCTGCGACCTTAATGAGCATGTCACGGTCTTCGCCGTCGGTTTTGATGGCCTGTTCGTCAATGACTTCCAGTGCCTTCTGCATCCCGAGACGGTATCCGTTTGCGATGATTGTCGGGTGAATTTTCCGGTTGATGAGGGCTTCTGCCTGTTCCATCAGTGCACCGATGAAGATGGTTGCAGTAGTGGTACCGTCGCCGACTTCATTGTCCTGCGTCTCAGCAACTTCAATGACAAGTTTTGCTGCCGGGTGTTCAACTGCCATCTCATGAAGGATGGTGACGCCGTCGTTCGTGATGACAACATCTCCACCTGCCTGTGAGACCATCATCTTGTCCATTCCCCGTGGTCCGAGGGTGGTGCGCACAGCTTCTGCGATTGCCTTCGCCGCCATAATATTGGATCTCTGGGCTTCGTTGCCGCCAATGCGGTCTACGTTGTCCCGTAAAATAACTACTTGTTGTCCCGCTAACATAATGCAGATTCTCCTTAAAGCGTCATAAAATTGGATTTGCAATTCTATATAACTTTTGTGTTTGTTCTGGGGTATTTTTGCTTTCCCGGAGATCCGGGTTGGATACCTGTACTATAGATCTGCTGTTTTCGGGTAAAATGGGTGGATATGCCGAATGTCTCAAGTGAAACGCCGTGGATAGGCATTTCTCGGACTGCTTCCGATCTTGCGATGCCGGAGCGTTATCTGCCATAGTCTGGAGGTATTGGCATTGACTGCCCCCGAGATCATCCGGGGATCTGTCGGGGTGCCTGCCGGGATAAAAAATACCGAATAAAAAAGGGAAGAGGTATGCCCTGTGGCACCCCCCTGTTCCGCGTTTTTAGTCGATCCGTGAGACCTGGAACAGGCTGAAGACGGGGACTCCGTCTATTTCCTGAATATTCTTCTTATTGAAGAGGACACAGACTGCTTCCGGAACTGCCCCGTGGTTCCTGAGATGGCTGATGATATCCGTCATCGTGTTGCCGGAGGTGATGACATCGTCTATAACAAGACAGTGTTTCCCCTGCACCTGTGCAAAGTTGCCGGAGATGGATCCAATGGGGTTGTTGCCCTGTGCATGCTTCTTCGGGTGGTACATGGTAAACTGTGCACCTTCTTCTGCTGCAATGATCGTTGCGAGGGGAATGCCTGAGTGGGCAACTCCCACGATCAGCTCCGGTGCCGGTACCCCGGTGAGGTCGCAGTCCCGTGCCTCTGCCTCACCGTAGTAATACCGTTTGAGAAGGAGCAGGGCCGCATCGCGCAGCATATCTGCATTTCCACCGACGACCGTCCAGTTGATATGGATGTCCTTCGGGGCCTCTGTGTCCTTTTGCTGGGTTAAAAGCCAGGTCACTGTCTCCATTGATAAAGAGAGTTCATCAGCGATCTGGCTGGGACTGTGGCCCTCGGAATGGAGCAGTTTTGCCTTTCCTATAAGTTCATCAAGAGAAGACATCGTAGTTACCTGTTCGGCGAGAAGAGTCTAATACTTTTTTCCGGACTTTGCACGACGGATCTCTGCACCACAGACCTGACATTCACCCGGGGCTGACCAGAATCGTCCGCATCCGGTGCACCGGTACTTCCATGTCCGTTTTTTTGCCCGCCGCTGCAGGATAGGTATAACCGGGATTCCCAGCCGCTGTGCTGTGTTCTGCACCGCAAAGTCATCGGTCATGACTGCTGCGCCCAGTTCTGCTGCAAGGGCGAGAATGCCGGAGTCGGTCTCTGAGAGGACGGTGATGTCCCCGCTTTTCCTGGCGGCAACAGATACCCCGGCTGCGAAAGCAGGGCCGGGTGCATGGATACGGAGACCCTGCTCTTCGAGGAGGGCAAGACGCATCCGTGCCGTCTGGGTTTTTATTTCGTCCAGAACATCCGGGGTGGTATAGATTTCACCCCCCACCGGTAAATCCGCAAAAAAAACGGATGCATCAAGCACCACCCGTTTGTTCTCTTCTTTTTTTGTGTCCATTATTTCCGCACTGCTTCCGCAATCATCCCTGCCGCTGAGTAAGCCGATGCCGCTGATTCGATGGTGTCAGAGGATGCGACCGATGCAAGGCCTGCTGCGGTGAGGCGGGCAAACCCGCCGGAGGCAAAGACCCCGTGCACACAGGCGGCATGGACGGACCGGGCACCCCCGTCTTTCAGCATCCCTGCCGCGGTGGCAAGGGTCCCGCCCGTTGAGATGATGTCATCGGTGATGATGACGTCACGTCCACGTGCGTCAACAGACGACGGTGCAATCCTGACCTCTTCACCCGAGAGGCGGGTCTTTGAGAGGTGGTCGGTTTCCCATCCGCCG
Organism: Methanogenium sp.; assembly: GCA_030595665.1. GTDB lineage: Archaea > Halobacteriota > Methanomicrobia > Methanomicrobiales > Methanomicrobiaceae > Methanogenium. Next base: position 32,577 of record JAUVCV010000012.1, read on the forward strand.
TGTCTGGCGATCTCTGCTGCGAATACGGCCGCCCCTTTATCCGGTGCGAGGATGAGGGGTTCGTCACATCCGAGTCCGGCAATCCATCGTGCCATCTCCGGTGCGAGCGTGATATCAGTGGCCGGTACCCGGAAGTGGGAGAGGACTGAGGATTCATGGATATTTATCGAAATTACCCGCGAGACACCTGCGGAGAGTGCCCGGGCAACCGCACGGCTGCTCACCGGTTCCCCGTCATTAAATCGCTTGTCCTGCCGTGCATAGCCCATATACGGCAGAACAAGGGTGATGTCACTCCTGTCACAGGCATCGATCATCAGCAACAGCTGGACCAGAGACTGGTTGTCAGCGGTGCTTGATACAAGGAGGGTTTCCTCATCCAGAGCACCTGTTTTCAGATATAATTCTCCGTCCGGAAATGCTTTAAACTGTGAATAAACAAGTGGCAAATCAAGTGATTTTGCAACCTTTGAGCCCAGAATCTGGGATTTTTCTGTACATACTACCTTCATCTGGATTACCCGTATTAGAAAGTACTTAAAGTATCAGAATAGATTATTAAAGCACTACCGGTCACATGGAGAGGGCCTGAGAACGATATGACTAATTCAAAAGATACAATACAAGAAGATCCCGGCATTGCACCGGATTCGGTTCCGGTGATCTCCCCCGAGACACCCGAGGTGCCCGATACCGGAACAGAAGAGACAGGCAGCGCAGAGTCCGAGGCTTCCGCTGCTCCTGAAGTGGCTCCGGTTTCTCCCAGTGAAGTGGCGAATTCCGGTGAAATCCTGGTCCCTGAGAGCCTGATTGATCAGGTGATTGGCCAGGAACATGCAGTCGAGGTGATGCGCAAGGCAGCCATCCAGCGCCGTCATGTTCTGATGATAGGGATTCCGGGTACCGGTAAATCGATGCTCGCAAAGGCGATGGCAGAACTGCTCCCGAAAGAAGAGCTGCAGGATATACTTATCTACCCGAACTCAGAGGATCCGAATGAACCTGTGGTCCGGACGGTTCCGTCCGGCAAAGGAAAGGAGATTGTGGGCGCTCACAAGCAGGAGGCTATGAAACGCACCAAGACGAGAAGCACACTTATTCTGCTTCTTATATTCGGTATCATGGGCTACGCCCTGATTTCCGGGCAGCTCCTGTTCGGTATCATTGCAGCAGCCTTCATCTTCATGGCGATGCAGTATTCGCGACCCAAGGAGGAGGCGATGATCCCCAAACTCCTCGTCTCCACTAAGCCTGATTCCATCGCACCCTTCATCGACGGCACCGGCTCACATGCAGGTGCTCTCCTAGGTGACGTCCGCCACGACCCGTTCCAGTCCGGGGGACTGGAGACCCCGGCCCACGACCGTGTCGAAGCCGGTGGCATTCACAAGGCACACAAGGGTGTGCTCTTCATCGACGAGATTAACACCCTCACTCCCCACTCCCAGCAGAGTCTTCTGACGGCCCTGCAGGAGGGGGAATTTCCCATCACCGGCCAGAGCGAGCGCTCAAGTGGTGCAATGGTCCGCACAGAGCCGGTTCCGTGCCGGTTTGTGATGGTTGCAGCAGGCAATATGGACGGTGTGCAGGGGATGCACCCGGCACTCCGGTCCCGTATCCGTGGCTACGGATATGAGGTCTATATGCAGGAAACGATGCTTGATACACCGGAGAACCGCGACAAGTTCATCCGTTTCATTGCCCAGGAAGTCAAAAACGACGGTAAGATCCCGCACTTTGACCACGCTGCGATCGAAGAGCTCCTGCTTGAGGCACGCCGCCGGTCCAACCGGAAGGGGCATCTCACTCTCAAACTGCGTGACATGGGTGGTCTCATCCGTGTGGCAGGCGATCTGGCCCGGCAGGAAGGAGCGGAGGTTGCCACCGCCAAGCATGTGCTGGATGCAAAGAGCATGGCCAAGTCCATCGAGGACCAGGTATCTGATGAGTACATCCGCCGGTCCCTTGAATATGATCTCACCGTGGTTGAGGGTGCCCTCCTGGGCCGCGTGAATGGCCTTGCGGTGATGGGCAGTGACTCCGGGTCGGTGCTCCCGATCATGGCTGAAGTGACCCCGACGCAGGGTGCCACCGGCCAGGTGATCGCCACCGGTCTCTTAAAGGAGATTGCACAGGAATCCATCAAGAACGTCAGTGCCATCATCAAGAATTTCACTGGTAAAGACATCCGGAACATGGATGTGCACGTTCAGTTCCTCGGCACCTACAATGGAGTGGAGGGTGACTCCGCATCGGTGACGGTGGCAACCGCTATTATCAGTGCCATCGAAAACATCCCGGTCCGCCAGGACGTTGCAATGACCGGGTCGCTCTCTGTCCGTGGGAATGTACTGCCCATTGGCGGGGTGACCTACAAGATTGAGGCGGCGGCAAAGGCCGGTATCCGCACGGTTATCATCCCAAAGTCAAACCTTGATGACGTGGTCATTGAAGAGCGGTATGCGAAGATGGTTGAGATAATTCCTGTCACGACCATTGAGGAAGTCCTCGAACATGCCCTCGTATTTGAGCGCAAGGAAGACTTCATATCAAAAATAAAAGAGATGTCGTCCCGCCGGGCGAAGGCTTTCACTGAGAAGCCTGTTCCCAAACCTGCCAGTGTATAATCACTGCAGGTGTTCTTCGTTTTTTTGGGGAGTGATTTTTTCCTTTCCGAATATTTTCTCCTGTTTTTTCCCATAGCGTTTCCCATATCTTTTTTTGAATGCACAGAGTACATGCTCCAGCAGGTTTTAGCGCATGGCAACAGAAGAACCACGATATTACGATGTCCGCCACCTGGCAGGGACATCCACCCATATTGATATTGAAAACGGGACCATTGAGTCGGCCGGGCAGTCATTTGCCGATACGGCGATTGTCCGTGCACTCGGTGCCACCGGATGGGGTATGGTTGCAATAGACAACTTCTCTGAAGCCGGAAAGAGTGGTATGATGCAGGCGGTGGCTGACGCCCTCGCTCTCTCGAAGGTGACCGGGGAGCGGGTTGAACTCGCCGATGTGAAGACCGGTGTCCTGCCGGTTCCCGCAATAAAAGAAGACCCGCGAGAGGTATCGTTAGAGGAGAAAACCGAAATTCTTTCATCTATAGAGTCTGCCGCCCGCATACCGGGAATTGTAAACACCCGTGCCCGCTATATTGAGTCTGAGGGGACGGTGTGGTTCATGAATTCCTCCGGCAATGAATACCAGTATGAGTCGCTTCGGTCGGGTTACTCCATTCTTGCGGTTGCAGGCAGAGGTGGTGAGATGCAGCAGGCACGGGAGAGCGAGCATGCTATTACCGGGCTGAACATCCGCCACAAAGAGGAGAAAGGCAGGGAAGCTGCTGAACGTGCCCTCCTGCTTCTGGACGCGGCACCCGCACGGGGCGGCACAATGAATGCCGTCCTTGACCCTGAACTCGCCGGTGTCTTTGCCCATGAGGCAATCGGACATGCAAGTGAGGGCGACCTTGTCAAAGAAGGGGTCTCTGTCATCAAAGGCATGATAGGGCAACAGATTGCAAACTCCGTGGTGAGCATCGTCGATGACCCCACCCTGCCTGAATTCGGTTTTATGCCGGTGGATGCCGAGGGTAGTGCCGTTAAACGGACCGAGATTATCAAAAACGGGGTGCTGATAAACTACCTGCACAGCCGTGAGACGCTTGCTGCGGTGGGTGACGGTGAAGCCGGGCACGCCCGTGCAGAGGGGAATTCCTCACCTATCGTACGGATGTCAAACACATTCATTGAAAACGGGGATGCGACCATGGACGAAATTCTGGAAGGCTGCAAGACCGGCATTCTTCTGAAAGGTTCCCGCGGCGGGCAGGTTGACCCGGGCCGGGGGGTATTCCAGTTCAATGCCGAATACGGATACCTGATTGAAGACGGTGAACAGCGTGGCATGGTACGGGATGTGTCACTCTCCGGAGACATTCTCACAACGATGCACAATATCGCCCTCTGCGGAACGGACCGGAAGATGACGCCGGGATACTGTGGCAAGGGCGGGCAGAGTGTGCCCGTCACCGACGGGGCCCCGCATATTCTCCTACGAAATGCTGTGGTAGGTGGCCGCCATGCATAATGTGACGGACTATTCCGATCTCGTGGAGACCGTTCTTGCAAAGGCCCGGCATGAGGCAGACGAGGCTGAGGTCTACCTCGGTGTGTCAGACCATATCTCCCTTGAACTGCGCCGCCGCCAGGTGGGAGAGGCAGAGAAGGCGGTCACCTGGGCAATGGCCATCCGGACCATCACCGACGGGCATATCGGTGCCTCGATGACGATGTCCCCTGCCCGCTGGGAGGATTGTCTCAACGCTGCCATTGCTTCCGGACGGATAGCCGACCCGCAGGCATGGGGCGGTCTGCCGGAACCGGTGTCATTTTCCCGCGACATTGACGTGTATGACCCGTCCCTTATACCGGACGCTGACACGGCATCTGATCTGATAACATCTCTGTGCAAAGCAGCAGAGAATGGCAAGGCAGAGATAGCGGGTGGTGGCATCTCTCTCGGGAGGGGCTCATCTCTGATTGCAAACACGAATGGTGTCTTCTACACCCATGATGCAACATCTGCTTCCGCCTCACTTGAAATGATAAACGGGACCTCGACCGGCTTTGAGTTCGACCATGTGAGTCACCTCAGCGATCTGGACACCGACAAGGTGGCAAAAGAGGCACTCTTTCAGGCAGACTACTGGGCCGGTGCCGGTGGCATCGAATCATGTGCGTCTGATATCGTCTTCGCACCAACAGCACTGTCCCAGCTTGTAGGCGGCATTCTCATGCCCGCTCTGTCTGGCAGAACTGTCCATGCCGGGCGGTCATTCTTAGCCGACAAGAAAGGTGTTCCCTGCATGGACCCCTCCCTTGTATTGTATGACGACCCGTATGAGGGTGCAGGAGCAACCCGCTGGGACGCAGACGGGGTCGCCACCCAGAGACTTGATTTCATCGGGGAGGGCACGGTGCAGTCCTTCGCCTACGACCTCCGGACGGCATACCGCTATGGGGAGACCCCGACCGGCAGTGCGGTCAGGAGTGGTGCCGGTGGTGCTCCGGCGATTGGTGTTCACTGCCTGAAACTCGATGCCCGCCACGATGATGTGCGTGAGGAGAAGGCAATTCTCGCCAAAGGCCTTATTGGTGCCCACACCGCGAACACGATTACCGGCGACTTCTCGGTAGAACTCTCCAATGCTGCATGTGTAGAGGGAGGAGAATACGGAGCGCCCATCCGCTCTGCCATGCTCTCCGGAAACCTCTTTGACATGCTTGCAGATATCGCCGGTGCCGGTGAAGAACGACGGGAAATCGGGAGTATGACGCTGCCTGAAGTAAGGTTCAAGAACCTTCATATCATTGGTACACAGGAATGATCGAAACTGTCCTCACACTGGGCATTGCTGTTGTGATAGCGGTGGCACTCTGGTTCTTCCTGAAGAACGTCACCAAACTGCTCATCAATTCAGTGGTGGGTGTCGTCTGCCTTTTGCTCTTTAATTTCTTCAATATCTTTGGGATGGGGGACATCCCCCTTTCTCTTGCATCTGTTCTGATCTGTGCACTGGGCGGGATTCCGGGATTTGTCGTCCTTCTCATTCTCAATGCCGTGGGAATAACCGTATAGAATCCGAAATGACAGGGGGGGGTATGAAAGACCCCATCTATTTTTTAAAAAAGAGACCCGGTATCAGAATACACTCGCTTCGTTGTAGACGTTTACCCGTTCCTGCAGAATTTCATAGGGCTTGATTTCGCGGGAGTGTTTGCTCCGCCGCATCTTGACCACCTCGATGGACATATGCACCTCGGTGAGATCATCCGGCCGGATGTAGCGGAGAACGACTACCGTATCTGCGAGGTATTCAATCAGTCCGTATTTGCTCGTATAGGCATCTGTCGTGTTGGTCTCACTGGTCAGAAGGAAGTTTGCATCGAGGTCACGGAGGAGTTCGATAAGATAAGACATCTCCCTGCGCCGCTCGGACGGGTCATCGAAGAGACCTTCAAAGAGGGAGATCGGGTCAATGACCACACGGGCAGCACCGATTTTTGTGATCATCTCGGGCAGATCCTTTTTGATGGAATTGATGGAGAAATTGAAGTCGGTGGGGTCGAGTTTTATTACAAAAAGTGATTTATCACGGTACTTGTCGATCTTGAACTTCCGGTCTGTCATGACATCATATATGCGATCTTCGCGTTCCTCCAGACTGAAGTATATTACATTCTCGCCCCGGAGCAGTCCTTCATAGATGAACTGGAGGGCAAAGGTTGACTTGCCGGTGCCGTATGTGCCTATCATGGCACATATGGTCTGGCGGATCAGTCCTCCTCCGAGCATCTCATCCAGGCCGGCGATACCGAATGGTATGCGATCCATGGCCTATATTACCATTCTGATATTGCTCACTTCAAAACCGCCTTCAGCGGTGATTTTGACGGCAAATTTCACGAGATCCTGTTCCTCAAGTGCAGGCATCACGATGCGGAACTTCTCGATGAACATCACCCGCTGCCGTCGTCTGGCCCCGGTATCCTCCCACTCAAATTCGATCACTGCGTCACAGCAGTCCTTGATCTCTGCCATTCTCCGTGGTTCAAAGATGGAATCCGATATGAGCAGGTAATAGGTGGTTTTCCAGTGTTTTGATACCCGTTGCAGCCCCCGCAGAAAACTGATGAACTGGCGCCATTCGTTCTCGCTACCGGCGGCAGGAGTGGTGATGTCCGTGAGGGAATCAAAGATTATGAGACTGCCCGGGGCAATCGTCCCCAGCTGTCTGGTGAGTTCACTGAGCAGGTTATCCGGTTCCTGGTGCTTGGTCCGGAGAGTCTCTACGATATCGGTCTTGCTGTACCATCCCCGCGGCACGACCGAGGCGTCAAAGTAGATCTTGGAAAGGTCAATAAAGCGCACTGTCCCGTCGAAGGTGTCACTATCGGCCCGGAAGGAGAGTTCAATCTCATGGCGGACAGAGGATGCAAGCTTGGTGAAGGTAATATAGACGATATCATCCGGGTAGCAGATCTGATCCGAATCACTAACGGTTCCTTTTTTCTTTGTCCGGGCGTGGTAAAGGACAGAACTATAGACAAATTCCACATTGCCACCGCCCGGTCCGCCGGATAACAGGATCACTGATCCGAGTGGGACCCCACCGTTGAGAACCGGGTCGAAAGAAGGAATTCCTGTTGGCATATGTTTCATGCGGGAATCATGCATATGTTTGCTCTTTATTTCTTTACCTGTTCATTAATCTTATTCTGTAACGGTAGGTTATGTCCGCAATCAATTCCGGCATGAAAGACGGGTGATTTTTTCTCAGGGGGGCATGGCAGCACCGGCGCTCCGGAAATCCGACACAAATATTATCATCTCAGGGGCAGACTTGAGTTTACCAGGACTTTATCTGCAAGGAAATGTCTGAAGGATCCGGTCTCTATCCGGAATGGGAATATTATGTAATCGCCGGAATTGATGCATCAAAAAAAAAATAGTGCATTCTGGCTGTGGTTTGTCGGCCCGCTACACTCTCTGTCATTCTGGTCAAAGAGAGGAATGACGGGGGAAAATTCCGGACCGTTGTTGTGGATAGATTTGAGACATTGTTATTATAACGAGATAGATCAATTGTCTTGGATAGAGGAGATATATGGCTGAAGAGGATCTGATACCGGCAGAGGAGGGGGGGGCCAGAAAGGATGTGGCAGAGTCTGTCGATGTGATCCCCGACCCGAAGTCAGGAAAGAAACGGACCGGGTTTTTCGCCGGTCTGTTGCACCGTCGGGAGAAGGCTGTCGGGCTCTCTGTTCCCGATGTGCCCGAACCGTCCGTTGATGACGCCGTTGTCCCGGCTGATACTGATTCTCGTGCATCTCCTCTCCCTGATGCTCCGGTTGTCCCTGAAGATGAAGAGGTGCCGGAACCCGTGTCTGAACCGGTGACTGTTGAAATCCGTGCGGATGTGCCAGAATTTCTCAATCTCTATGGTGCAGGTACTCCTGAGCCGCCCGTTGATAGCGTTGTCCCGGCTGATACTGATTTTCATGTATCTCCTCCTCCTCCTCCGGCTGATTCGTCTGTCCCTGAAGACGGAGTGGTGCCGGAACCCGTGTCTGAACCGGTGACCGTCGAAACGGATGCGGCAGTTCCGGACTCTCCTGACTCCTCAGTTCCGTCTGCTCCCGAACCGGTCGTTGACAGCGTTGTCCCGGCCGATACTGATTTTCATGTATTTCCTCCTCCGGCTGTTTCGTCTGTCCCTGAAGACGAAGTGGTGCCGGAACCTGTATCTGAACCGGAGATCGTCGAAATGAGTGCGGATGCAGGACCATCTGTCGATGTGATCCCCGACCCGACGTTAAAAAAGAAGCAAACCGGGCTTTTCGGAGGCCTGCTGCACCGTGGGAAATCCCCTTCCCCGGAGGATCCGGGTACTCACCTCATTCTGGAGGCGCCCGGAGTGGCGGTGCCGGTGGGGGCTGCGCCAAAACCTGCCGATGTGATCACTGACAAAAAACGAAAAAAGAAGCGAATCGGGGTTTTAGCGGGTCTGCTGCACCGTGGAGATAATACTTCCAAACCCTATGATCTGGAGATCCACGGACCCCTGGTGAATGCGGCCGTCCCGGATGGCTATCGTCTTGTGGAGCGTTACTGGATTGTGCCGGGATGTTCTGAGGTAATGATCGTCGAGAACCAGGTGACCAGGCAGAATGAATATCATCTCAATGAACCGGAACTGAGTGAATTTGAGTATGAGATCGTCGAACGTCTGCATGCCGACCTGCGTGATGTACTGATTCTTACTGATGAAGAGGTGCTGCGGGAACGTGATTTTGTGCTCCGTTCCAAGAGCATCGGTCTTCTGGACGACTACGGTGTCACCCTCACTCTGGCGTCCTATTACCGGATCATGTACTTCATCAACCGCAATTTCCTTGGCTGGGCCCGTCTCGATCCGCTGATGAAGGACCAGAAACTGGAGGATATATCCTGTGACGGTATCGGGGTACCGGTCTTTCTCTACCACCGTGTCTACCGGAATGTGCAGACCAATGTCCGGTTTGACGAGGACTCCCTGAACTCGCTTGCCATCCGCCTCTCCCAGCGATCCGGGAAACATGTTTCCATATCCAATCCGGTGCTGGACGCAACCCTCCCGGACGGGTCGCGTCTGCAGCTCACGTATGGCAGTGAGGTGACGACCCGGGGCACATCGTTTACCATACGCAAATTCCGTGAAGAACCCTTCTCCCCGGTTGAACTGATTCTGCGTGGCACCTTCTCGGCAGAGGCGCTCGCCTACTTCTGGATAGGCATCGAAAACAACAAAAATCTGCTCTTTGTGGGGGGCACCGCATCCGGGAAGACCTCGTCCCTGAATGCTGTTTCTCTTTTTCTCCCCCCCCTCTCCAAGGTGGTCTCCATAGAGGATACCCGGGAGATCACACTGTATCACGATAACTGGATTGCATCGGTCACCCGTGATGCGATTGCCGATACATCTTCGTCCAAGATTGATATGTTTGACCTGCTGAAGGCTGCGATGCGCCAGCGGCCGGAGTATATCATTGTGGGTGAGGTGCGTGGCAATGAGGCACAGACGCTCTTTCAGGCGATGAACACAGGGCATACCACCTTCTCAACGATGCATGCAAATGATGTGGACTCGGCCATCCACCGGCTGGAAAATCAGCCGCTCAATGTGCCGAGAAATATGGTGCAGGCGCTGAACATCGTGAGCATCCAGGCCCTCACCTACATCGGGCGCGAACGGGTTCGCCGGGCAACCGAGATCGTGGAAATTGCAGGTATTGACCCCGGCACGGGGAACCTCCGGGTGAACACGGTCTTTGAGTATAATCCGGTGACGGATGTATTCAGTTTCAGTGGCCGGTCGGTTGTCTATGCGGCCATCATGGAGCAGCGGGGCTGGACGTATGACACCCTTACCTCTGAGGTGGGTCGCCGCGTCGCGGTGCTGAATGGCATGAAAGACCAGAATATTACGAACTATATTGAGGTCTCCCGCATTCTCAGGGCCTATGGGATAGATGCCGACTCTGTGATGGCCTCGATTGACGATTTGAAACAGGCAATGATATGATCATCGACTGGTATGCAAACTGGGTCATTCGACGGCACCCGGCGAAGTACCGGTTAGTGCGTCTGGATCTCTTCTCCGCACGAACCGGGCTGACTGTTGAGCAGTATCTTACCTACTGCGTGCTGCTCTCTCTCTCATTTGGAGCACTCATCGGCATATTGGGCTACCTGATTGCGATGCTGCTCTTCTTTCCTGAGGTGCATACCAGCCTGTTCAATATCTTTGGCACATCTCTTCCTGAGATCAGTATTCCGGAGTCCGCCCTGCCGGATATCCTGCAGCGCAGTATTGTTGCCGTGCTCTTCTTTTTCGCTGCTACAGTTATCTGCTATCAGTTGCTGCTTCGCTATCCCGGGATGATGAAGAGCAGCCGGTCTGTCCGGATTAACCTGACCCTTCACAATGGGGTCAGCTATATGTACGCGATGCGCCGGGGGGGGTCGGAAATCCTTCCTATATTCAAATCTCTTTCAGATAATGCGGATATATACGGGGAGGTGGCCTATGAATGTCGGCAGGTGGTGCGGGACACCGAGTACTTCGGCATCGATGTAGTCAGTGCAATACGGAACCTTTCTCTTTCGACTCCTTCCGAGAAATTCAAGGACTTTCTTGAGGACTTTATATCCATCATTGAGTCCGGCGGAAATGTAGGAAATTTCCTTGGCTCCCGGTTGCGGGTCTATCAGGATGATGCCCAGTTCGAGCAGAAACAGTTTCTGTCCATTCTCCAGCTGGTGGCAGAGTCCTACGTGACCATCTTTGTGGCAGGGCCGCTTTTTCTCATCATCATCATGGTGGTGGTGGGTCTGATGGGGCAGACAGACACCGTCTCGCTGAGTGTCATTGTCTATGGACTGATTCCCATCGGGTCTCTGATCTTTATCATCTTTGTGGATATGATCTCCCTGCACACCGATAATGTGCGGCGGACAGTCCGGCGGGTGCTGCTCCACGAGTACCGGGATGTGCATGTGGTAAAAGATGAAGATGACGCCGGTCGCTTTTCTCATCTGTATCGCAGAGACCGGTGGAAGCATATCCGGGAATTTGTCCGTCATCCTATGGGCTGGTTTATGATCAATGTGAATCGGACCTTTCTGGTCACCGTTCCTCTGATGATCTGTTATCTCGCATTTATCTATCTGGCGGTGCCACAGTATCAGGACGTTGAACTCTATCTGAATGTGGTCGACGATCATCTGATCATTGCCCTTCTGATCGTGCTGGTGCCCTATGCGTTGTTCTTTGAATTCTGGAGGCGGAAGGCCGGCAGCATTGAAGAGAGTATTCCGGAATTCCTCTCCCGTCTCTCCGGTATTAACCGGGTAGGGCTGACACCGGCACGGGCCATTGCAGTCCTTGAAAAGACCAATCTGGGCATGATTTCCTATGAAATTCACCGGATTAAACTCGATCTTGACTGGGGGGGGCTTTTTTCAGATGCCCTTGTCCGGTTTGAACACCGGGTGCAGACGGCGGCCATCGCCCGGAATGTGACGCTGATTACCAAGGCGAGTGAGATGACCAGTGATATTTCCGAGATTCTTATGATTGCCTCAAACGATGCAAGGATGTCGGAGACCCTGAAACGTGAACGTCTCGCTGACATGATCACCTATATTATCGTCATCTACCTCGCCTTTGGCGTCTTTGTCTTTGTGGTGGTCATTCTTGACTGGAATTTCCTTTCCGTTCTGGAGGGCGTGACGGCTGGGGAAGGCCTTGAGAATGTGCCCACATCGTCGCTGGCGATCACTGAGGCGAGCACGCTTGGTGTCATATCACGTCTGCTCTTCCATGCCTGTCTCGTCAGTGCCTTCTTCTCCGGTCTGATTGCAGGTCAGATGGGAGAGGGCTCGGTAAATGCGGGGGTAAAGCATGCAGTGATAATGCTTGTCATCGCACTTATTATATTCAACTTAGCGTTCTGAAGGCAGGAAACACAATGAAACGGCTGACACTGAAAAATGAAGACGGTATGATGGGAATAGAGGCGGGCATCCTCCTGATAACCGCCATTGTGTCTGCATCGGTTCTTGCAATGGTCATTTTACATCTGGGATATTTTTCCGCGGAGAATACACGCTCAGTGGCAGCGACAAGTCTTGACCAGGCGGGGACGACGGTGGTGACGATGGGCAGCATTCACGGGGTCGAACGGGAGGACCGTCTGGGTGCCTTCCGGGTGACATTTGCCATTCCTGCAGGGAGTGATATGGTTGACTTCTCCGGGGTGCAGGTGACGGTGGCAACACCAGACTCTCTTTCCGGGATAACCGCAGCAGACCCGCTGGTGACTGCCTCGCCTGCGGTCGGCACCTGGGGTATCATCCGCCGGATGCCTGCGGCAGCAGAGGGTGATCTCTTTTTGGAAGACAATGAGCGGTTCACGATTGAGGTCTCCCTCTCAACAGGGCAGGAAATTCCGGTGAGGGGCGAGTTTGTGCTCACGGTCATCCTGCCTGACGCGAGCACCTGGCGGTTTGCAGGCGTGGCCCCTTCAAAGACTGACCCGGTGATGGTCCTTTACTGATCTACGTGATCGGGGATCATCAGGCTTATACCCGGGGATGGTGTATGAGAAAATGGTGATACCAGATGTGTTCAACAGGTGGTCCTATTGACGTCGAATTCGATGCCGGACTAAAAGGAAAAAAATATCGCTGTAATGACTGTGGAGCAATATTTGAGGCAGTCGGCCGCCACCCGGTCTGCCCGTCATGCCAGTCTGAGAATGTGACTGAGGTATGAAGGTCCTTCTCTCCTCGGGGTATCTTCTCGTCCGGGGAGGTGCCTCTTTTTTTCTGGTCGCCCGGTCAAAGGAGACCTTTGCCCTGCCCATTGAGACAACGGATGCTGAGGTATTCCAGGGTGTGCACAAGGGGGATCTGATCGTCGTGTCAGCACCGGAGGGTGGTGACCCCGAACAGGCCCGTATGCTCTGTGAACTGGTGCGTACCTACCGGCAGCCACTGGTGGTGCTCTCCAAAGGGCATCCCGGTTCCGCCCGTCTGCGGATGGTGCTCTCGGTCGCCCCCGTTATCATGCCCCGGACGGATATAGAGCGGGGCACCCATCCGGAACAGGATGTCATCTGTTCGTCAGGTGAACTTTCCGGCCTGGGGATGACAGCAGAGGGGGAGCATGTCCGCCTCTCGGGGTTTGATCCAAAACGTATGACGTATACACTCTTCCCTGCAGGATCCCTGCCGGTGGAGTGAATGTTTTTTTTATCCGCGGGAGCCCGAGGCCTGAAAGGGTGCCTTGCCTTCAGGGGGACGATGAACACTTACCGGCATCAATCCAGTTGACAGAAGAGGTGAACTGATGAATGTGAACATTGCTGCTGTCTGCGTCATAGCTGTTTTGTGCACCTTCTGTGTTATCGGTGGCTGTACGGATTATGGGGAGGAGACAGAGATGACTTTGGTCGTCGTGACTGCCGAACCCGACGCTGACACCTGATATCGCAGAGGGAGACGGGGGGGGACCGTCTGGCGTGAAGGGACTGTTTCAGTCGGAAGACTGGGGGGATTTCAGTCATATAAACCGAGCAAAAACGGGGAGTGTTTCCAGGCCCTGCGTGTTGAGCTGGATGCATCCGGTCCTGTTACTCTGTTATTTTTAACACCTGATGAGCTGGTGAACTTCAGGAACAGGATCATGACAAACAACGGGGATTATTATCCGGTTGCCCGGTATGATGATGTGACGTCCGGCACCTACCCCCGGACAGGTGACGAGAATATCACTATTGCTCTTCAGAATGAGGGGAAATCCCCGGTGACGACCAGGATGAATGTCTGGTATCACGAATGACGACCGCCGTATGTCGGCCCTGATACGGGACAGGATGGAACAGATCCCTTCACGGTAACACACATTTGTCCGGTGGTGCGGGAAAATATACCTGATTCTCTTTTTGTTTTTCAAACCGGGACTATCGTATTGCTTCTTTGAAAAGGCATCCTGACTCTGTTTTGCGCCTTAAATAACAACCATTAATACATTTCCTTTTCATGAGTTATTGTATTGCCGTGAGAGGAGGGATGGATGAAGACTGAGGTCTTACAGAGCATCAAAAAGACAGAAGAAGAGAGCAGATCCTTGATTCAGGCTGCCGGTGGGCAGAAAGCCAAAATGTTGGTCGATGCGCGCGTCGAAGCCGAAAATCTGATTGCTAAAGAGACTGAAGGTGCTGAAGAGTACAAAGCCAAGCGGATTTCTGACGCGCACGCCGAAGCCGGGAAGAAGAGCGCTGTTATCATCGCAGAGGGTGAAACAAAGGCGGCATCGGTGCGGGCAGATTCGAAAAAGAACCTTGAAGAAGCGGTTGACCAGCTCGTGAACCATTTCAAGGTGAAGCTCAATGTTTGAACCACAAACAATGAGTAAGCTGCTTATTGCAGCGTCGAAAGACCAGCTTGAAGCTGTAGTGCGTGAGTTGTATCGCCATAATCTCTTTCATATCGAAGATTTTGTGGAATCAAATGCACAGGGTCTGGAGGGATGCAAAATAGGCATGCCTCTCCCTGGAGCGAGTGAATCATCGTCAGAACTCGTCCGTATCCGGTCGATTGAGAACACCTACGGTGTTTCTTCAAAATCCATGGATGCAGACGAACAGAAGATGCCGACATCCGAGGTCAGACAGCGCATTGAGCGTGAGCTGCTGACTATTGAACAGGAAGCGGCAGCATTCTCTGGGGAGAGACTCTCGCTTGAGAACACCATTCGTGACTACGGGACACGGATTGCAGAACTGAAACCCTTTACGGTATTTCCGGCAAACCTTGCCGATCTGAAGGGGTTTGAGAATTTTGTAGTTTTTGCAGGGCTTGTTCCTGCACATGTCAGTCTCGGCGTTCCGAATGAGACGTTCATCACTGCATATGATAAGAGCAATCTGCTGATTGCCGTCGTTCCCCGTGAAGATGCTGAAGAGGCTGAGCGTGAACTCTTCGAAGCAGGGTTCCAGTCTATTCCGATTCCGGATGAGAATGGAACTGCCGGAGAACGGACAGTATGGTATACTCATGAGATTACCCGTCTTGAGGGGGACCTTGAGGTGGTTTCCGGGCGTATTTCCGCCCAGAAAGTGAAAAACGCAACGTTTCTGGTGGCGTGCGACGAGCTTCTCACGGCAGAAGTGGAGCGTGCGGAAGCACCGCTTCGGTTCGCCACCACAGAAGAAACGTTTGTAGCAGAAGGCTGGGTTCCTACGGACACCGTAGAGGCACTCACGTCAGATCTGCAGTCGGCAACCGGCGGCAAAGTCTTCGTTTCAGAGGTCGAATTTGACCCCATTGAAGATGCAGTCCCGGTCGAGTACAACAACCCCGATTTCTCGAAGCCGACCGAGATGCTGATGGACGTTTATTCACGTCCACAGTATGGTGAATTTGATCCGACCATTCTGGTCTCTATCGTTTTCCCGATATTCTTTGGTTTTATCCTTGGTGATGTCGGATACGGTATTATTCTCCTGGCACTCGGTTATTATCTCAGGAAATTCCTGAAAGAGGGTGCAGGGCAACAGCTCCTTGTTGTGTTTAGAAACGCAAGTATTTCGAGTATTATCTTTGGTCTCCTTTATAGTGAGTTCCTTGGGTTCGCCCTTCCGTGGGATCCCATTGGTATTAATCGTCACTTACTTATCGGCAGTCATGCAACCGGGCACGGCCCGGATGTTGTGTTAATGCTCGTTCTGAGTATCTGGGTAGGTATACTACACATCACGCTCGGCAGAATGATCCACATGTACAATGCATCAAAAATGATTAAGTCAGGCCATCTCCGGAGTAAAGTTGTCTTCGGCCAGCTTGGCTGGATTCTTGTTATGTGGGGTGCACTTCTGATGCTGTGGTCTCTCTTTGATATGCCTCTTATGCCGGTCCTCGCAGGATATCCTGCAATCTATCAGGGAATCAATGGATTTGGGATTGCCGGTGCGGTTCTTGTCCTTGTAGGCATTATCTTCATCGGGCGGGAGTCTCCGCTTGAACTTATGGAACTTCCGACGGTTATCAGTCACGTGCTCTCCTATGCACGTCTTGCTGCAGTGGGCCTGTCGTCTGTTGCGATTGCAATGGTCACAAACTACATCGCAATCGAGCTTATCATCGACCCGCAGCTTGCAAACCTGAGCATTTTCGGAGTTCTTATCATCTTAATCGGAATTGTGGTATTCCTGATTGGCCACACACTCAATATCGCACTGGGTATTCTGGGTGGCGGTTTACACTCAATTCGTTTACACTACGTCGAGTTCTTCACCAAGTTCTACAAGGGTGGAGGCAAAAAATACGAACCATTTGGAAAGTTACGCAAATTTACGGAGGATTAAAATATGGTAGTTGAAACTATGACCATCGAAGTCGCACAGGCATCGGCAGTTGGATTTAAGGCAATTGGTGCAGGTCTCGCAGTAGGCCTTACCGGTATGGGTACTGGTCTTGCACAGTTTGGAATAGGTGCCGCCGCAGTCGGGGCAACCGCAGAGAACAAAGAGATGTTCGGTCTCGCGTTGCTCTTCACGGTTATTCCGGAGACAATCGTTATCTTTGGCCTTGTTGTCGCACTCCTGCTCTTATTCTGAGGACTGACGATTTATGGCATTGGATGCTGTAGTCGGTGAAATCAGGGACAAGGGCATCAGGGAGTCTGAAGCTATCAAGAACGAAGCTAAGACTGAAGTTAGCGCAATCCTTGCAGAGGCACAGGAGAAGGTCATCGCAATCAAGATGGCAGTAGAGGAGGATGCAAATCGCCAAAAGGGTTATATCGTGACCCAGGCAGTTGCAGCCGCCAATCTGTCCGTTAAGCGTGCGACCCTCAACGCCCAGAAGGATGTTCTCGACGAGGTTTTCGGCCGGGTTGTCGCAGATATTGCGGCATTACCGGACGAATTCCACCGAAAGGCCATTCGCGAACTCTGCAAGACAGCGGCAAAGGAACTTCACGAAGGTGTCTTCTACTGCAATGAACGTGACGTTCATGCAGTCGAGGATGCACTGTCGAGCCTGAAGACCCTGTCCGGATTTTCACTGGCAGGAACAAAAGACATCACCGGCGGCATAATCGCAGAGAGTAATGACGGAACGCTGCAACTTGATTCCAGCTATTCCACATTCGTCTCTGAGGTATGGGAATCCGGATTAAAGGATGCATCTGATATCCTGTTCGGATAGGTTAGGGGGATTAAAAACATGAGTTCAGTTAGCACAACTGGCCCTGCTCCCTACATCTACTCAAGTACCCGTATGCGTGTGCGCAAGATGAAGCTCATCCGGCACGAGGAATACATGCGGATGCTCAATATGAGCCTCCCCGAGATCACCCGGTCCATAGAGGAAACAGAGTACAAGGCGGAGATTGATGAGCTCTCCTCATCGTTCTCCGGTCTTGACCTCATTGAGGTTGCTCTTACCTGGAATCTTGCAAAAGAGTTCCAGAATGTCCTCGGTATCATGCCGGGTGTGATCAAGAATTTCACGGCAAGTTACCTGCAGCACTGGGATATCTATAATGTCCTCACCATTCTCCGCGGAAAGACCCAGGGGGTCCGTGCGGGGAAAATAAAAGAGGTCCTTATCCCGGCAGGCAGTCTTGATCGTGTCGTTCTCGACCGTCTCCTCGCAGAAGATTCTCCCGAGCGTATCGTAGAGGCCCTGTCTTCATGGTCTCTCTATCCGGTCCTCGAGCGTGAATTTCCTGCTGCAATGGAGAAGGGTACATTCGGCGATCTCGAAAATGAGCTTTTCAAGGAGTTCTACCGCTATGTTCTCAAGCAGACGAAAAGTGGTGTGAAGGGCGGAAAGCCGTTCCGCGACTACCTAAAGCTTGAGATCGATCTTCTGAACATCAAGACGGTCATCCGCCTCTACAAGGGAAATGCCCATGTTGATGTGCGTAATCTGATGGTTGAAGGCGGCGGTTTCTCTGTTGATGAACTTGCACGCCTTGCTGCCTCAGAGAGTATGAATGAGATTCTTGAAGGTATCAAAAAACGATATCCCGAAGGTCCCATCAACGAACTGATGGAAAAGGCTGATCAGTCGATGCCGCTTCATGAGATGGAGAATGCACTCACGAAGGTGATGCTCGACCAGATGGACCGTATATCCAGGAGATATCCGTTCTCCATCTGCCCGACACTTGTCTACCTGAAGCGCAAGCGCTATGAGGTGGCAAACCTCCGTGCAATTGCCCGTGGCAAGGAATCCGGGCTTCCCGGAGAAACGATTGCCGAGTTCCTGGTGGTGTAGTAGCAATGGAGATAGCAGTAGTCGGAAACAGTGACTTTATTCTCGGGTTCAGGCTTGCGGGTGTCGAAAAGACCGTGGCCGCCGAGGATGATGCTTCATTCGCGGATGCCGTAACCAGGCTGATGGCGGATGAGACAGTAGCAATACTGGTCATTCGCGGCAGCGACATGGAACGTCTTCCCGAGCGCCTGCGGACGGAGCTTGATGAGTCTGTACGGCCAACCGTCGTATCAATCGGCGGAGAGGTAGGCGGGGTATCGATGCGTGATAAAATTAAGAGAGCAGTGGGTGTTGATTTGTGGAAGTGAAAGGAAATTCGAACGGAATACTTAAGCGTATCTCCGGGCCGGTTGTCACTGCAGTCGGTCTGAATGCACACATGTATGATGTGGTGCAGGTCGGAGACGAGAAGCTTATGGGCGAGATCATCAGGATTGAGGGGGATAAAACCATCATCCAGGTGTACGAGAACACTTCTGGTATCAGACCAGGTGAACCCGTTGTTAACACCGGCCTCTCTCTCTCTGTTGAGCTCGGACCAGGTCTGTTGACCAGTATCTATGACGGTATCCAGCGACCGCTGGAACTGCTTGTTGAGAAGATGGGCAATTTCATTGAGCGTGGTGTAACTGCACCCGGTCTCTCGCATGAGAAGCTCTGGGAATTTGTCCCGGTTGTCAGGAAGGGGGACGCGGTTGTCGCAGGTACTGTCATTGGTGAAGTACAGGAGACAAACATTCTCACCAAGATCATGGTGCCCCCGAAATCGAAGGGCGGCGTGGTCAGTGAAATAAAGTCCGGTGAATTTACCATTGACGATGTGGTCTGTACCCTCGACAATGGTGAAGAGATTGCCATGATGCAGGTCTGGCCTGTGCGTGTGCCACGTCCGGTGACAGAGAAGATGAACCCGGATATTCCACTGATCACCGGTCAGCGTATCCTTGATGGTCTCTTCCCTATTGCAAAGGGTGGTACAGCCGCTATTCCGGGTCCGTTTGGATCTGGAAAGACGGTTACCCAGCAGGCACTTGCAAAGTGGTCTGATGCTCAGATTGTTGTCTACATTGGCTGCGGTGAACGTGGCAATGAGATGACTGAAGTCTTAACTGAGTTCCCTGAGCTTGAGGACCCAAAGTCCGGAAAGCCTCTGATGGAGAGAACGGTGCTTATTGCAAACACGTCCAACATGCCTGTTGCAGCACGTGAAGCAAGTGTTTACACCGGTATCACCATCGCAGAGTACTTCCGTGATATGGGATTCGATGTCTCCCTTATGGCAGACTCAACCTCCCGCTGGGCAGAAGCAATGCGTGAAATTTCTTCACGTCTTGAAGAGATGCCTGGTGAAGAGGGATATCCGGCATACCTTGCCGCCCGTCTGTCTGAGTTCTATGAGCGTGCAGGTCGTGTTGAGACTCTGAATCATGAGTCAGGATCTGTTACGGTTATCGGTGCGGTTTCACCGCCCGGTGGTGACTTCTCTGAACCGGTTACACAGAACACGCTTCGTATTGTGAAGTGTTTCTGGGCACTGGACGCAAAGCTGTCCCAGCGCCGTCACTTCCCTGCAATCAACTGGCTGAATTCGTATTCACTCTACTTAGACACGCTGTCCAAGTGGTATGATGAGAATGTGTCTCCTGAGTGGAATGGTCTGCGTATCTGGGCGATGGAAGTCCTCCAGAAGGAAGCAGAACTCCAGGAGATTGTGCAGCTGGTCGGATCTGACGCACTGCCTGATGAAGAGCAGATTACCATTGAAGTGGCTCGTATGCTTCGTGAAATCTTCCTTCAGCAGAATGCGTTTGACCCGGTCGATACCTACTGTTCGATGCAGAAGCAGTTCGACATCATGAAGGCAATTAATACCTACGCAGTGCTTGCATACGGCGCCCAGAAGCTGGGAGTGCCGCCTACAAAGGTCATCACGATCGCTGCGAAGAATGATCTGCCACAGGTGAAGTTCATGACCGATTACAAGGAAGAAATTACCCGTATCAACGCTGCTATGGGAACTGAAATCGGTGCACTCAAGGAGGCATACCAGAAATGAAAGAATACCGCACGATCAACAAGATTGCAGGCCCGCTCATCTTTGTAGAGAAGACTGAGCCGGTCGGCTACGAAGAGCTTGTCAACATCGTCCAGGCAGATGGTACGGTGAAACGTGGTCAGGTGCTTGATACGTCTGATGATTTCGTGGTTGTTCAGGTCTTTGAGTCTACTGCCGGTATCGGCAGGGACGCTGGTGTTCGCTTTACCGGCGAGACCATCAAGATGCCTGTGAGCCGCGATATGCTCGGACGTATCCTCTCTGGTGCAGGTAAGCCAAAGGACGGCGGCCCGGACATTGTTCCGGAGAAACGCCTCGACATCGGCGGTGCGGCAATTAACCCGTATGCTCGCCAGTCTCCTGCGGATTTCATCCAGACCGGTATTTCCACAATTGATGCGACAAACACGCTTGTGCGTGGTCAGAAACTCCCGATTTTCTCGGGTTCAGGTCTGCCCCACAACGAAATTGCGCTTCAGATTGCCCGTCAGGCACGTGTGCCTGGCTCAACTGAGGATTTTGCTGTTGTGTTCGCTGCAATGGGTATCACCAAGGAAGAAGAGAACCAGTTTATGGCTGACTTCGAGCGCACAGGTGCTCTCGAACATGCTGTTGTGTTCCTGAACCTTGCGGATGACCCTGCAGTTGAGCGTATCATCACGCCCCGTCTTGCACTGACAACCGCTGAGTACCTGGCATTCGAGCTTGGGTACCATGTGCTTGTTATCCTCACCGATATGACCAATTATTGTGAGGCTCTCCGTCAGATTGGAGCTGCTCGTGAGGAAGTGCCGGGACGTCGTGGATATCCGGGATACATGTATACTGATCTTGCATCGCTCTACGAGCGTGCCGGCCTGATTAAAGGTCTGAAAGGGTCTGTCACACAGTTGTCCATCTTAACGATGCCTGGTGATGATATCACGCACCCGATTGCTGATCTTTCCGGATATATTACGGAAGGTCAGATTGTGGTTAACCGTGATCTCCACCGTAAGGGTATCTACCCACCGATCAATGTTCTTCCATCCCTCTCACGGCTGATGAACAATGGTATCGGTGAGGGCAAGACCCGTGATGACCACAAGAAGGTCACCGATCAGATGTATGCAGCCTATGCGGAAGGAAACGATCTCCGCGGTCTTGTCGCAATTGTTGGTAAGGACGCACTCTCTGAGCGTGACCAGCGTCTTCTTGAATTCGCTGACCACTTTGAGAATCGCTTTGTCCGCCAGGGACACGACGAGAACCGGACGATTGAGGACTCACTCGATCTTGCATGGGAGCTGCTTGCAACCCTGCCGGAGGAGTTATTAGTCCGTATCGACCGTGGTCTGATACAGAAGTATCACCCGAAGTACCGTAAGGAGGCATAGTCACCATGGCGCTGAAAGATGTGAAGCCAACACGGTCCGAGCTTATCGGCCTCAAGAGGAGGGTAAAGCTCTCGGAACGTGGGTATAACATCCTTAAAATGAAGCGCGATGGGCTGATCCTTGAGTTCTTCAAGGTTTTAGAGGAAGCAAAGGGCTCCCGGGATGCGGTCGGCGAGAAGTACGAGCAGGCCCGGCAGATGATTGCTCTCGCAAATACCATTGAGGGAGCAATTGGGGTGAAAGCGGCGGCTATGTCTGTCCGTGAGAAACCCCAGCTCACCTTAAAGCAGAAGAACATCATGGGCGTTGTGGTCCCTGAGATTGAATCGTCCAAGGTAAAGAAAAGCCTCACCGAGCGCGGCTATGGCGTGCTTGGGTCATCCGCGGTCATTGATGAGACTGCGAATGCCTTTGAGGAACTGGTCGATGAGATTATCCGGGCTGCTGAGATTGAGACGACGATGAAGCGTCTTCTTTCTGAGATTGAAAGCACGAAACGCCGTGTCAACGCACTTGAGTTCAAGGTTATTCCGGAACTCAAGGAGGCCTCCGCATTCATCAAAATGCGGCTTGACGAAATGGAACGGGATGAACTCGTTCGCCTTAAGAAGATTAAGGCGAAGAGTAAGGCCTGATTTTCTTTTTTTTTGATTTGTTGTATTACTTTCACCCTGCAACGGGAAGGATATTATCTGAAAGTTGCCATTTTATCGATCATGGGATATGGTCAGGTAATTTGGGATTTGTTGGAAGGGTTGTTTTCTTTCCTGTTTTCAGAGGTATGGGATCAAATTGCTGGCGTCTTTGATGATCTGCGTTTTTCCCTGATTGATTCATTATTTGGGAATATTGCGTTGGAAAATTCCGTTCTTCAGGGGATATTTGAAAGAATGGATGGATTTATTGCAATTGTTGAGGCTTTGGTTGGTTTGGTTGGCTCAGCAACGAATTTAGCGACTGGGTTGTTATTTTTAGCAGGAATTAGTTGTTTTTTTTCCAAATTGGGGGATCTATCATTTGCTAAATAATATTGGGTAGTGAATGTATGTGGTGGGATATACAAAAGGATGAAAAATTGTATATACATTCTAATATGGCATCAAACTGAAATTGAGTTGAAGTCTTGCGACGACTAGGGATTAACTATTTAGGTTGAAGATTACAGTTTGTTGTGCATTAATATGGATAATTTCCCAAAACTTGAAGAGGTGCAATTCAGGGAAATAAACCTGATTCAGGATATAATTAAACGAATGGCCAACAATTCTTTTCTTGTTAAAGGATGGTCAGTTACACTTGTTGTCGTAACAATGCTGCTCAAAGGGACAAGCAGTCATATACTTATTGCATTCATCCCTGTGATCGCATTCTGGATTCTCGATGCCTATTATTTAAGGCAGGAAAGGATGTACCGTGAACTTTACAAATGGGTGATAGCTAACAGGCTAAATTCTAGTGAACACATTTATGATATGAATGCACGCAGGTTTGAAAGCGATGTTGACTCAATAGTCGCAACGATGTTTTCAATTACGCTACTGTGTTTTTATGGGCCAATTCTTTTAATCTTAGCTCTGTATATGGTGGTGGTATATATACTTCCTCCTCCAATGGTTCAAATACTAATGAATACCACCGGGGGGTTCTAATGGTCAGAAATGTGTTTTTCAGCTTTCATTTTACTAGAGATAATTGGCGGGCGAATCAAGTTCGTAACCACTGGGTCACAAAACCAAATGCCGCATCGGCAGGTTACATAGACAAAGCAGAGTTTGAAAAAATAAAAAGGAGGGGGGACGCTGCTATCAAAAATTGGATTGATGATCAGCTCAAAGGAACATCAGTTACTGCTGTACTTATTGGAACAGAAACATCCAAGCGACAATGGGTAGACTATGAGATAGAACAAAGCTATAGGAAAAAGAATGGATTGCTTGGTGTATATATTCATAATTTAAAGGATTCAGAGGGAAAAGGGGACAATAAAGGATCAAATCCGTTTGATCAATGGCATATCCCACAAAATGGCGAGAAAATTTATTTTTCGGATTTGTACTCAACATATGACTGGGTATCTGATAATGGGTATGAGAACTTTGGAAAATGGGTCGAGAAGGCAGCTGCTGATAGAGGGAGATAAGATCTTCCCCATGTCATTTACCTGACTTTGATATGAGGTTTTGGGAAAATACAATTATTTATTATTTATTGTAGTTTTTTTAACCTGTGCGAAAATCTCCTGGCGGTGCTCTTCAGATATCTGTGCTCCCCCTACGCTCTCTCACCCCGTGTAGTGAATGGTCACCATGTGATTATCGCATCCAAAATGATTTTCATAGTTGGATTATTATTACAATAATTGGACACTCATGTCTGAAATCAGAACAGGGTTTATTGAAGAAAATGAAGACGTATCAGAATTTATTTGGGAATGTGAAGATGATTTATCCATCACGTTATCCCCAAAAAAGAAAACAAGGAAGCGTTTTCATGTGAATCGGAAAAAAGGTGAACTGAATTACGTCGACCAGTCCCGGCTAATTTAGGACGTTAGTCTGAACGAAGATACATTTCCAATGAAATGAGGAACAAAAATGGCAACAAAAATTGAATTTGGTCTGTCTCTTGAAGGAGATGATGCCCGTGCATTTCATGAGTATATGGAGCATCCGGATGATACCGAAGCCGGTCGTGAACTCATCAGGGAAGCATTGCGGTTGGCGAAGAGTAAGCCGGATTTCTGTTAATATAGGTCGTTTTAATCGAGAATTTCTATTGTAGTGAGAAACATCTGACTTGATTTCGGGATTTCCTGCCCTGATTCTGTCAGATCATCGAGATGTAGTCTTGCTGCGTCTTTGATATTTTCAAGGGCTTCTTCAAAGGTCTCGCCCTGTGCATAACATCCCTGAAGTGCCGGAACTCTGGCATAATAGCCGTATTCGTCTTTGTCTTTTTCAATGATGACACTAAACTGAGTCATTGATATTCCTGTCTCCAAGCCTCTTTTTCATCTCGGTTATTGAGTGAGTGTCTTCATCCGTTCTCTCTGCAATGATCGTAAGATCATGCAAATCTTCCTGCATCTGCTGATATTCTGAGAATGGAAGGATCACAGATATTTTGTTCCCGTTTTCATCGACGACATAGTGTCGAGGTGAAGGCTGCATGAATCAGTATCCTGTTTTGAATTATAAATACGTTTCAGAAGAGATCATCCGGGCGGTCGGGAATTCACAACCGAATATCCGACAGGGGTACAAAGTCATC
Source organism: Methanogenium sp. (assembly GCA_030595665.1). Classification (GTDB taxonomy): domain Archaea; phylum Halobacteriota; class Methanomicrobia; order Methanomicrobiales; family Methanomicrobiaceae; genus Methanogenium. Next base: position 57,681 of record JAUVCV010000012.1, read on the forward strand.
TTCCTGCAGAGAAGTGGTTACATCTTCCACAAGCCGGTGTTTCTTGTGGAGTTCGATCATCTCTGTCAGAAGATCATTGTATGTCTGGCCCGTTCCCCTCATCTCAGTGAGTTCCTTCCAGACCTGTTCGGTGACGGGTATTCGTTTTGACGGATGCATGGTAATGGTGTAGATGTTGGAGATATTTTAAGTTATGCGGATTCTATTTTCGGTGCCCCTCAGATTCCACAAACCCCCGCTCGCTTTAAAGCAGAAGAATATCATGGGCGTTGTGGTCCCTGAGATTGAGAGGCGACCAAGGTACAGAAGAACCTTGCCGAGCGCGGCTATGGCGTGCTCGGGTCATCTGCAGTCATTGATGAGACTGCAAGTGCCTTTGAGGAACTGGTCGATGAGATTATCCGGGCTGCTGAGATTGAGACGACGATGAAGCGTCTTCTTTCTGAAATCGAGAGCAC
>JAUVCV010000045.1 GCA_030595665.1 Methanogenium sp.
ATTTGTAGGCTTTCAGCATGCATGCTCCCATATATTTTAATGTTATATATGCTTTGTGCTAATATGAATTACAAACATCTCAATCATAAGAAAATACATTATGGAGCGATGGTTATTTTTGTTGTACCATTGGAAATGTGAGTAACGCCACTATTACAAAATATATACAAGAACAGGGATGATCGCTTACATCCCCTTGGCTAAAGACCAAGGGGTTTTACGCTCGATTTATAAAATAGAAGCTGTTATCGAAGACTATGGTCTTGCAAAGTTAATGGACGAAGCCGATGATGAAGAACCCCTTTCCCTGTCAGTTGCACACAATTACTACGCAACCCTCAAAAAGAAGGCCTGAGCATGGTCTTTTGTTTCTACAAAAAGACATTTTTAAAAGATATGTCCCACCTTCCGGTAAACTACCAGGAGACACAATAGAAGAGTTTGTCTTTCCATAAATTCTGAAAAGAGCATCTTCACCATTTTTGTATCATTTTGGAAGTGTACAAATGCTTCATGATTTACGTATGATGGAAAACACCCCATCCTTTCAACGGTTTGTTTTCACTCTTTCACATGATTTATTTACTTTTCTTGCGTGTTGAATTTGTGATTTGTGCACAAAATGGCTTTCATTCGGCAATTGCTGCATGGATGTACGACTCACTATTTCATTTTCACCAATCCCGGATTCACAGAGACACAGACCCGTAACACTGCAATTATCGGGCATGCTGTGTGTTCCCCCGGATCCATGAAAACTTCCCTTGCTATCTGTACATATCTCTATATACTTTAGTTCTTTAGAAGAATTAACTTCAATTTGGGCTTTATCCTGAGCCTCTTTGTTTTCACTTTGCTGGTGAAAAGATGGTGAAAGAGTGAAAGTATCGGCATCAGGATCGGAATTGTCCCCCTCCCCCTTCATCTGAATCATCGATCCAGATATCTGACCTCTTATGAATCCTTTACTCAGACTGTTCCTGTTTCCTATACGACCTTCTACAACCGGCTGAACAAACTCGCCGACCTGCAAGATCATCGACTGTATCAAAGAGTCCGTGAAAGGAAACACACGCAAGATAATGCTGCGGTATGACCCTGCCAACGTGGCTGCGTTTCTGTCGAAGGGAAACAGGAGATGAGATGGATAGATTCACCCTTTTTTTGGGGGAACAGTATGGTTTACTCCACCCCCTCATTCTTATTCCACTCCCTCAGGAGCCGGGAATAACATCCTTCACAGATACTTGCCCGCTGACTCTTTGAGTGATACACCGCCGCTCCTTCACCACAGATTGAACAGTGTCCGAGAGAGACCGACGACCGCCGGAAGTCCCCGTGATCCAGGATGCCGGGCAGGGGCAGGGTGCGTCCCGCCTTCTTTGTCTGCACATTTACACTCGTTTTTTCAGAGTTACACTCTGATTTGCACACGCTTAAAGGAAATTGTGCGATGCAATCAGCAATTGGGGCACAAATTCCCGGTATTGCGGAATCAGTTACACTTTTGCCAGGATCATAGAGACACCCATTCCTATTACCAGAGGATTCTGGATTGCTGAATGATATTGGATTTGTGTGCAAACGTATACTACTCTCTGTACATCTATCTTTACTAGTGTCTTCTGTACAAAAACAAACGTCATTATGGTCGTAATTTACGTTTGCACTTTTGCCCGGATTTGGGTGCAAAGTGGGTGCAAAAGTGCAAACGTCTTCTCCCCCGTCACCCCCGGTATGTTTGTCATCATCACCGTCATCCATGTCATCAGACATTAGCCAGACGTCGGACTGTGCCGTCCACTCCCGGTATATGGCGACATCAAAGGAGAAGTATCGTTCATGCAGATAGAATCTCCATACCACTGAGTGCTTCAGCTACCGTTCCATCTATGGGACTGAAATGTGCAAAGTACGGATTTTCAGGCAGAAAATAGTGGGTATCCCGTTTCATTCGCAAAAGACGAAGCCTTCAGGGAATGTATCCGATTTTGCAAGAATGAAGGCGCAACGGGCACAGGATATGGCATCGGGGAGGGCACGATGTGATACCGGAGGTGGGGAGCCAAAGAGGGAGGTGTAGAGATCGAAGAGTGAGATCCTTTTTTTCCGGGAGTTTGGGGATTGTTTCCTTTCATATACCCCACCTGCCTTCATTGTGCACAGGAGGGTGGCCCGGTATTCCCAGACGGCAGCATTCATCTGACAGGATTGTTTTATCAAAGGACATATTGTGGGCGATGACACAGTCGCAGGTCTTGACGGCAGCAGAGAATGCAGCGATGGCATCACATACAGGGATACCGGATGTGCAGAGCATTTCATCGGTGATTCCGGTTAATTCTGTGATTTTTTCGGGAACCAGCATTCCTTCTGGTTTTATGAGATACTGCCAGGTCTCTGCATCGTGGGATGAGAAGGTGCCCTTTACCCAGGCAATCTCAATGAGCCGCGTATCCTTTCTTCCCGCAAGCCCTGTTGTCTCTGTATCAAGCGCAAGAAATGAACATAGATTTTTTGGATTCCCCCCATCCTGCATAATTATGCATTAGTATGCCCCATGGAAAAATGTTCTCCACTATCAACCAGACAGAAATTCTGATCCATATGTGGGTAAGCGACCTCTTCTGATCATAGTGACTTATCCCCACGTGTGTGGGGAACTCGTTTAAACGCCCAATCGCCGAAATATGAATAAGAGGCGGAGAATTACTGACCGCTCAACGGCATATATAATATCCTGATCCAGTTCATCATCTGCATAGTGAAGGTGTTTTTTCCGTTCTCTAAGCAGTGCCTCCCATTCCCACCGGTTTATCCCTGCAGGAAACACACTTTTCCGGAAGAGAGGATGCCTCGCTGGTAGAGTGCCAGAGTGAGTTCCTGTTGGAGTTCCTGTTGGAGTTCCGCCTGGACACAGTGTCCTGAGGGAGACGGAGTGCCTGGACGATATCCACAGGCACCACTATGGTAATATCAGACAAATTGTTTTTGCCACCTGATGAACAGGGGTTGGGTGAAAATAGAGCATAATAATACCAGCGTTGCACCCCGTGCACCATCTGTGCACCCGGGGGTGCACAGTTGTAACTGGCTATTCTCCGCCAAATTTTGAATCAAACCGCATTCAGCCGTTTTGTCATCTAACTGTGCACTTTCCCCAGGATCACACGTGCAATCACTTTCACCAAGGGGGGGAACCGAATGATGCTCTGTTACCTGATTTGGGTGCACACTTCCTATATTCTCTTTATATCTATCTATATTATTAACCCCTTTAGAGAAACAAGACGCGTTTTGCCCGTCTTTTATCTGTGCACTTTTGCCCGAATTTGGGTGCACAGTAGGTGCACAAGTGCACACTTCCGTCTAAACCGGCCTCATCACCCGGTGAATCATCCGTATCGTCATCCGTATCACCGGGTTCCAGCCAGACATCCGTCCTGGCTGTCCACTCGCGGTACTGCCCGGCATCAAAGGAGAAGTAATGTTCCCGCCGGCGAATAACCGTCCCACAAGTCAAGCACTACCGGGAAAAGCGTTATCTGAAATGGGGAATAAGATGAATATGAAAGGTCAATGCTTACCGCAGAGAGTATCTTAAGAGAACTGGCTGGAAACGAGACGCGGATCAAAGACCTTGGGGTTCGGCGAATTGGACTGTTTGGTTCCTTTGTTCGTGATGAAGCACGTGAAGATAGCGATATTGATATCCTGGTCGAATTTGTTGAGGGGAGGCGTTCTTTTGACACATATATGGACCTCAAATTCTTCCTTGAAGATCTCTTCAGAAGAAAAATAGACCTTGTTGACCGTGATGCGATAAAAACGGGTCTCAGACCATATATCCTCCGGAGCGTTAGATATGTCCCGGGATTATAGCCTCTATCTCCAGGACATTCTGGAATCTATTGAAAGAATACAACGATATACACACGGGATGTCCTATGAAGATTTCAGGGAGAATTTCTTGTGCAGGATGCGGTGATACGGAATCTCATGGTTATCGGGGAAGCCGTTAAACTCATCCCCGTGTCTCAAAAAGAAGAGCATCCGGATATGTCAAACAGAGGAAGATTGCAGGACTGCGGGATATCCTCATCCATGCATATTTTGGAGTGCATAATGAAATTATATGGGATATCATCCGTACCAAAATTCCCGAGCTGCAGATAGTGGTAAACGAGATGTCTGAGCGGTGATAATGCGACAAGAGGAATTGTTTCTCATGCAGGTTCGCCCCTCTCTTCTTTTCTTCCTGTTGAAAGGTGGGTGGACAGGAGGGTATGAAAAAACAGGGGGGAGGGATCTTCCCCGGCAATTATTTGTCCGGTCCTTCCAGCAATTGCACTCCTTCTTCCCTGAAATGTGAGATATCTCCCTGGTGCAAACGCTCCATGAAATCAAACAGGTCCGCATCGAACGCCACTGCCTCTTTCACCGTTTTTCCCTAGCTGACGGTACCCACTTCCGGGCATTCCGCGATGTACATATCCTCTTTTGCGTAGACTACCGCCGTGAATGTCTTCATGATGTCACCAGTATTGTCTCATCTCCCTTCAGAGAGACAATTATGATTGTCAGGGTATTTTCCCGGTGATGGATTTACAAAGATAGACCAGACCCTTTCTCCAACGTCATTTCTGCCTTTTCTTTGGTATCCCGTCCTGACAGGGAACCTTTACCTGACATTTTCCACAGCCATATCTTGGATAAAATGTTTCAAGCATCCCGTCCAGATAGTCTGCGCACAGTGTGTGGTCTTTTCCCCGTTCTAATGTGATGGCCCCCGCCGGGCAGTTTTTAACACATACACCACACATCGTGCAGTATTCATAAATGCCCTGATAGTCCCGGTGTGATGGTTCATGCTTCAGGTCAGTTATGATGCTGGTAAATCTCCCTGCAATACCCTTTTTTGTGATCAGTCCCTTCGACAACCCAAACGTTCCCAGTCCGGCAACAAAGGCCACATGGCGCTCAGACCAGTTACTGCCGTAATCACTATTGGTAAGACCTTTATTTCCAACGGTCCCACTGGTCCCGGTACCCATGAACGATTTGAACCGATCGTCGATATCGGGTGCAACACATTGATATCCTCTTTTGGTAAGTTCATCTATGAGGAACCGGGAAAGTTCCTCAATCAGCTTTTGGCCTTCATACCGGGCATGTAACCACTCATTTGAGGGTGTTATCATGTCTCTGCTGTTACCTGATTTTATTTCCCGGGAATACGGCATAAAAATCGATACAACGGTATTTGCATCATGCAGCCATTCTTTCGGCGGCATAAAACGTCCACCGGTTATCTTTGTATCCGTTTTGAACCTTTCAAATAATTCGTCACCGGCATCTGCATATCCAATAAGGGGCGTATCAAATAATTTCAGTCCTACAACTGATTCATCTAAGGCATCCGCTTCTGATATGTAATTTCTTTTGGAATTCTGAATAAAATCCATCACCAGTTCTTCTATCATAACACGAGGGCACCTATATCTGCGGTCATTATTTATTCCTGATTACTATATCAAAATATCCGTGTCCTGATAAAAATATATATCTGAAGTACCTCGTCTGCACATTTTTATAATCTTCCCGTCAAATGAGGAAACATCAGTGAATAACCTCCATATGGCTCCAATAATTGAGAATATGCCCTTATCGTGCAGATCTTGCTGTTTGGGTGTCATATTGGCCAGAAAAAATGGGTCCCTACAGACGCCCGGAGCGACCCTTTCTCACCCGGAGACATACTGGACATCCTCTCAAAATGTCCGCTAATGAAACCTCTTCATTCGTCCTCAATACTTCGTATTTTGAGCAAATAACCGCCAAAAAAACCGTATTTTCCGGCAGCAAAACTGCGCATAAAAAAACGTCCATTTTGCCCCCAAAAATACCCCAAACGGGAGAAAAAGGGAGACAAACAGACAGGGTCAAAGGGTGGTTAAGGGTTGGTTAAAGGATGGACAAGAGGGTATGAAAAAAACAGAGGGAAGGCATTACCCCTGTTTCCGGTATTCGCCTGGCATTTCAGGGGGTTACATGAGATTTCAGAAGAACTCAGCTGAGTTCAGTTCAGCCAGGTTCTTTTTGTGTTCAGCACACTTTTTCCGTTCAGATCAGGCCGTTTCACATCCTTCATGCTCGTTTGTGATCTGCATTGGACGGTCGGGAGGACAACTCCTTAGGGAGGAAAAAGTTCCTTTTATCTGATATATGGGTAAAAATCCAGACATACGTCTTATGGGAAATCTTTTTGAAGTATTAACGGTAAAACCGGCAGTTTTATTACCTGAAATGCCATCTACACGATTATGTACCCCCATGAAGATGCCGTCACCGGATTGCTCAGGGATATTAGGGATCAACTCCGCAGAGGGCCGGACGAAGAGGCGACCGATGAAATTCTCCGGTTGATAGGTGTGCCGATGCCGGGCAATGGCCTGCTCCGGGACGCCCGGATTTACAGCGAGTATCTCCCGAAGGCCGAAGAACTGATCTTTACACCGGAAAAACGTCACCTGCATCTTCTCTGGGACGCCTTCGACCGCTCTCCGCTCTCCCTTAGCGTTAACTTCGCGTTCCCTTTTCGTCGCATGATCGCCGGTCGACTCTTCAGTACCTGTGGAAAAAACTTCTGTGCTGAGGGTGATATGCGTTTCAACTTTGGGCAGAACCTCACCGTTGGGGACGACGTATTCATCAATCGCGGCCTCTTCATCGACACAAAAGCCGGGGTCACCCTTGGAAATGCCGTCGGGATCGGAGACTTCGTGCGGATCTTTACCCACAGTCACGGCGAGGCTGATCACGAAGAAAGGACCTATGCGCCAGTCACTATAGAACCCTATGCGAAGATCTACACCAACGCAATGATCCTGCCGGGGGTGACGATCGGTGAAGGGGCGATCGTGGCAGGCGGCGCCGTCGTGACAAAAGACGTCCCCGCATGGACCGTTGCAGCCGGCGCCCCTGCAAAAGCGGTCAGAGAGCGGAGGACGGAGGGGAATAAGGGGCCGGCCCTCAACCATATGTGGCTCGCCGACGGGGCGTTTCAGGATGAATAATCACGCCCACGCTGTTTCAATGTGCATATTGCCGCACCGTTCGATCCTCTTTTGGCAATGAGCAGACCAATGGAAGGAGACCGGATCGAGATCCCGGTGTTGATGCAGTGTTAAACTGCGTCCACTGCTTCTGCCCACGGGGACAGGGAGGCCATCAGGTGAACAGTATTTTGCCCAATTCAGATTTGCGGGGGCTTTAAAACAGTGGGGCTGCCTGGTCTTTGGAATGGCACTATTTTATGGAAAAAGCATACCACCTGTTTCCCGCCTGGCCGACCGGAGTGGTGAACCCCTTGTAAAGGTCCTCCGGCTGTGGGTTGCAATTCTCTTCATGTCGGGGAAAATCCCATCCACACAGACGCCCGGAGCGGGCTTTTCTCCCCGGGAGACATGCTGCACATCCTCCTAAAATGTCTGCAAATGAAACCGGGTTATTTGTCCTTAATAATTCGTATTTTGAGCAAATAGAGGCCATTATATCCGTATTTTCAGGCACAAGAAATGAGCACAAAGAAACGTCCGTTTCACCCCCCAATTCCACTAAACAGGGAGTCAAAAACAGGGATTATATGGGTGGACAAAGGGGGGGTAAAGGAAGAATGTGGATGTATAAAAAGGAGGGGGAATTATTCCGTTTTTGGTATTCAACGGACATTTCAGGAGAGATGTTCCTGTATGACTTCATGAAACGCTTTGAGAAAAATGAGATCCCGCTGCAGAATCGCATAGACCTGTTCTAAATCCAAATCCCAGTATATGTGGACCAAAACATTGCGAAATCCGGCCAAAGCCGATAAATCTCTCACGAGTGTATCAGGCAGAATCCCATTTTTGGCAAGGATTTCAAACGTTTCCCGGTAACTTGCAGGCCTTTGAAGCCGTTCCTCCGCGATAATATCAGTTGCAACATCAATCGCTGACTGAATCGCGACCAACATTGCATGAAAAACCATATTCCGCGTATCACGACTCGAAAAAAAGTCATCACGGGAGATAGATTGATATCGCCCCCAGTCACCCATTGCATCCTGTTATTCCTGTATATGACGGAGAATTCTCATTATTTCACCGGTACAAGAAGCATTTTGTCCATCCTGTCGTAGAGAGGTTTTAAATCGAGGTATCCCGACATCACACCCGATTCAAATTCAATCCGTTTGCTCTCATCACGGACAAAAACAGTCTGGCCCGTCTTCAGTACTTCATATTGAAACGCAACGGGTGCATCATTGAGAATCCGGAGATCGACCTCGAACCTCGGTGTAATACATTGCTCAAGGCCGGATGCGATATCCATAGCGTACTTGTAGGAGTCATAGGGTTCCCTCTCTCCGGAAACAAGCAATCCGATGTCAATGTCATGGAAATCATTTCGACCGGAAAATGAACCGTAGAGGTACCCAAGCATACAATCATCTATCCGGGAAAGATACTTCCTGATCTGTGTGATAATCCGTTCTCTGTCTGAATCAGTTAGATCCCGTTTCTCCCCCCCGGAGAGGGAATCTCCAAAAGACATCGTTTATTTCACCTGATTACTAGGGATTAGGTGGAATATGTATAAAAGTAACGCTGGTTTCTATCATAGACAGCCATACTTCTTGTGCGCCTGTTCAATTGTCATGATCTCGAGGACATGGACTTCGCCCCCGGTGTCATGGATGGTATAGAAAGCGGTGAAGGATCTCCCGATATGGAGGCGGAAATATCGATCGTCTCCTTTGATGGTCAGCCGTTCCTTGTCGGCACCGCTGCCCGGGTATGGGTCGCCAGCGAGGCGGAGCAGGTGATCTCTGACGATGGCCTGGGCTCTTCGCCGGGAGATGATCATAGAAGTCCTGAGCCCGTTTTTTGTCGGGGAGGAGCCGGTAGGTCACGGGGCAAACTCCACGAAGTCACCCTCCACCTCGATTGCGGCCATCTCCACCAGAAAACGGCGTTCCTTCTCATGAACGATTATTTCGGTGAGGAGTCCGTCATAGGTCTGCCCCGGTTTATTCATATCCGAAAGGGAGGTCCAGACTGATTCTGAGACGGGGATGCGTTTGGTGGCGGTCATTGCTCCTTGTAGGTGGTGGTGATATTTATTGGATTGCATGGATGTACAGGATTGTACTTATGGATAGGATTGCACGTTTGTCACCCACATAAAAAAAATAGTGAAGTGCCTTTTGGTTCTTTTTTGCTGCCGTATTGGTATATTTCTTCTTTGCCGGTTTCAGGATGTGATGAATAGAGTGCCCATCTTTATCACGTTGTGAAACGGGACTAAACGGTTCCTATTCGTTCCGGATGTCTGGTTAAAAGAGAATGGTGCATGGTTTCATTTCATCCGATTTGGTCAGCTTAAGACTTCAGGTATACCCGAACAAATACCGTAAAAAACTTCGGGTATACTATACGTTTCTACGATCTGCCCGGACCCCGATGCATATCCGGGGTGTGATGAGGGAATACCCTTCCCCCATAGCGGAATTATTCAACAACTACTCCAAGAATAATATTCATCAGGTCCTGTCCAAACACAGGATACCGATACACTGACTCTGTATCATCTTTCACCATGAAAGCACCATTGTTTAACCCGACAAAATACTCGGTTTTCTGTTTGCCGTCTCTTCGCAGGGCGATGCCATTATCAAAGGGGTTGATAGAGACAATCTTGTTGAGCCGAATGGTTGCGGAGCGTTTTGTACCCGAAAAAATCAGTCTCTTATTGGTTAAGAAGAGATTTCCCCGGTCTATTTCTTTGATCTCTTCATGTGATTCACTCTTTGACCCAAACGTTCCAAGGCCAAATGAAATGCCTTTTGCAACTCTGATTCTGGGTCCGGCATACCCTCCGTGGGTGACCCGGACAGCCCGGGGTTCTTTGAGTATGACATTGTTCAGTGACAAAATGGCCACTTCTCCTCTTTTGATTACCACGCCGGATGAAGTATCCACAATAGGCACTGCACGTTTGGTTTCAATAGCATCCAGCCAAACCGGGATGTCAGGGTTTATGCCAAACGAATCCAGATCCTCACCATATGCGAGGTTCCTGATATGGCGTGTCGTGAGTTTTGTCCGTCCAAATTGTTGCCAGAATGGATGATTTTTGTCAGGCATATCCCACAGGGTATATGATTCCCCGGACGCTTTCGCAAAATCCGCCTCACAATTATCACAAACAAAATGTTCTCCTTTTATCAAACCAAATGCCTTTTTTTTCCTTTCAGGAATCAGTTTCCCCTTTTTGCAGACAGGACACTTTTCAGACCATGGAATGTCGGAAACAAGCTGAGTCTGAATTGAAACCAGTTCCTCTGTCAATGGTTTTCCACAATTGCTGCAGAATTCCCCTTCATCCTCAAAGCCACAATGTGAGCAACGCATAAGAATAATCCTCCAAATTAGTAATGGGTATCAATCTGTTTTCCTGCTGTATTATACAATCGGGCTGTATCATCCATAATTTTCCATCCTGTAAGGATAGTGTAAAAAATTATACCCACACGGGTTTCATATATGTGATAAAAAGTGACCGCCGTAACGGTGGGTGGTGCAGAATGGGTCTTCGTTGCATGTCATTGGGTAGAGACCGTATTCTGTATATCCGGGCGGATGTAGTGCATCATGCATGGAAAATGGGTGAATATGACAGCATACACTGTCTCAAACGGGACCGAGAACAGATAAAGTCTGATCTGATAATTCCCTTTCCGGGTGCAATTCTATATGGTATCGGTTGCTGTGCAATAACTGATACCAGATGATTTATACTGCAGAAATATGCAATGGAAAATAAATATTTCCATCCATTTTCAGATTACAAATATTTGATTAATGTCTTTTTTATGGAATGAAATCCATTAGATCCATGAATTACCAATATAATAATTTTGACAATTTTCTCGGAAAAGTATCTAATGAATATTTATATCGCTTCATATGTGCAAATGATAAAGATTGATATTCCCCCCGGATATTAGTGCAACGGGAACAGCGTTTGCATCTGTGCAAAAAAGTGGGTCACTCCTCATTTTTCTGATTGCGGTATTCGTAGTGGTGCATGGCGCTGACATATTTCTCCCTGCTGCCACTCTACATTGTGTATTCCTGATCAGTTTTTGTTGGTTTGTTCTTTTTTTCCGGGTTTATGGAGATAGTGGGATATCGAGTTTGTGAAGGTGATTGAAATAATTAATATATTGGATATTTTGAAGAAAAGAATATTGTGTGGCTCTCTTTTTTCATGCCACATGAATGGTAAAATCATTTTTGCAGCACTTTTTGCTGCACTGTTTCTGCTAACAGGTGTTGTTGGTGCATACAGCGGTGGCGACGGTTCAGTGGACAATCCCTACTGGATAAGCGATAGTGATGATATTGGACGTCTGTCAATTGACTCCGGCAACTGGAACAAATATTTTATCGTGACGAATGATATCGATCTTGCCGCAGGAGGGAGTCCCACAGCAACGATTGGTAATAAAGATATAAAGAAGTTCACCGGCAGTTTTGATGGGCAGGGACATACGATACGCAATTTTGAGATGGATAAGTCTGGTGATGATAATGTCGGTCTCTTTGGGTGTATAGATGGCGGAGAGATAAAGAATCTGGGAATTGAGGCAGACACGAGTGGTGTACACGGACATTATCAAGTTGGTGTACTTGCTGGTTATAATTGCGGAGGGTCCATAACGAACTGTTCTGCAACGGGGGACGTTTATGCTATAGATTTTGCTGCCGGTCTTGTTGGTCTTAATAATGGAGGCCCCATAACGAACTGTTATGCAACAGGGAACATCGATGCTACTAATAATAATGCCGGTGGTCTTGTGGGTCGGAATTATGGTGGCACCATAACAAACTGTTATGCAACGGGGAACACATCTGCTGGTTATTTATATGCCGGCGGTCTTCTTGGTGATACATATATAGGCTCCATAACGAATTGTTATGCAACGGGGGATGCCACTGCTGGTAGATATGCCGGTGGTCTTGTTGGTATTTTTCAAAGTGGCACCATAACAAACTGTTATCGCCATGGTACCTATGGCAACGACGAAGGCACCCTCGATACTGATCTCTCAGATTTCATGAACTATAGTTTCATAACCGGAACTACGGAAACGAAAGGTCTTAACTGGTCAACAGATATCATCAGCACCGAGTATAATACTTCAAAACTATGGATTGTATCCTCTTCAAAAACTGAATATCCTACCTTCCAGTTGGCAGTACCAGATACCGGAACTCTTCAGGTAAACTCAATTCCGGAGGGTGCCACTGTCTCGTTTAATGGAGTGAACACTGAACAGAATACGAATCATACTTTTAATGATCAGCCTGCAGGTGTGTATAATGTCACTGTTGAGCGTGCGGGTTATACCTCTTCACCAGAATATCGGGAGGTAACACTGACAAGAGGTCAAACTGGATCATTAGAGTTTACATTAATTCCATTGTACAGCGGCGGAGAAGGTACTGCAGATAGTCCCTATCAGATAAGCAATAAGGGTGATCTGATAAATCTGTCCACGGACTCCGGCGACTGGAGCAAATATTTTATCGTGACGAATGATATCGATCTTGCCGGAGATAATCCCACAGCAACGATTGGTAATTCCGGTACTCAGTTCAACGGCACTTTTGACGGTCAGGGATATACGATACGCAATTTCAACTTGTCAATAGATGGCGATAATATTGGTCTCTTCGGCTATGTCGGTTCGGATGGAGATATTTGTAATTTAAACGTTGAAACGGATGCCAATGGTGTACATGGGGCTAATAATGTTGGTGTGATTGTTGGATTTAATTCTGGCGACATAACAAATTGTTCTGCAACAGGGAATGTAACTGCTACTGGTATTTGTATCGGCGGTCTTGTTGGAAAAAATGAAGATGGTGGCTCCATAACGCATTGTTATGCAACAGGGGATGTCGATGCTCATGATTTTGCCGGTGGACTTGTTGGAAAAAATGAAGATGGTGGCTCCATAACACATTGTTATGCAACAGGTGATGTCGATGCTGAGTATAATACCGGCGGTCTTGTTGGACGAAATGAAGTTGGTGGCTCCTTAACAAATTGTTCTGCAACGGGTGATGCCAATGCTCTTTTTAATGCCGGCGGTCTTGTTGGTTATGTTGCTGGTGGCTCCCTAACGAATTGTTATGCAACAGGGAATGCAACTGCTACCCAATCTTTTGCCGGCGGTCTTGTTGGTGATAATTATGGCGCACTAACGAATTGTTATGCAACAGGGAATGCAACTGGTACCTTATCTCATGCTGGTGGTCTTGTTGGACGGAATACAGATGGTAGTCCCTTAACGAATTGTTATGCAACAGGCACTGCCACTGCTGGTAATAGTGATGCAGGCGGTCTTGTTGGTGCTAATTTGGGCTCCATAACGAACTGTTACCGTTATACTACGGGTAAAAATTCAGATCACGGTATTCTGATAACTGATATTACGACATTTAAGGACTATGGTTTCTTAATTGGAACCGAAGATAAAAACGGTCTTAACTGGTCAACAGGAATAATCAGCACGGATGCTGACTCTTCAAAAATATGGAGAACATTTACGTATAATGTTCAGTACCCGATCTTCCAGTGGCAGTCGTTTGAAACGGGAACACTTCAGGTAAACTCAACGCCGGAACATGCTGACATATCATTTAATGGAATATCTACTGGATTGAGTACAAATAATTCCTTTAATCAACCTATTGGAGTCTACAATGTCACGGTTGAACGGAGTGACTATACTTCCACACCGGTTTTTTCGATAATAAATCTTGCCGCAGGTGAGACTGAAACAGTCGTTTTCATATTAACTGAAAATAAATACAGCGGCGGCAGCGGCACATCAGGTGCACCATACCGGATCAGCACGCGGGAAGATGTTATTGCATTATCCACTGATTCAGACAGTTGGTCTGATTATTTCATTGTGACCAATGACATTTCTCTTGCCGACGGAAGTCCAACAGAAACGATTGGTAATAGCAGTGTTACATTCAGCGGCAGTTTTGATGGTCAGGGATATGCCATCAGTAATTTTACCATAGATAAGACTGGTTCCAGTTATGTCGGCCTGTTCGGGTATATGAACGATGCAGTGGTTTGGAACCTGAGAGTTGAAGCCGGTTCTGATGGTGTACGCGGAGGGTCTTATGTCGGTGTACTTGTCGGGCGTATTGGTAATGTTGTCAGCCTGACAAACTGCTCTGTTAGCGGGAATGTATTTGGTATCAATTATGTCGGCGGCCTTGCAGGGTATACTGATTCCGGGGATATTATCAATTGTTCTGCAACCGGTAATGTGACTGGTTGTGATTCTGTTGGTGGTCTTATCGGAAGACCCGGCACAAGTGACTTCGTTGACTGTTATGCAACAGGTGATGTCACTTCCACCGTGGGGGGTAATGACAAGAGCTCTGCCGGCGGTCTTGTTGGCTATATCTTTAATGGCACTTTTACGAACTGTTATGCAATGGGGGACGTAACCGGAAAGTCGCCCTCCGGCAGCAGTATTGGTGGACTTGTCGGTAGAGCCGGGTATTCAGATGAGTATACCGGTACCCTGGTGAACTGTTATGCATCAGGTGATGTAACCACAGCGTCGTCCTCCAGCAAAATCGGTGGTCTTGTTGGATATCTTGTATCGGGTTCGTCTGTTAAGGACTGTTTTGCAGCAGGTTCGGTAACCGGCGGGTTTGAATTTGGTGGTCTTGTCGGTGATAAGGAGGGCACTATTGAGAACTGTTATCGCTATGCTGAAAACGGGAACAATTATGGTTTCCCTGTTTCTGAGAGGTCTGAATTCATGGATTATGATTTCCTGACCAAAACAACCGCCGAGAATGGTCTTAACTGGTCTGCTACTACTATCGATATCGCTGAAAACTCATCAAAAATCTGGCGGGTGTCTTCCTTAAAATTCCAGTATCCTGTTTTCCAGTGGCTTGGTTCAGGCGATATTCAGATCAGTTCCAGCCCTGAAACAGCTGCAATCTATATGAACGGGGTTAACACGGGAGAATCAACCAACCATACCTTTACCGGTCAACCGGCAGGAGGAGAGTATAATACCACGGTTGTACTGGCAGGGTATTATCCTGAATCTGAGATTGTAATCCCTGCACGGGATGAAACGAGGGGTGCTGTGTTTAATCTTTCCCGTTCAACGGGAACTCTTCAGGTAAACTCGACGCCGGACGGTGCACGCATATACCTGAATGGTGTGCTGAATGCATCCCTCACGAATACTACCCTGTATGATCTCAATTCGGGGACATACAACATCACGGTTGAACACACGGGTCTTTTACCCCTCTCCCGGAATGTCACCCTCCCTGCTGGCGAGATAAAAGAGGTGCTCTTTGCATTCCCCCGCTATAGCGGCGGGGACGGTACTGCAGCCAGCCCCTATTGGATAAACACCAGTGCGGATATTGAGGAAATGGCATCCATCCCTGAGGACTGGGCCGGGAAACATTTTGCCGTAGGTAGCGATATTGTCCTTACAGACGGTCACCCCTCCACACCAATTGGCAACAGCACGATTCTCTTTACCGGCAGTTTTGACGGGAACGGACATACTATCAGCAACCTGACGCTTGCACAGAGCGGAATTGATTCTGTTGGTCTGTTTGGTCAGGCAGGCGCCGATGCCGTGATTGCCGATGTCTCGGTTAAGACAATGGATGGGGGCGTCTGGGGGAACAATCATGTTGGTGTGCTTGTCGGACGGAATGATGCAGGAAGTACTATTACCGGCTGTCATGCGGCAGGTACAGTTTTTGGTGCGATGAATGACGGTGGCCTTGTTGGGTATAATCTGGGTAATATTGAGAACTGCTCGGCAACAACCGATGTGACCGGCACGGACAAACATGGCGGCGGTCTCGTCGGCCAGAACAGTGGATCTATTTCTGGTAGTTATGCAACCGGTGATGTGTATGCCCTGCAATATGCAAATGGCGGTCTTGTCGGCTGGAATAACGGTGGCGATATCGCGAACTGCTATGCAACCGGAAATGCCCGTGGTGATATCGACGATGTTGGTGGTCTTGTAGGAACGAATGAAAACGGCGGTACCATTGCAAATTGTTATGCGACCGGGAATGCAACGGCGGCAAACGTTCATGCCGGTGGTCTTGCCGGGATGAACCGGAATAGTGCCACTATCACGAACAGTTATGCGACGGGCACTGGTGTTGCGGTGAACGGGAACAATGGTGGGTTCCTTGGGTACAATAGTGCGGCCTCATATACGAACTGCTACCGGCGCACCACAGGAGATTCGGGTCTTGGAACACTCATCACCGACACGACGCAGTTCAGGGACTATGCCTTCTTAACCAGTGCAGAAGGGAGCGGTCTTGCCTGGTCACCGGGTATCATCAGCACGTCGAAAGAGTCGGCAAAAATATGGAGAGTATTTACCACCAAATCAAAATATCCACAGTTCCAGTGGCAATCTGTTCAGACCGGGGAGATTCAGGTCGTTTCTGTTCCGGATAACGGCACCATATATCTGAATGGTGTGACAAACGGAGAGGTCACGAATCACACCTTCACGGGTCAACCGGTCGGGGAATACAACGTTACGGTGGTGAAACCCGGCTACGATACGGAGACCGAGACGGTTACCCTCACGAATGCCAGCATTGAACTGGTTGATTTCACATTAGTGCAGCAGCTCGGGACTCTCCGGATTAATTCCACTCCTTCAAATGCAAGCATCTACCTGAACGAAGTTGCAACGGGGGATTCCACAAACTTCACCTTCACAAACAAACCTGTTGGCGAGTATAATGTGACGGTTGTGAAGGATGGTTATGATACGGAAACTGAGATGGTCACTCTCACGAATGCGACCACTGAACTGGTTGACTTCACATTAGTGCAGCAGGTTGGAACTCTGCAGATTAATTCCACTCCAACGAACGCAAGCATCTACCTGAATGAGGTTTCCACGGGTAAATTCACGAACTTCACCTTCGCAAACAAACCTGTTGGTGAGTATAATGTGACAGTCGTGAAGGATGGTTATGATATGGAGACTAAGATTGTCAACCTCACGAATGCGACCACTGAACTGGTTGACTTCACATTAGTGCAGCAGGTTGGAACTCTCCGGATTAATTCCACTCCTTCAAATGCGAGCATCTACCTGAACGAAGTTTCAACGGGAAAATCCACGAACTTCACCTTCGCAAACAAACCTGTTGGCGAGTATAATGTGACAGTCGTGAAGGATGGATACGATCCGGAAACTGAGATTGTCACTCTCACGAATGCGACCACTGAACTGGTTGACATCACAGTAGTGCAGCATGTAGGAACTCTCCGGATTAATT
>JAUVCV010000050.1 GCA_030595665.1 Methanogenium sp.
ACCTGAAACGTATTTCCAGCAAGGAAAGACGGTTTAAGAAGGACACTGACCATTGTATCGCCAAACAGATTGTAAGTATTGCTAAAGACACACGCCGGGCGATTGCTCTTGAAGATTTAAAGGGCATTCGGAAATCCGGTCGCACGGTTTCAAAGGAACTACGTACATCTATTGGTAAATGGGCATTCTATGAATTGGGGACTTTCATTCAATATAAAGCACAGATGGCAGGCGTCCCCATCTATTTTGTTGATCCAAAATACACTTCCCAACAATGTTCAGAATGTGGATTCATTAGCAAAAGTAACAGGAAAACTCAGTCCGAATTTGTATGTCTGAAATGTGGACATTCCGAAAACGCTGATATTAATGCGGCAAAAAATATCTCTTTTAGGGCCGATGTCAACCGGCCTATTGCACTCCGCTCCTCTGGTCTTAAAGAGGAGAGTTGGAAGGGCAAGCCCACGACTTTAGTCGTGGGTAGTTGACAGGCAAATGATCCATCAGGGCCTGAAAAGAGTAAAAAATCTGAAATCTCCTGCACGGGGGTATGCCCATTTATTGATTCTTATAACAGATTCACGATAGCGATGAGCAGTACACCGGTAACTCCAAAGATAAACGGTGAGTCCCAGGTATGTGGTGAAAAAGCCTCGGCAAGTGTTGTCGCAAGAGGAATTGTCACGAGTGCAGCGATGAATTGCGGGGGAGTAAACTCGTAACCCAATACGACGATACTCAGGATACCTGCGACAAAAACACACAGGCTCCCCTCAATCGAACGCTGATAGATTTTATCGGAAAAGAGGGCACGGGCATTATATTTCATCCGGCCAAACCGCACACCGACGGGTTCGGCAAATCCGTCTCCCAGCCCGTTTATAAGGAGAGGAATAAGCACGAGTGCCCCCAGGTTCACCGACGTGAAATATATAGTCAGGGGGATGATAACAATGGCAGCCGCGATATATTGCGTTATCAGCCAGCGCAGGGTGTTGGGGCGATCCTCGGGCCGGTCAAAGGACAGGAACATGGTCCGGATAATTTCGCTCCGTTCCCGTATCGGCTGAATAAAAATAAATACTGTGCATATGGCAATGACCAGTCCGAGCGCCCGCGTTACTGGTGACTTATCGTAGACAAACAGCAGGCCCAGGATAGTCGGCATGAAGAATAACGCGAAATGATTGATTTTTCGTGTGTAATTTACCTTGATTCCTTTACGGCGGACCAGTTGGCCGGTTATATAGTAGAGGCTAAAAAGGATTGATAAGAGAACGATCTGATAGAGGTAAAATAAACTGTCTATTTCCATGGTGCACTTTCTTTGTCGGGGGATTGTCGCTGGTTATTCAGAAGTACTGTGTGGGGAGTGCATCATTGAATTACACCGTTTTTGAAACCGGCCGTAAACGTGCCGGAGACGGTGTTCAAAAAGTGCCTGTTTCTTGGATTATCTGTAGGAAACCCAAAGAGTCTGTAGACGTTGGAGTTTAATTCTCTAAACCTTTGCGATTATTTCCGGACATACGTATATGCCGATGCAGAAGGTGACCCGGCACAAGAGTTTGATTGCCGGGCAAAACCTGTTGGAGGTTTTTTACACCCGTTACCTCTGACACCCCTCCTCTGTGTTTCATCGGTGGGGTCTCTCCTCAAAAAAGGGTGAGTTGTCTGTTGTCTCTTTTAATCAGAATCCCTGAACAGTGTCGTTACCGCTGAATCCACCAGCGCCTGACCAGATACCCGCCGCCAATAAGCGCCAGAACGACCACGCCACCAATCACAATCGTCGCAAACGGAAGGCCGGGCGCCGGTGGAGTAACCGGTACGGCCACGGTCGGCTCTGCGGTCGGTGCCGGGGTTGCAGATGCTGCCGTCTTTTCCGGTGTCGGAACGGTTGTCGGTTCGGCCGGAGTCTGTGCTACTCCGGAGACCGCGTAGAGGGAGAAACCCGGGCTCGTTGCCGTAAAGGTAACCTGCCCGTTTACGGTGGTTCCGGCCATTGTCGGCAGGGCTGTCCATTCTGTGCTGTTGTAGTGGTACATCACGATATCCGCCGGAGACATATGGTGTTCCTCCAGCCACGCGACCGGAACCGTGAAGTTGACCGTCGCCCCGGTGATATTCGTGTACCGGGCCGGGATGAGATCAATATACTGGAATACGCTGCCCGGTGCCGGGGAGACACCGTCGGGCAGTGAGGATAGCACTGTGCCGGTGACAATGAGCCGGGATATTCCGGTGCCTGTTACATTGACCCGGTTCACAGCCGATTTCCCGCTCACTGTCACATCTTTTGCAGTGGATAATTGGGCTGCCAGTGCAGCGGACGGGTCATCACTGTCGCCATCATCTCCACCCCGTGCAGGGGAAGTGACTGTAATATACCCGGCCTGAGAGTGTGTGTCGTACCCGCCGGTGTTGAACGCCTGCAAGGTTACCGGATAAGTGCCCGCAGCCGTATAAGTGTGTGTGGGGTTCTGATTGGTTGATCCTGCTGGCTGGAGCCGCCATGTGTCATTCAGGTGACGACCGCCCATCAGCACAATGCTGCCGTCCGGCATCGCCACGTTGCAGGGATGCGTTCTTCCCGGCCACCCACAATCCTCGTTCACGAGCGTCCACGTTGCACCGTCATCTGTCGACCGCCACAGATCGTTCCAGGCTCCCATCGCCCCGTCACCGCCCATCAGGAGGATGCTGCCGTCCGGCATCGCCAGAGTGCCACGATAGGGTTTAGACTCTCTGGGATCTGGTGATGAATCCTCGTTCACGAGCATCCACGTTGCGCCGTCATCTGTCGACTTCCAGACATCATATACTCCTTCATGGTCAGATATGCCGTCCATAAGTACAATGGTGCTGTCCGGTGTCACGACACTGGTGTGGCCGGATCTTTTCGACCAACCGGAACTCGCGTTTACGAGCGTCCATGTAGCACCTTTATCTGTCGATTTCCATGTGTCGTTATAACCACTGCTGCCGTCCCAGCCACCCATGAGTAGGATGCTGCCGTCCGGCATCGCGACGCTGGTGTGTTCGGCTCTTGCTGACCACTCGCAATCAGGGTTCATGAGCGTCCACGTAGCACCATTATCTGTCGATCCCCAGGTGTCGTTCAGGTAGGCACCGTCATGACCACCCATGAGTATGATGGTGCCGTCCGGCGTCACGACACTGGTGTGACTGCATCTTCCTGACCACCCGGCACTCGCGTTCATCTGCGTCCACGTAATGCCGTTGTCGTTCGATAGCCACGTGTCGTTCAGACAGGTGCCGTCATAACCGCCCATGAGGACAATGCTGCCGTCCGGCATCGCTACGCTGGCGTGAAGGTACCGTTTCGACCACCCGGAACTCGCATTCTGCTCTGTCCACGCCTGCGAATATGTCTCGTCGCCAAAGAACCATGCCCGACCGGTCGCCCCGGTTGATGCATCTGAGAAGGCGACGGCCAGGGGCGCTGTGCCTGACGTCGGTGTGCCGCTGAACGCTGTGATCGGGGGCGGGGCTGTGACTGTAATGTCCCTCGTCGTCCGCGTATATCCGTCGGCATTGAACGCCTGCAGGGTTACCGGATAGGTGCCCGCAGCGGTATAGGTGTGCGTGGGGTTCGGATCGGTTGATCCTGCGGGCTGGAGCCGCCATGTGTCGTTATATATTATGTCGTCATTCCAGCCACCCATCAGCACAATGGAGCCGTCCGGCATCGCGACGCCGGAGGGTTGAACTCGTGCCGGCCACCCGGGATTTGCGTTCACCAGTGTCCATGTTGCGCCGGAATCTGTCGACCGCCACATGTCGTTCAGATGATGATCCTCGTCAATGGCTCCACCCATTAAGAGGATACTGCCGTCCGGCATCACGACTGCCACCGGGGCCTGCCGTGCCGGCCACCCGGGATCTGCATTTACCAGTGTCCATGTTGCGCCGTTATCGGCTGACCGCCAGATGTCGTTCAGTGCAGAGGTGTCATCCCAGCCGGCCATGAGGATGATGCTGCCGTCCGGCATCGCAACTGCTGTATGGGCAGAACGTTCTGACCACGCGGCATTTGCATTCACGAGCGTCCATGTGCTGCCGTTATCGGCTGACTGCCACACGTCATTTTTAAGCGTGCCGGTGTCATCCCTGCCGCCCATGAGGACGATAGTGCCATCCGGCATTGCTACGCTGGCAGAATAGTATCGTGCCGACCACCCGGAACCCGCGTTCACCTGCGTCCATGTTTTCCCGTAATCGGCCGATTGCCACGTGTCGTTAAACATGGTGACATTCTCATATTCAGCCACTCCGCCCATGAGCAGGATACTGCCGTCCGGAGTCACAACACTGTTGTGGCCGTATCGTGCGGCCCACCCGGAATATGCGTTCTGAAGTGCCCATGTGTTGCCGTAATCGGTCGACCGCCACGTATCGTTCTTAAGGGATGCCTCTTTCGTGTAGTCGAGATCGTTAATCCCTCCCATGAGGATGATGCTGCCGTCCGGCATTGCTACCATGCCCGGCCCGCCTCTTCCCGACCACCCGTCACTCACAGTCTGTTCTGTCCACAGCTGCGTATACGATTCGTCGCCAAAGAACCATGCCCGGCTGGTTGCCCCGGTCGATTCGTCAGCGAAGTCTACGGTCAGGGGGGTGGTGCCTGGTGCCGGGGTGCTGCTGAACGCCGCTTCTGGGGCAGCAGCGCCCACTGCGCCGACAAGCAGGAGAAGAGCTGCAATGAACAGGCACAATTTCAATGTAGGAATATTCTTCAATTGTTCAATCATTGATACTTAAAAAAATTCTAAAATATATACCCATTCCGGTTTTTAGGAATAAATCAGGCAGAAAGCCGCCGATTGAGGGAGGGGGAACGGTCGTGGTCCATCGCTATCGATCCTTACGTCCGGGATTGGATCGCCGGTATGGTGGGGGGTGACGGCGTTGCCGGGCTCAGACCGAATCGTTTCCGCATGTGTTCCTCTCCCTCAGGGCCGGCTTTCTGGCGTCTCCGGGTACATCCGGCCGGAAATTATTTACGAAAGGGATCATGTCACCGCGGAATGCGGGGTGATCTGAACAGGTGCAAAAAAAGAAAAGGGGAGCCTCTTTCTCTTAACTCCGTTTCAGTGAATCGATTGAGACGCAGAAGGGCTCCCCACCATACATGTAGATGAGTTCCATTTCGTCAGGAGCAATCAGGGAGCCGAAGGAACGCCCTCCCCCTTCCTCGACCATGGTCAGCGTCCTGTTGTCACGGCGGATCGCCCCGGCAAACGCGGCGGTTTCCCAGATGGCATTGCCATTCCGGTCCGTGTAGAAGAACTCTCCTGAAAATATTCTGTCTTGCTGTTCGGTGACTGAGATGGTCACGAGTGCACCGTCAAAGGTGGTGTAGCCT
Organism: Methanogenium sp.; assembly: GCA_030595665.1. Taxonomy (GTDB): domain Archaea; phylum Halobacteriota; class Methanomicrobia; order Methanomicrobiales; family Methanomicrobiaceae; genus Methanogenium. The sequence continues at coordinate 5,390 of JAUVCV010000050.1, forward strand.
TCTCCATCTTCGTAAGCGATTATCGTACCGGTCCAGTTCCCAATAAGATCAGGGGTCTCGGGAAGAGCATTGCTTTCCTGAGGGGTGGTTGTACACCCACAGATTAACACGGCGAAAAGGAGGATACCCGCACATAGGATGGCTTTCAGTTTCATCGTAGATGGATTAATACCGGAAGGGAATATACTATTTCATTTGGTGCGGCCTACTACCCGGGATTTTCGTGCTGCATGGAAATAGCCTATATATTATCAGGCAGCAGTCTGTGATCAACGTTGAAAAATAGATGTCCCGGTTGTTATTCCATCCCGGAATCAGAAAATGTGTCCGGGGTGGATAGCCGGTATGACCTGTGGGAAGACGGGTTATTGCACCGGTGATGAATGTAACGGGCCGGTGTATATTCCGGAGCCCAGCCACCATTCATCATCGATCTTTATGCCATACACCAGTTTTTAACTCCGTTTCAGTGAATTGATTACGATGTTGAAGGGCTCAGCCCCATTCAGGTAGATGAACTCTATCTCGTCAGGAGCGATCAGGGAACCGGAGGAATGCCCTCCCCCTCCCTCGACCAGAGTCAGCGTGTTGTCACGGCCGATTACCCCGGCGCATGCGGTGGTTTCCCAGATGGCATAGCCGCTCTGGTTCGTGAAGGAGATCTCTCCCGAAAAGATTAGGTCTTGCTGTTCGGTGACGGAGAGGGTCATGAGTGCACCGGCACAGTCAGTGTAGCCTGTTCCATATTCGTAGCCTGTCATCGTGCCGGTCCAGTTCCCAAGAAGGTCGGGGGTCTCGATAAGAGCAGCATTGCTCTCCTGAGGGGTGGTTGTACATCCGCAGATCAGCACGGCGAGGATGAGGATACCCGCACACAGGATGTCTTTCAGTTTCATTGTACCACGATAAAGCCCAAAAAGAGATAAACCATTTCTTTTGGTGTGGCAGGCTACGCGGCATTTGCGTGCTGTATGAGAATATTTCGTGTTATTATCCGGAAGCAGAGCCCGTAATCAAAGGTAAAAATAGGATGTCCCGGTTGTTGTTCCGGGCCAGATATCGGCAACGCCCGGGGCAGATGCCGGTATTATTTGTGGGAAGAAGAATTACTGCAGTGGTGACGGGTATGCCGGGCCAGTGTATATCCCGGAGCCCAGCCACCAGTCATCATCAATTTTCACACCATACACCAGTTTTGATTCGAGCGTCTTGTCGTGTGTAGGATTGATATAATTGAGCTGGTAAAAACCGCTTTCATTTTTCACCGATTCGATGTATCCCCTGAGGAAAATTCCTGTGTCTCCCTCATCCAGACGGTATAATCCGACCTTCTCCGGACTGACCGGATGGGCAAGGGTTGTACCGTTGAAGGTATAGGCGTAGATATAGAGTTCACCATCAATAAACGAACCATTCAGGTCGTTAAATTCTGCAAGGGCTTTCTCTTTGCCGTTTGTTTTTGCATAGGAGGCTGCACTGTCAACGAAGGCGATGAGCGTTTCATTAGAGGTGTAAGTATCCTGCGGGAGGGTATCATTAATTTCCTGCGGTGGAGTCGCGATATCAGGCTGTTCCTGTGTGCAACCGGCTGTTAACAGAAACAGGCCGAGCACAAGCATAAAAATGAATGAAATTGACGTTTTGTGCATATTTCCTGTTGAATTTTTCCCCCGATAAAGATGTGTATTTACGAATGCAACGGATGATTTTATTGGCCACTCCGTCCTCTCAGGAACCATTCCCTCCCGTATCAGCCATTCCCGCGCCAGCACAAAAACGACGGGCCACGGGTGATGACGAACCCGGTCGCCCACCGCAACAGATCTTTTCCTGACAAAAATATTCGGGATTATACCAAAAAAGTTACCCCTGCAGGGGGATTCCGCTGTTCTGAATTTTCACCTGTGGGAAGATACAGGTTATTGCACAGGTGACGGGTCTGCCGGGCCCGTGTATATTCCGGAGCCCAGCCACCAGTCATCATCAATTCTCACATCATACAGCAGTTTTGATTCGAGCGCCCGGTTGTGTGTAGGATTGATATACTCTATCTGGCGGAAGCAATTCCCATTCCTGACAGCAGCGTTGCATTCTTTGAGATAAGCTCCGGCACCTTCTTCATTCAGGCGGTTTATTCCGACTTTCTCAGGATTGATCGGGTGGGCGAGGGTTGTGCCATTGAAGTCATAGGCGAAGATATAGAGTTCGCCATCGCTAAACGAACCATTCAGGTTGTTAAATTCTGCAAGGGCTTTCTCTTTGCCGTTTGTATTTACATAGGCGGCCGCACTGTCAACAAAAGCGTCGAGTGTTTCATTGGATGTGTATGTTCCCTGCTGGTTCTGAGAATAAGAGCGAAAATCCGTTTCTAAAATATATCCGCGGGAAAATGCCTTTTTTGGAGTACATAAGCATCCTTATATTCTGTTTTTTCCAAATCTCATAATAATTAAATGCCGCTTTATACGCTCTTCCGGCAACCCTTAATCGCCATTCAATCGGGGTGAATTTTATCGAAAGGAAAAATATCGGGCTTATATCCCTAGCTATAATCATTATAGCTGCCGCATTCTGGGCAGGTTGCATAGTTATCCCTGCAAATACTCCGGTAAGGATTGGAGTCCTCCTTCCTGTGACCGGTGATATCGATCTTAAGGAACCTCTTGAATGGGCAAAGGACAATATTAACCGGGAAGGCGGCATTGGCAGGCGACCTGTAGAACTCGTGTATAAGGATACCCGTAACGGAAATGTGACGCTTTTGGCTCAGGAACTGCTGGATGATCCCACTATCTATATTGTCATAGGACCCCCGACCAGCGACCAGGTATACAGTCTTGCACCGGAATTTATCGCCCGGAATAAAATCCTGATAAGTCCGGTAACCACTTCCGGGGATATCATCCGTGCATTTGGCAAGAAAGAATATTTCTGGCGGACCTGCCAGGGTGACGTTGCACAGGTAAAGATGATCCTCTCGATCCTGAAAGGAAAAGGTGCAAAAAAAGTTGCCCTGCTCACGGAGAACACGACGTGGGGGAACACGTTCTATGACTGGACCGGATTCTTTTCAACCGAATACGGTCTTGAACTGACCTCAATTCGCCAGTTTGATCAGGGCAGCAGCAGTCTCGAAAGCGATGTTGCCGATGCACTGAAAACGAATCCGGATTATATCATTGCAATCTGCGGGCCTCCCGATGCGGCCACCATAAAACGTGCGATCGATAAATCGGGGACCCCGGCAAAACTTTTCCTTGCCGATGCTTCGGTCTCCCCGGTCCTGATACAATCGCTCGGTGCGGCCGCAGAAGGTCTTGAGGGGACATCTCCGACTGCCGACCCCACGACCGGGTTCACCGTTGCCTATCAGGAAACGTTTGGGCACCCGCCTACTGACTATGCAGCACCTGCCTATGATGCCCTCCTCCTTGCTGCCTACACAACTGCCCGGCAGGATGCGAGCCTCTTTGAGTCCCCGGCGGACTCGATACGCAAAGTAATCTATGGTAACGGCCCTCTAAAAGGCTGGGATGCACAGGAGTCACATGAGACACTGGCATTGATCCGGGCTGGTGAGACCCCGTCAATCTCCGGCGCCAGCGGCCCTCTTGACTATGACACAGAATTCGGGGTTGATCCACTCGTCACTTATTACTCTCACTGGATTGTTGAAGAGGGTGATTTCCGGACGGTCGAGATAATCGGCTCGGCAAAGAGTGATGTCAATAGTGCAGCTGGCGAATCGGCTGCACGAACCAAGGCCTCGGTGGGCTTCATGTCCTTTGTACCTTCCGGCTCGGATACCTATGTGCCTGCGGTCACAAAGAACGATTTCCAGGCGGTCATTGTCGGGCCATCGGGTGGATGGGAAAATTACCGGCACCAGGCGGATGCATTGTCCGTCTACACCCTGCTGCGGGAGAACGGAGTTTCAGATGATAACATTATCCTGATGGTCTATGACGATGTTCCTACCGCTCCTGAAAATTCTCTCAAGGGAGATATCCACAATATTCCCAATGGGAAAAATATCCGTCTCGGTGCTGACATGGATTATGCCGGTTCACAGGTGACGGCGGCCACGCTGAAAAATGTCCTGACCGGAACAAAGACCGCGTCAACGCCAGTCGTAATAGAAAGTAATGCGAGTACTGATGTGTTCGTGTATATCGCAAGTCACGGCACACAGGGTGGGATCGTATTCCGGTCAGATGAACTGTTTACAACGGACGATTTTACCAATGTTACCGATTCGATGAACAAAAACCGGCAGTACCGGCAGCTCATCTTTGTGGTTGATATCTGTTTTGGGGAGAGTATCGCAATGAACGCAACTGCACCCGGCCTTCTCTATCTCACGGGAGCAGCATATAACGAGCCATCGCTTGGGGCAGTCTACGATATGGAAATTAAGCAGTGGCTGTCAGATGAGTTCACATCACAGGTCATGAGCCTGCTCCGGTCGAACCGCGATATCACGTTCCGGCAACTTTACCCGGCTGCCTACGAGAAAGTAACCGGATCGCACGTCCGCATGATAACAACGGGAAATGTCAGCATCGATCAACCGGTCATGGAGTTCTTAAAATCATGAACCGGAATAATCTCATCATCGGTGCCATTGCAGTGACCATTGCTGTCCTTGCAATTGTTGTGGCAATGTTTGTAATCCCGGACGAGCCCACGCGGCCGGTTGTTTATATGATCTATGATTCGGATAAGGGGGATTTATCCTATGTCGACAGTGCCTATCGGGGCCTTTTTGCCGCACAGGAGGATATGCGGTTTACCAAGCGGGAGTACATTACTTACAGTCCCGTGAACTTTTCCCGGTTGCTCACCGGTACCACTGTTGAAAAGCCCGGGTTTGTCATCACGCTTGGGTATGACAAAGCCGGTTTCACTCAGGCGCTTGCACAGGAACATCCCGGTATCCGGTTCCTTGCCATCGATCAGACCGGCATCGGTTCTGACAATGTCCGGGCATACGAGATCACGTCCTATGGTGAAAGCTATCTTGCGGGAGTTTTGGCTGCATCAGCCACGAAAACCGGAAGGGTAGGAATAATTCTTGGTACACAATCAACACTGCTCGAAGCATTCCGTTCAGGATATATCGACGGGGTCCACGCAGTCAGCCCGACAATTCCCGTTGACCAGGCATATGTACGGGAAAATTCAAAGATCGGCTTCAATGACCCGAACCGTGCCGCAGAAATTGCCGGCGGGATGTATGACAACGGTGTGGATGTGGTATACGCGGTTGCCGGCTACTCCAATATCGGGGCAGTCCGTGAGGCAAAAAAAGCACCCGGTCGGTATATCATCGGTGTGGATTCCGACCAGACTTACCTTGGCCCCGGGGTGATCCTTGCTTCAGCTGTGAAACGCCTTGACCGGATCGTGTATACCAATATTGCGGAATACTTGAACAGTTCATTCACCGGAGGTGACGAGGTCGTCGGTCTCAAAGAAGGGGTGACCGGCCTAACATTCAACCCGAAGTTTGAGCAATATAACAGCACAGTCCGGGCATGGGATATAAAAGCACAGGAAGAAGAAGCGAAGTATCTCCGATCCCGGGCCCTGTCGGTGCAGAAATAATCAGGGACGGTAACAAGACTTCCGGCAATGTGGGAGGCGGGAATATCCCTAAAAAAACATGTATTATCCAGCGCAGGGTGTGGGGCCGTTCCCCGGGCCGGTCAAAGGGCAGGAACCTGGTCTGGAAAATTTCGCTGGTTATTCAGAAGTAATGTGTGGGGAGTGCATCATTGAATTACACCGCTTCTGATGCCGGCCGTAAACGTGCCGGATACTGTGTTCAAAAAGTGCCTGTTTCCTGGGGTTCATCTGCAAAAAAACCCTGAGAGTCCGTTAATTTTGGAATTTAATTTTCTAATCCTGTGCCATCTTTGCTTCTTCTTGTCTTTTCCTTACCCCCCCGAGGAGTATCGGAAGAAGCATGACCCGGATCGGAATGGATGAATGTTGCATCCTGAATCATGCCTTCTTTGATTATCATACCTTTAGCATCCAGCCGGCGCCGGAGTTCATCCCAAATCGCACTATCTTTTCCGGATTTGGATATTATTTCACTAAAAGAGCCAGATTGTGGATCGGTCGGGTATTTTATCGGGTAATCCAGGAAACTGCCAGAATGAAATCCGGTCATTTGCCTGTCTTTCAGGTTCGGGATCAGAGAGGCCATGCCATTGCTGCAGAATAAGCATTTTCACAATAAGGATTTCATCCAGATTTGGACGACCACCTTTATCGGTTTTATTTGGATACAGGTCTCCCGGGAATTGGGCGAAATAGTTCCCAGTCTATGAGTTTCTCTCCTTCACCTAATTTATCGCCTAACTCAGCAATACGTTTGTATTCAGACTTAATTGCAAAATGAATGAAAGTGCTCATGAATTAGGGCTCGATCTGGTTCAATAAAGTACTTCCGGTAAAAGGGGGTTTATAGAAATTCTCTTTAGTTAAATCTTCCCTTTCGCTCATTTCTAATGGCAAATGATCAAATTGGACATTAAAACCCCCGGCTGTTGTTTATTTCATCATTAGGGCAATGTATGATGGATTCTGCCTGTGTCAGTAATTTGTGAGATTATAGATGACATTCCTGTTTTGCTTCACACATTGGAAAATATTAGATCTTTTTGGGGCAGATTGTGAGATATTTTAGGGCATTTGCTGTAATCTATGATTTATGATCTCAGA
>JAUVCV010000032.1 GCA_030595665.1 Methanogenium sp.
GTGGATTATTGTGTGACCTCTGTTGGTGGGTATTTTGAGAGGATGTATAGACTGTCCCGACTGAGAACTGACCTCTCCGGGCTTCTGTGGGGGTGCGTTTTTCTCTTCTTTTTTCACTCATTTGTCCATTCTTTCACTGGACATTAACCACCCTTTTTGAATCCCTGCATTTGGAAATTTGAGGGTAAAATAAGCATATTTTTTGGTCTCTTTTTATGCCGAAAAAATACGGCTGTAATGCCTTTTATTTGCTAAAAATACGGTTTATTGTGGATTATTGTGTGACCTCTGTTGGTGGGTATTTTGAGAGGATGTATAGACTGTCCCGACTGAGATCCGGCCTCTCCGGGCTTCTGTGTGGGTGCGTTTTTCTCTTCTTTTTTCACTAATTTGTCCATTCTTTCGCTGGACTTTAACCACCCTTTTTGAATCCCTGCATTTGGGAATTTGAGGGTAAAATGGGCATATTTTTTGGTCTTTTTTTATGTCGAAAAAATACGGCTGTAATGCCTTTTATTTGCTAAAAATACGGTTTATTGTGGATTATTGTGTGACCTCTGTTGGTGGGTATTTTGTGAGGATGTATTGGCCGTCTCGACTGAGAACCGGCGGCTCCGTGCTTCTGTGTGGATGTGTTTTTCGCTCTTTCTCCACTCATTTCAGGTTCCTTTTGCCGCCCTTTTTTGCCTCATGCGTTGGGGAATTGGAGGGTAAAATTGGTGTATTTATGGGGTTTGGAAATGTGTGAAAATTTGTAGAGAATTTCGTAGAATTTTTCAGGCGTAAATTGCCTCACGTAGGACATATTTTCCGATATTTGGGCGGAGTGCATTTTTTAAGACAAGATCGACTTTTACACAGAAAATGTTGGTGAGGTAATTTTCAAGTTTCATAAAAGATATCATGCCGGGAGTTTTTGAAAATGCCACAAGTATGTCGATGTCGCTTTTCAAATCAGCCTCATCCCTTGCATATGAACCAAAAAGGGCGATTTCTGATACATGGAAATGCTCAATTAAGTAAGGCATCTCTTGTTTTAGTATTGACATTACCTCATTCTTTTTCAGAATGTCCTTTTCCTGCTGGTTTATGCCCATATCAGTAACCCTCAGTTCCATTCTATCTATAGTTTAGAGAGAGTATCACATTATAGTATTTTTCCTCTCTGAAAAAAACTGGATGAACTTTTTCCAATCGTCTTCAGAGAGAGAAAAAACAGGAGGCCTCACAGGTCTGCAAGAGGTGTGAATTCCTCGTCTTTAAGAATTCTGTTCCAGCGTGCGTCTGCCTTTCTCCAGCAGGCATCCTCCATCAGCCGCCTGATGATCTGGTCAAAGGTCTCTCCCTTTTCACCGAACTTCCTCAGGCTCTCTTTGGTATCAGGGGAGACTGCTATCGTTGTAGCCATTATAATCAGTATATTGAATATAACCAATATAAAAATTGTGCAGTGGAGGCATCTGCTTGGGGATCTGCAGGGCGGTATTCGTCACCCGCAAATACCGTCACAGACTGATAGAAGATTCATTGTCGCATCTTCTATTTGCCAAAATATACCGGTATTCACTATTTTCTCACCGGAACGACATCATAATACTCCAGAAGGCACTCCCGGATATTTTCCTGCCGGTAATCAGTTATGTTACGGAATATTTCTGTTCCTTTCAGGCTGGATTTTTTCGTGAATACCGGCCCTTCATTTATTGCACATGGTGCATAGAACAGAAATGAGCCCTCAGAAAGAATTGTCAGATTCTTTAACGGATGAAAATCACTCATCTCCAGAATTGTTCTGGTAACATCAAGGACGGAAGGCATGGCGGATATAATTTCATCAGGAGAGGGTTTTGCAATGCTGGATAACCCTCTGATTTCAGCAATCAGGTCTTTTTCCGACAATATTTCTGCATCCATCAGCGAATATGGCAGACTTCCGGAGAACATATTTTCAAGGAGAATTGTCTGCTTGATAAGATATGTTGAAACCCCCCGAGCCCTTTTCATGTGAAATGAGTCCCTTCCCAGAGATGTAATAACAGAAGGCAGGCCCAGACGATGTTTCATTGGACCCGTCCGGGCTGTGAAGAAGTTTGAGAAGTGATCATCAAAAAACCACATCTCATGAAGAGAAGGGTGGGTGCAGTACATCTCCCTGATTATTTCATATCTCTTTGATAAATCCGAAATTTTATAGACATCACCGTTTATCTGTTTGAGGAGAGAACAGAGATATGTCTTATCAGGAATTGGCTGTCCCATAAATTCTTTTGTTGCATGATTATAACACGAACCAATTCCATCATTTTCAATGCGGCCTTGTGCCCAGTCAAGGTAACGATATTTGAGCGTGTTTAACTGAGAATTGAACTGCTCAATTAAGGGATAAATGCCATCTGTTTCCGATTTATTGAGGATTCTGTTTTTGAAGTATTCCACGTCATCACGATTTTCCGGATTCAGGGTGCACCATTTCATCTCACCTGCATACAGTCTGACAATTGGCTTCAATCCATTTTCAGAGGGATAAAAGTCCCTTACCGTATCATACCATGCTCTCTGTTCATCCCGGTATGGCGGATCATTGTCATGTTTATTGAGTGAGAGGCAGAGGCCCTTCCATCTGTCAAGTGAAAAACCTGTATCTAATGACTCAGGATAATTTTCAAGCGCAATTTTTCTGGCATCGGTAAAGTGTTGTGATTCATCAAATTCAACAATCAAATTCTCAGAGGGAACAAAATAATCCACATTGAGAGTCTTCGCTTTTACAAATCCGTCTTTTCCACGGTACTCTACAAGTTTTGAGTAAATTTTTTTCAGAGATTTGGTATGCTCTTTTTCTGAAAATTTCTCCGGGTTTGTTTCAACCTGAATACGATATTCCTTTCTGACCTCCCCGTAGATTTTGGAGAGCATATTTTCAACTGCTACTTTGCATTCCGGGCATCTTTCGGTGTGTTTCAGTTTTTTATCATTTTTCGGGTCATTCTTGGGTTTATTTTGTGAAGTATTCTGTGTATTTTTATTTTGAACAGCCGTTTTTTCAGGGATTGTAACCTGGCCGGACATATCTTCGATTACAAATCCAAGTTTCCGTAAAAAACTGTTTGATTCATTTCCCCCACCGAACGATTCCGAAGGATACTCTGTTCCGTTTGCATAATAATTGGCACAAGAAATGATGTATTTGGGAGGATATTTTTTGCCGTTGTATATGAGCTGATATTTTCGGGATGCTCTTCCGGGTGGGATTCCATCCGTATCAACCCTCTCAATTGCCTGAATAATATTTTCAGGGGAGATATTTGATGGAATCATATAGCATTACCCGTTTTTAAAATCTTTGTCTGATCAAATATTAATTATTTTGAAGCAGGATAAAAACCCATAATATCTACACCGTTCTCAGTCTGCTTTTATCTTTTCATCAGCAAAAGAAAGAATACATTTCATTAAAAAAACGGTTATTGGTATGAAAACAGCCTAAATTCCCATTCATCTGATCCTCAGATCAGGTCTCTGTGCATATTTCTCGTAGAGGTCACTGTCGAAAATCCACCCGACATAGCCTTTTGAGTCAATCGCAATCTTGTTTGACTCCAGAAGGTATCCGATAATCTCCTTATATGTCTGGTACATCATCTTTTTTGGAAGATTTTCCCATAATGCACGTCTCTTGTAATGGCCACTCCACTCCCGGATGAAGTCTTCTACCATCCGAATTGTTTTAAGGCGGGGCGAGGGTCGTGGTCGGGAATACACTGCCGCCGGTTCATTCACTCCCTCTTCTGTCATATCAAAGAATATGTCATATTGATTGATATAACTACGGCTCAGGGTATTTTTCCAAGGGGGTTTTGGTATTTTTGTAGCCTGTTGTTACCGTCAGAAAAAAGAGGAAATAATCTCCGGATAGTTGGATAATTATCTGAAAATTTATTGTTGTTCATCCAAATTGGATCATAAAATTCAACGTTATAAACGTATTTTTTCATTTCAGTTGGATAAATGCTTTAAAAATTATCTAACCTTTATCCAATGTTTATCCAATGTTTATCCAAGGTTTATCCAATGTTTATCTAAGGTTTATCCAAAGTTTATCTAAGGTTTATCTAAGGTTTATCCAAGGTCTATCCAATCTTCATCCAATATTTGAACAAAAAATAATCATTTACTCATACACCCATTCACTCCAGAGCCCCGCGAATCTCAGACAAAAGCACCGCTCTCGTCTCATCCGCCGCCGCCCGTGCGCTGAACTCGTACTGTGCGAGAATCTCCTCCGATTCACTGAGGTCAATCTCTTTCACATTCGGGTTTTTGATATCCGGATTGTAGTTGTTTTTGATGATGTCGGCAACCGGCACCCTCCATGCCTGTTCGGTTTCTGTCCGGTTGTCCTACCATTCCTTCTCCGGTTCAAACATCGCGGAGAGGGCGTGCAAGAGAGTTGCCAGGCACAATATTCACCGGAACATCAATTCCGTGCAGAATCATATTCGTAATGCAGATAAGGTATGTCAGAGATCAAAAAAATGGAGATGGATCTGGATATGATGAATCCGAAAAAGAAACGAAAAAACGAAAAAGAGAAAAAAAAGAGAATCTGATATTGATATTTCAGGCAAACGGGCTGTCCCGTTTGAGGGCTGCAAGGAGGAGACTGATTCCTGCCTCAACGTCACCGATGTCAACGATCTCCACCGGAGAATGGATGTAGCGTGCGGGAATCGAGAGAGGGATGCTTGGGATACCGCCTCTCACGAGATGGATGATGGTAGCGTCCGTATTGCCGCCAGTGCCGACCTCCAGCTGGTAGGGAATCTCTGCCTCATCTGCTGCCTCACGGAGCCAGTCAGCGAGTTTCCAGTCGGCCATCAGGCCACGGCCCTGTGCACTGACAAGGACTAAGACCGGCCCTTTTCCCATCACCGGTGTTGCTTCTTTCTTGGTGACACCGGGGTGGTCGCCGGGGATGGTTACATCGGTTGCAATTGCACAGTCCGGGTCAAGGGTGAACGCACTGACCTTTGCCCCTTTCAGACCAAGTTCTTCCTGCACCGTAAAGACACCATAGATGGTGTGGGATGTTGTGGTCTCTTTGAGCGCCTTGATGAGGAGTGCCACACCGACACGGTTGTCCATCGCTTTGCCGGTAACCCGGTTGTTGGCAAGTTCGGTAAACTCACGGTCAATGGTGACCGGTGTGCCGATTTCAATACCCAGACTTGCGACGTCTTCAGCGGATGTGGCTCCGATGTCGATGAAGAAGTCTTCCATCTTCACGACTTTCTTCCGCTCTTCAGGGGAGAGCAGGTGCGGTGGTTTTGCACCGATGACACCGGGGACAGGCCCCTCCTTTCCGTGGAGGACAACCCGCTGGGTGTAGAGTACCGGAGCAAACCATCCACCGATGGGAACAAACCGGATAAATCCTTCATCATCGATGTACTGAACCATCAGGCCGATTTCATCCATGTGGGACGCCACCATTATTTTAAAGTCACCGCCACGCCGGATGGCAACGAGGTTGCCCATTGTGTCTTCCGTAAATTCATCCACATAGCCTTCCAGTTCGGTTCTGATAATTTCACGAATGGAACCTTCATAACTGGAAAGTCCGTGTGCATTTGAGAGTTTTCTGAGGAGTTCTTTTACCATATTATTTTCACTGTCCTTCTAAATTGTCTGAATGCGTTCGAGTGCTGTTTTGATATCGTCGCGTGAGGCCGCATAACTGAACCTCGCGAATCCTGCAGACCGTTCGCCGAATGCGTCACCCGGAATGATGACGACACCTGCATCGATGATGGCACGGAATGTCTCCTTCTCCATCGGGACGAACATATAGAATGCACCATCCGGTTTCGGGAACGTAAACCCACAGTCTGAGAGGCCGTTGTAGAGCATCTCTCTCCGGATGCGGTACTCTTCCCGCATCGTGGTGACGCAGGCATTGTCCCCGGTGTATGCCGCAAGTGCAGCATACTGGGAGATGGACGTGGCACAGGTCTGGCAGTTCTGGTGCACCTTGATGGCCTCTTCAATTACTTCATTTGGAGCTGCCATAAACCCGAGGCGCCATCCGGTCATGGAATAGGTCTTACTCGTTGCGTTGATAGTGATGACGTCATCACCGTAGCGGGCGGCGCTGTAATGCTTTTTGTCGTAGACGAAGTGCTCGTAGACCTCATCTGAGATGATAGTGACACCGTGGTCGTTGCCATATTCAACAATGGCACGGATGGTCTCTTCATCCTCCACGGTGCCGGTCGGATTGCACGGTGAGTTAAGGACAAAGACACGGGCCCCGTCCATCTGTTCCTTGCATGCCTCCACGTCAAGGCGGAGATCCGGTGTCAGGGGCACCCCTTCAGGTCTGCCACCGGCAAGCACCGTGCATGCCTCATACGAAACAAACCCAGGGTCCTGGAAGAGCACCCGTTCTCCTTCCCTGACCAGTGTGGTGATGGCCACATAGAGTGCCTCTCCGGCACCGGCAGTGACGATAATTTCGTCAGGTGTCTGGGATATGCTGTTCTCCCGTGCGAGTTTGCCGCATATTGCCTCGCGCAGTTCGGGGAGACCGTAATTGAAGGTGTAACCGGTGTAGTTGTTTCGTATTGCTTCAATCCCTGCCTCTTTGATATGTTCCGGGGTTGGGAAATCCGGCTGACCGATACCAAGATTGATGGCATCGGGTGATGCAGCCTGGAAGAATTTGCGGATGCCTGACATCTCGACATCCCGTACGCGCTGTGAAATCCGTCCTGTATATGTGGCCATCTCTTCACCTACTCTATATTTGCATGTCTGCCTTTGAGGTCTTTCTCCTCGCACTGGGTAATTTCCATAATTGAAGACACAATGGCATCGGAAAATACCATGGCTGACGTCTCAAATATGGTGCCAAGGGGTGCAAAAGAACGGTGTTCCCCACGCATCTGCCTCACTTCATATTCTGCTGATTCATCTTTGACTGCGTCACGATGACTTTCAATCACTGCAACACAGTCTGCAATCCGCCCGATGCGTGAGTCTTTCTTTGATGTCACCAGGCAAAGGCGTCCGCCGATGGATTTGGCGGTCTCACAGAGTTCAGCGATGGATTTTGTTTCTCCTGACCCTGAAAAGGCTACAATAGTGTCCCCATCTTTCATGGCGGGGGTAATCGTCTCACCGACGACATAGGAATGCATCCCGAGGTGCATCAGCCGCATCGCAAATGACTTTGCAACAAGACCTGACCTGCCTGCACCCATCACATAAATCCGTTTGGCACCGAGGAGTTCATCAATGAACTGCCCGACTCCCTCATCTGAGAGAGAGTCAGCAGTTGATGAGATGGTGGTCGCCATCAGTTTCATCATATCCTGGACATTGCCTGCATAGCAGTCATTCATAGCACCGTACCTATTCCCGATAAACTACATGAGCGTTGCGAAACCGACAGAGAGAGGGCCAGGTGACGGGTAGATTATGATGATTGTTCTCCTCCCCGTGAACATCCCCTGTTGTGCACGTTTTTATGCCCGTATGCTGATGATGATTATAGATATGGACATTACTCCGCTCTCCCCGTATTACCAGCGGGAGGGGGCTGCACTGTACTGCACTGACTGCATTACTCTCCTGAAGAGCATGCCCGCATCATCGGTGGATATGATATTTGCCGATCCTCCCTACAATTTATCCAACGGGGGATTTACCTGCCAGGGTGGCAAACGTGTGCCGGTGGACAAGGGAGAGTGGGACGCTTCAAACGGGTTTGAGGATGATTTCTCATTTCACCAGGACTGGATTGCTGCCTGCCGGCATGTGTTAAAGGATGAAGGGACTCTGTGGGTGTCAGGGACCTACCATTCCATCTATGCATGCGGGTATGCCCTGCAGAGTGCGGGATTTCATATCTTAAATGACATCTGCTGGTTCAAGCCGAATGCACCGCCGAATCTCTCGGGAAGGTGTTTTACCGCAAGCCATGAGACAATTATCTGGGCACGGAAATCGCCTGACGCCCGTCATATATTCAATTATGAGGCGATGAAAGGGGGGCTGTGGCATGAAAAAGATCCATTGAAAAACGAGGGGAGACAGATGCGTTCTGTCTGGTCAGCAGCAGCGCCTCGCAAAAAAGAGAAAATGCATGGCAACCATCCTACACAAAAACCACTTGCCCTCCTGAACCGGATTGTCCTTGCTGCAACAAACCCCGGTGATCTGGTGGTGGATCCCTTTACCGGCAGTTCAACAACAGGCATTGCCGCAGTCTCACACGGACGAAGGTTCATCGGCTCTGATGTCAACCCGGAATATCTTGACATGTCTGTCGGGCGGTTTGAAGAGCTTTTGGACCAGTAAAAAAACAGAAAGAAAAAGGAAAAACTGAATAAAACGGATTATTTCTGTTTTTCAATCTCTTCTTCGACTTCTTTGTATCCCTCTTTATAGAAGGACTCCTCATCGGGTGCCAGCTGGTGAAGCAGGCGGAGGAACTCGCCGGCATGCACTTTCTCTTCGTCTGCGATGTCGCGGAGCACTTCCTGTGCAAGTTTGTTGTCTGTCGACTCTGCAAGCTGGACATAAAGCTGGATGGCTTCATACTCCGCAGAAACCATGAAGCGTATCGCACGGATGAGTTCTTCGTTGGTTAGTTTTCTGTCAGCTTTCATTCCTGAGAATGGTGATCCGAATTCTGGCATTTTTTCTCACTCCTGTATATTGTTTCCAATATGTGTTGAGGCTCTTAAGTCTTTTTGAGTGGAAAAACACAGAAGAGGTATATTCATGTATGCATCCCGTTCAACCTGTTCATACGGAGACTATGTGGAATGAAGAAGCAGTCGTGGAATGATATTGCCGGTGACAGTGTCGCAGAAAAGATGCAGATCCTTGGGATAACCGTTGGAAAAAAGACAGATGTACGGAAACTGGGGGAGATTACCGATGCTGTTGGGGTTGAAGCGGTGCTCTACTTTGAGAAAGATCTCGCGGAAACATCGACCTATGAAGCTGATCTGAAGGATTTTGCCGGGGAAGATGAATTTAACCGGCCGTTTGTCCTGGCGAATTCTTTTATCCGGTTTGGATCCGAAAATGACCCGTCATTTCCTTCCCGCCTCAGGGAATTTCCCATGATGATCTCCATTATTGAGGTGTCTGAACGCCGTGATGGATCTCGTGTTATCCCGTATATCAAAGGTATGATGCCGTTTCTGGATGAGTTTGACGTTGATGCCGAACCGGAAGGGACGTTTATTGAATAACTGAATTTTTCCTTTTTTCAGGGTATTTTATATTGTAGAGCAGGCAGTAATAGCAGGTACGAAGACGGGGCTGTGATTTCAATTGAGAGATGAAGATATTCGTGGAAGTGAGTTTTTTGCAGAAACAATCCCGGTGATTAATCCTGCCACCGGAGGTCTGGTTGGTGAGGTGCCTGCGGGGGGAACGGAGGCAGTGAAAATTGCTATTGACACCGCAGAAGCAGCACAGACGAACTGGGCGAAACGGGATCCCCGGGAGCGGGGGAAAATTCTGGGTGTTGGTGCCGGGGCCATCCGGGCGCAGCTGGATTCACTTGCCGCCCTTCTGACTGCGGAACAGGGCAAACCACTGCATGAGGCACGAAATGAAATACAGGGGTGTGCGAATGTCCTTGAATATTATCATTCGGTCTCCGGGTCTATCCGGGGGGAGTGCATGCCGCTTTCATCATACGGCCTTGCGTATGTTCTCAAAGAACCGGTTGGCGTCTGCGGTGCAATCATCCCGTGGAATATGCCGGTGTTAATATTTGCATGGAAAGTCTGCCCGGCCCTTGTCGCGGGCAATCCTGTCGTAGTGAAACTGGCAAGTTCCTCTCCCCTTACCACCATGCGGATTGCAGAGATGATGGAGGCTGCAGGTCTTCCCGCAGGTCTCCTTCAGGTGGTGACAGGTTATGGAGATTTTGCCGGTGCTGCTCTTGCCGCCACTCCCTCACTTGGCCACATCTCGTTTACGGGCGACACAAACACAGGGCGGGAGGTATCCCGGGCTGCGGGGAAAAACGGTGTCCCGGTCACCCTTGAACTGGGTGGCAGTGACGCGATGATCGTCTGCCGTGATGCCGATCTTCATGCGGCAGCGGCAGGTGCTGTTGCCGGCCGGTTCTATAACTGCGGCCAGACCTGCACGGCAGTCAAACGGGTGATTGTTGATGCATCCGTCAAAGAGCAGTTTACCCGTATTCTCTGTGAGAAGGCAGCAGGTATTACGGTGGGAGACGGCAGTCGGCCGGGTGTGGGCATGGGCCCCATGAATAATGCACCGGCACGCGACGGCATCTGCCGGATGATGGATGCCTGTCTTTCTGACGGTGCGGGCACCCTGCTTTGTGGCGGCGGTATACCGGACGGTGCACAGTATGAAAAAGGGTCTTTCTATGAACCGACCATTGTGGCAGATCTGCCGGAGGACTCTGTGCTTCTGAACACTGAAGTCTTCGGGCCGGTGTTGCCGGTCATCTCCTCTGATAGTCTGGATGATGCCATAAGAATCGCAAACACTACCCGCTACGGCCTGGGTGCATCAGTCTGGACCCGTGATATCAGGACTGCAATGAGCGCCTCATCACAGCTTGATGCCGGTGTTGTCTGGGTAAACCAGCACCTGAGGCTTCCCCCGGATGTGCCGTTCGGTGGTATGAAGGCGAGCGGGATGGGGAGAGAAAATGGATCCGGTGCATTTGAACCATACCTGCGTTCAAAGACCGTGCTTGTCAAATCATAACAGGTGTCATCGGGGCTGTCTCTCAGTCTCTCCCGCTCACATCCATTTTGTGATTGAGAGACGTGTGGTGACACATTTTCGGTGAGAAATGCTATTTATCTCAGATATGCAGGAGGAAAAACAGAAGAATGAAGATAGTTTCGTGGAATGTGAACGGCATCCGGGCAGTGGCACGGAAAGGAAACCTGCAGGAGGTATTTGCAAACGTTCAGCCGGATGTGCTCTGCCTGCAGGAGACAAAGGCACATCCGGATCAGCTTACCGGAAATATACGTCATCCAAAAGGCTATTACTCGTATTTCTCCTGGGCAGAGAAGAAGGGATACAGTGGTGTGGCCACTTTCTCCCGTGATGAAGTGCCATCGGTGAGAACAGACTTCACCGATTCCCACTTTGGAACAGAGGGCAGGATTCTTATCACTGAGCACCCTGACTTTCTGTTGTACAATATTTATTTCCCGAACGGCAAGGCATCCAAAGAGCGGCTTGAATATAAGATGGCATTCTATGAGGCCTGTCTGACCGATGCAGCAGCACAGGTGGATAGCGGCAAAAATGTCATCATCTGCGGTGATGTGAATACCGCCCATACCGAGATTGATCTCTCCCGTCCAAAGGAGAATGCAAAAGTCTCAGGTTTTTTACCGGAGGAACGTGCATGGATTGACCGGCTTATTGACGCCGGGTTTGCTGACACCTTCCGTCTATTTGAGAAGGATGGAGGGCATTACTCATGGTGGGATCTGAAATCACGGGCACGGGAACGGAATGTCGGATGGCGTATTGATTATACCTTTGTCAATGAGGCACTGGTGGACCGGGTTATTGCTGCACCCATTCTGACAGATATCTATGGATCTGACCACTGTCCCGTCTGTCTGGAATTACATGGTGAATGAGGGTCAACAGGTGCAGGGCGTGTGAAATGTATCTTCCCTGATGAAGACACGAAAAAAATAATGTGGTTATTCCTCTTTTCCGAGGTATATCGCCAGTGCGTCCCCGACTGAGGCGCCATCCATCGTGAGTGCAGATACGGCATTGCACATCCGTATTGCTTCGCCCAGGGGCTTCTGGTGGATGTTACGCCCGGTTGCATTCCCTGCGCATCCGCCGGTGTGGAGCTGGTCGTAAAGCTGTGTTAAGAATGCTTCTGCAGATACACTGGAACCGCCTGCACAGACAACTTTTGTTCTGCCGGCAGCCATTGTTGCCTCTTTGAGTATTTCTGCAGATGAATCGCCGTCCTTTTTCGGTGCATTGACTTTCACAAAGTCACTGCCCAGCGTTGCGGCGACACCGGTTGCTCCTGCAATAAGGTGTGGATCTTTTTCGTCGCCTACCGCAGTGCCCCGTGGATAGATCCAGAGGACGGTTAACAGACCGTTTGCATGTGCCTCGGAAATGAGTTGTGCCGCTTCACGCAGCATCCGTGACTCTTTCTCACTCCCCAGGTAGATGGTGTATCCAATGCCGGCAATATCAAGGCCGGTGCTGTTGCGCAGGTCGACAACCTGCTGAACGGTAAAAAGCTGTGGGCTGTATGGGTCTTTCTGGGCAGTCTTGACAAGGTGGGTTTTAGAATTCATCTTGACAAGATACGGGACATCCGGATAATCCATTGCATACCGGGTAATAAGACCAAGCTGGGTTGCAAAGACACCGATTCTGCTCTCCTGTGCAATCCGGAAGAGGTGTTCAGGGTCAGCATCATCCTCAGAAATGCCTTCCCCATAGAAGTCATTGTTCATGTGCTCAACCTTCTGGTCTCCGGCAAAGAGCATCAGATTGCCTGAGCCCTGCGTGACCAGGAGGTAGTTATCGATATAGGTGGCCTTTGCTGATTCCGGCACATCAAGCGGAACCAGTACAGAACAGTCATCCGTCATACCTCATCCTATTATTTGGGAGATACTTATTGTTTGCCAGATGTGCCGGAGATTTGGTGCCTGAAAGTAGTGTTTTGGCCTGTTCAGGTGTACTTCTTTGGTATCTTTTTCCCGTTTTCTCTCTCCCACACTGCTGTTGCCGCAGGTGATGCGGCACGGATTCTTCGGGCAGTGTTATAGACACTGGGCATTTTTTGCGGATCTGTTGCATCCAGCACATGCAGCAGAATTTCAATGAGTGGTGCCTGGTGTTCTTCTTTCATCCGGTCAAGGTTGCCGAATACGGCAAGCATGTTGCCGGTGCTGTATTCATTGACCGGTGCAAGGGTGAGGAGAACGTCTTCGAGAAGGGTTCTCCCTTCCTCTGTTTCCAGTGATATCTTTTTGTTCTGGGCAAACCTGCCGAAGAGTGCCCGCTGGTCGTTGGCCATCTCAATGCTGAAACTATCAGATTGTGCTGCTTCACGGATGAATCCGATATCTGCTGCCGATGCAATGCCCGCAAGAGATCCCAGATATGTCTCCCAGGCAACAGGATTGTTCCGTGATTTTTCGTAGCAGTCACTGATAATGGCTGCACGCTCAGCACAACTGCTGTTCACAATATGGCCAAATGCCGTGACCCTGTCTGTTGCCGTTGTCCCTTCTCTGTACTGGCGAATGAGTTTTTCGTGTACATTCGGTGTGTCCATGGCTGCGAGGAAGAGGAGTGCGGTGTTTTTTACCTGGCGCCGCTTCAGAAGGGCTACATCACCTGCAATACCGGGAGGAACCGGGACATCTGCTGCATATCTGGTGTAAACATCCGCTATGAGGGCAAAATGCCGTTCTGCCACGGCCTGTATCAGTCGTCTGCGTGCCTGATAGAGATCAGCATACCGGTGTGCGTAGCGTTCGTCTCCAACGGCGTCAAAGATTGTCAGAAAGAGCCCGCCTGCCTCTGACAGAAGTTTTTCGTCAGAGAAAAGGTCTGCAACAAGATCGGTGAGAGCACTCTCAACCGGTGCCCGGGTGTCTTCTATCAGGCGGATAATTTCTGTCTCACAGAGCCGGGTGAATGCCAGAAAGCGGCTCGCGATGTCATCATCCTGTTTTGCCTGGAGACAGAGTGCATCTGTCCCGGGATTATAGAGAAGTCTGCCGTAGAAGGCAGCCCCGCGGTTCAGGGAGACGAAAGCAGGTTCATCCTGTTCTGCAATGACAATGGTGTGGTCCGGTGTATCCATCCGGAAACAGCCGGATGCTGTTTTCTCTCCGGAATGACTGAATACCGCGTAGGTGACCGGCATCTCCCATTCTTTTTTGTCCGGCCGTTTTGTCTGGGAAAATGAAAGTGTCAGCTCTTTTTTTGCGGAATCATACGCGTGTTCAGCCGTTATGACCGGATAGCCTGTCTGCGTCAGCCATTTGTCTGCAAAATCGGTAAAATTCTGGCCGGATGCCTCCTCAATTGCGTGTATCCAGTCATTCCGGGATGCGTTTTTGTGTTGGTAGCGGGCATGATACCGGGCAAGCCCTTCTGCAAATACTTCTTTGCCCGTCAGGGTCTCGATCATCCTGGCAAATTCCGGCGCCTTGACATAGGTGACACCGGTAATAAGTTCATTTGGGTCATTGAAACCCTCAGGTTCGATAGGGAGGGCGCCTGCCCCGCTGTCAAAAAAGAGCGTGCCACCCGCAGGTGAGAGCAGGGTGAGGACGGTCTCCAGACGGTTATAGTCTTCACCAAAATGGAATGCATGGTAGGCATTTTCGATATGAACGGTCACCGCTTCATTCAGCCAGATTTCAAACGGGCTGATGCCGGTCACTTCCGATCCATTCAGGTTATGGTAGAACTCATGCACTTTTACCCGCATCAGGTATTCAAATGCGCCGTCGGTCGCATCCGGGAACGGGAGGAGGCGGTTGGTGGTGATGGTGGTGTTGCCCACATTCTCCATGCCACCAAAGTCAGAATTCTGCATTCCGATTTCACGGTAGACGGTGCCGGTGTATTGGTATCCGGGTGTGATTGTCCCGTTCATCTCAGGGAGACGTGAACGGATGGCCCATACTTCATCTTCAGGCGCCCCGTTCTGTATCAGGCGGTCACGTTCCCCGGACAGGCGGTACATTTCCTGCCGTGTTTCAGGGGTTGCGTAACACTCCGGGCCGGTAAAGAGATAGATCCACTGAATGCTGTCTGCGAGTATGTCCAGTGATTTCTCAGCGAGTGCGGGATCTGTTCCGGGCGGTCCTAAGAGTTCGAGGGTGAATGCCGTGCCGTCCGGATATTCAAACGGTCGGGCGAATGTCTCATATGTCCCGACACCGAGGAAGAAGAGATAGGGGGCCATCGGAGTGACGCTGTTGTCATAGGTGATGCTGTCACGCCCGTCTGCTACCGGATGGCGGGGAATCGTAATGTCACCATTGCTGATGAGATTCGTGTATCGGTTGTCAGCGATGATGGTGGTGGTGTATGTGCATTTTGCGGTCATATCATCGATGCAGGGCACAAGACGCTGGAATCCCCACTGCTGGCACTGGGTAATCTGCTGGGGCGGGGCGCCTTTCGGGGTGACATCGTAATAGAGGCCTTCCAGGACATTTGAGGTCGGATGACAGATGGTCTCGGTGTGGATACCAAACACAACATTTGGCTGAACGGGCTGTCTGAAGTGAATGTGGAGCAGACTTTTTTCGGTGTCACAGGTGTATGATATCTCGCGTCCCGGGGCTGAGACACTTACGATTTCAAGATTTTTTGCATTCAGGGAAAGGGTTTCAATCGGTGTGTCATGTGCCCTGAGTTTCATCTGTGATTTGACTATGGTCCGGGTATCAAACACATCAAACGTCAGATCCATATGGCAGACGTCGACAGGAAGAATCCCGAAATCAGATGGATAATAGGTAAATTGGCGCTGTCCGGTCATGGGTTCAGATATGTTCGGGAACTACAAAAATGATGTGTGATATTCAGGAGAGAGGCAGATAGTCTCATTAATGAGTGTCACGTATTTCCGGTTGTTTTGTTAGGAGGTGTGAATATTTGTATGAGGGAATGCCCCACACTTCGTCTGGATATTCCCGTGATTCCTCGGCAAAATTCTCTCCCCCCACGATGAGTCTGGTGATGCCTGAATCTTTTGGGTCCATGCCCTCTGCTTACATGCGGTGAGCGAGGCAAAGAAGTTTGAAGACACTCCCGACGATGGCGGTAGGATGATAGCTTTGTATGACCCGCACGGGGAATGTGCGTGTGCTTCCGTTTCTGCGTCGTGTCTCCAATGATGAATCAGAGACGGTACGAGACAGTGTTCTGCAGGCAAAAGATGAGGTCCTCCGCAGACAATCCCTGAAAAAACGGTAGGATTTTTGTTTCAGAGGCAGAGTATAAATTGTCATGTCCCCCATTTCTTCATTACGCGTGATCGTATGATTGAATTGATAATTGGCGGAATTCTGGTAATCGTGCTTATTGCACTTGTCCTCTGGCTTGTGGGTATCTATAACCGGTTCCAGAGTCTGAAAAATTCCTCTGAAGCAACACTGGGACAGATTCGTGTTGCGATGAAGAAACGGCTGGATATGATAAACCAGCTCCTTGGTGCAGTGCAGAGTTATGCATCGTTTGAGAAAGATACTCTTGCAACAGTGACAAAGATGCGCTCTGGTGTCGGCTCTGCAGGTCCCGGCGACCTCAATGAAATTGAGGCGGAGTCCCGCTCAATACTTGGCCGCCTCTTTGCGGTTGTTGAGAACTATCCTGACCTGAAGACCGTATCAGTGGTCTCTGAACTGACGGCCTCTATCCGCAGTATCGAGGATGAGATTGGTCGGCAGCGTTACACCTTCAATAACATCTCCCAGCAGTACAACACGATGTGCGATACGATTCCATCGAATATCATTGCGTCTGCTGTTCATTTCACCAAACTTGAGTATCTTGAGTTTGAAGAAGAGATCAATGAGGCTCCGAAGATTGCCTTTTAAAAAGGAATGAAGTGTTGTGAAAGAGACAAATCAGCTTGGGATTATTGTCGTTGCCTGCCTGCTTCTTGCAGGTGTTTCCATCTTTTTTTCGTTTGGGACAGGTTTTTCATTTGAACCTGACCTTGTGGCAGATAGCTATACGGCAGTGCTTGAAAATGACGGCACCCTGACGGAGACCTATGTCTATGATGTGGCATCTCCCGGTACCTACCGGATGCTCTTCCGGACATGGGACGATACCCTTGCATTTGAAGGGCAGCAGAATCCGTATGTTGAATATATTGATGTGGTGGCACCAGCAGGTATGGTCGGGTATGCCATTGACGGGACGGGAAATTCGGTTGTAACAGGAGAGGGTGCAGAATCAGCACGTTCCCTGATTGAAAGCGTTGGCGAATACAATGAGATGGGAATATTCCGGGAAACACGGCTGGATAACGGTCTTTATACGGCTCAGTACACCGTTCGTGTCCATCCCCCGCTCCAGTATGATGACGAGGATGTCCACCTCAACCTGAAACTTGGGGCAACGCATATCCCCTACCGTTCCGTGGATATCACCATTCCGGGAGAGTATGTCAAAGATATCTGGGTCCGTCCCACTTCATTTGAAATTGTACCGAGAGATGGGAATTATCATATTACAGGAACTGCCGGCGAGAATGTACTGATTGAAGTTGAGATGCTCCTTGACCCGGCGTATCTGGAGGTAATGGACGGATTCCCGGTAAAGACCGATGGTGTTCGGCAGCAGACCGAGTCCGCTGCACTGTTTTACAGCATTCCTGCACTGCTTTCATCGCTGATGCTCCTTTTGGGAAAAATTGGTGTTTTCGCAGCCCCGGTCTTTCTCATTGTCATCTTTTTGCGGCACGGGCAGGAGAAGCAGGCAGTCATCCCCGAACACATCAGTTTTGTGCCTGACCCGTCCCTTTTACCCTGGCAGGTAAATCTGCTCTTCAAAGGAGATGCAGTGGATTATGATGAGAACGGATTCTATGCAACGATTCTTGACCTGCACCGCCGGGGCATTCTCCATGTGACAGAGCATGAGGACACTTCAGGGGTAGAGATCCGGGTCGTACAGACGGTCTCAGACGATGCCTACGAACAGCGGGTCATCAATTTCGTATCAAATGCAGGGACCGAAGGTGTGCTTGACACCCGTTCCTTTGCTGCCGCAGCCGATTCCGGCGGAGCGAATATTGTCGGCCTGAATACCTCTCTTACGGCACTGACAACTGAAGTGGACCGTTCCCTTTCCGGGCGATATATTGAGGAGGGACGCGGGCGGATTGTACCGCTCTTTGCTGCAGGTCTTGGGATAGCCCTCTTCTCATTCTTCCTCTTCTTCATATCCCCTGCAACAGCACCTCTCTCTGTTACGGCAGGAATACTGGGGATTGTGATGGTCATACAGGGAGGCATTGCAGCAGTATTTCCCACGACACTCTTTGGCCAGTGGAAAGAGGATTATTATGCCGAGAAACTGAAGTGGGACGGGTTTGCTGCATTCCTTTCAGACTCGGCCATGATACAGCGCTATACCCCTGCAGATATGTCCATGTGGGGAGAGTGGCTTGTCTATGGCACCGCCCTCGGGGTTGGTGACAAGGTTGAAGAAGCGATGCAAAATCTCTCCATTGATATCCGGGAGACCCACATGCCGCACAGTTACCTGATGTATGCTGCGTTCATTCCGGTTGCCCGGTACTCCCCTCCTTCGCCCTCCGGTGGTTTTAGCGGTGGCGGCGGATTTGGTGGCGGCGGTGGATTCGGCGGCGGTGGCGCCGGCGGTAGATAATCCCTGTTTTTTTCTTTTTTGTGTGAAGGTATTTATAAATAGCATCAGCCTCAAGTGAGGATTTGGTGCCTTTCAATGGAATATACTCATGTGGATGGTGATGGCCATATCATTGTTACAATCTTTTCTCTCAGTACGTGCGGACACTGCAGGAGAACAAAGGCCTTTTTCGAAAAGAAGGGCATTGCGTATGATTATGTTGATGTAGATCTTCTCAGTGGGGAGACGCTTGCTGAAGTGTATGGTCTGGTGAAGACCTATAATCCGCGGGGTTCGTTCCCGACGATTGTTATCGGAGAAAAAAAACAGGTCATCGTCGGAGACCGGCTTGATGAAATTGCCGCTGCACTGGAGCCTGCCATATGATCAACCGGTTTGATATTGACCGGCGGTATCTTGCGATAAAAGAGCAGGCCGAATCGTCAGGGTATCACCTGAACGCTGATGAGGACTTTGCAAAGGAACTGGTGCATGGCATTTTAACCAATGAAGAACGCTATGGATTTGCCGCCTGTCCGTGTCGCCTTTGCATTGGTCCGCGTAAAGACAACCTTGATATCATCTGTCCGTGTGATTACCGGGATCAGGACATCATAGATTATGGTATCTGTTACTGCGCACTGTATGTTTCAAATGATGTGGCTGCTGGAACAACGCCTGTCCTGTGTATCCCTGACAGGAGGTCTCTCCCTGCTAAAAGCGAACCGGGAGAAGCTGAGGCTGTAACACAATCTATTCCGGTAAAAGTAGATACTCTTCCATTTCCGGTATACCGGTGCCGGGTATGCGGCTACCTCTGTGCACGCACGAGTCCTCCGGAGACCTGCCCGATCTGTGGTGCTGCATCAGATCGCTTTGAGAAGTATCTTCAATAATACAATACATATACATTAGTATGGATGCAGGTGGACTGTTTCGGAATTATGCGGTTGATATTGTATTGCTCCCTTCTCCTGAGATGATGGATGTTGCCATACAGATTAACCAAATGCTCATTGAAATGACCGGTGATGACACAATTCAGCTGGATATGGTCCAGCAGATTCCCCATATTTCCCTTGCTATGGGATGCATCCCCGGACGTGCCCTGTCTGAATTAAATGTTCCTCTGGAACAAATGGCAAAAAGGCTTTTGCCGATGGATATTAGCGTTGAGGGGGCAGTAGCGGTCGTTACTGAATCCGGGGACAAGATGTCCGGTATTAATTTTGCAAAAGATGATTCCGTTTTTGTCATGCACCGCAGTGTTATGGCACAACTTGCGGACATCACAAAGGAAAAATGCACGCCTTCATCGTTTGTCCGCGATGAGGATGAGGAACTGACTCCCTTTACGCTCGGCTATGTGCCTGAGTATAGGGAAAAAGCAGGATTTGAACACTATTCCCCCCATATCACCCTCGGGAATGGTGACGTTACCGAGATAGAAAATCTGCCTGTCCTGCCGGAAATTGCCACCTTCTCCACCCTTGCGGTCTGTCATCTGGGGAATAACTGTACCTGCCGGTCAATTCTCTGGAGCAGTAGTGCAGGGGGAAAAGGGGTCTGAGAGTGGATAATCTTCACTATCATCAAAATCGGTGAACGGCACAGAACAGGTCCCTCCCCTGCAGATGTAGAGTGTTGTCTTTTTATCTTTCTGCTTCATGGTCCGGGTGAAGGGTGCGACAGTTGTGATAGCCGGGCTCCCGTCTGCCATGGTAATTGTTCTGAACGGTTGGTACCCGTGAGATAATACCTGCAGGAGGGATGCTGTCCCTTCCTGTCCGGGGACAATGACACATTCTTCTCCGGATTCACTGTGCAGATATGCAGAGAGAAGGTGACAGTATGCCGATGGTGCGTGCAGGATTTCTGGTGCAAATGCGCCAAAAATCCGGATTGCATCTTCTTCATATGTTGTTTCTGCTGTTATCCGGGCAAAAAGAACGAGGGAGACGGCAAGCATGGAATTTCCGGATGGAAGTGCACCGTCATATATGATTTTCTGTCTGATGAGGGGCGTCTCTGCCCCGTCTGCTGTCAGGTAATATGCTCCGTGTGGAGCACGAAATTTTTCTGACAGAATGGTGGTCAGATTCTGTGCTTTCTCAAGCCATGCAGCATCAAAGGTTGCCTCATAGAGCATGATATATCCCCGGAGTACGAAGGCATAATCATCCAGCGGTGCCGCACCGGAGGATATTCCGGCAAATCTGCTGTGAAGGAGTTCTCTTTTTTGCCCGCCATCGGTGTATGGCAGTGAGCCTGCAGCCTTCTCTGCTGCCCTGATATATTCCGGATGGTCCAGTGCTGCTCCGGCACTGGCGAGTGCACCGATGCACAGGCCATTCCAGTCGGTGAGTATCTTCTCGTCGCGGAAAGGGGGTGGACGCCGGTTTCTTGTTTCCCTGAGTTTTTGTCTGATAGCCGTGCGGTTCTCTGAGGTGTACCACCGGTTTGCTGCATCCGGTGATCTGAATGCCAGTGTCTGTTTTCCTGGCGGGATGCCGTGCATATCTTCTGCAGGATTCCCTCTCTTTCTGATGTCAAAGAGGGCGACGACTTCGTCTGCATATTCGCCTGCTGCTTCCCGGAGTTCTTCATACGTCCAGATATAGGCGGCCCCCTCTGCATTGTCACTGTCTGCATCTTCAGCAGAAAAGAAACCTCCTTCTTCAGCCTGCATTTTCGTGATAAGATACACTGCTGTGTCTTCTGCAACCCGTTTGTATATTTCATTTCCCGTGGCACGCCAGCCTTCGGTATAGGCATAGAGAATCATTGCCTGGTCATAGAGCATCTTTTCAAAGTGGGGTGTGCGCCAGTCCCGGGTGACAGAATAACGGTGAAATCCCCCGTCGATATGATCACAGATGCCTCCTGTTATCATGGCATCCAGGGTCTTCTCTGCCATTCTGCGTGCATCGGTATTTCCGGTGAATTTCCAGTATTTCAGGAGGAAGACTATGGTATGGGGTGAAGGAAATTTTGGTGCGATTCCAAACCCGCCGTATTGTTCATCAAATGTGTCGGAAAGTTCTTTGAATGCGGTGTGGACTTCGTCCCCGCTGAATGTTCCCTCAGGTGCATGGGCTGTCTCTTTTCCCATCGCAGCTCTGAGTTTTTCTGCTGAATCACGGACTCCTGCATTGTTCTTCTGCCAGAGGGTTTCGATCTCTTCCAGGATCTCAGTGAGGCCCCTGCGTCCGAATTGTCTGGTTTTCGGGATATATGTCGCGGCAAAAAATGGTTCTTTATCAGGGGTCATGACAATGGTAAGTGGCCATCCCCCTGCCCCGGTCATTGCCTGGGCAAATGACATGTATGTTGCATCGATATCCGGCCGTTCTTCCCGGTCAACTTTGATGCAGATAAATGAACGGTTCAGAATTTCTGCAACCTCATGGTCTTCAAAGGATTCATGGGCCATGACATGGCACCAGTGGCAGGACGAATACCCGATGGAGAGAAAGATTGGTTTATTCTCTGTACGTGCACGGGAAAATGCCTCCTCACTCCAGGGATACCACGCGACCGGGTTTGTGGCATGCTGGAGGAGATAGGGGCTGTTGGTCTCTTTGAGATGGTTGAGTGCAGGAGGTTTTTGCATGAGCCTTCTGGGCGGTAATTCGGTATGATGGGTTATAATTATTGGGGTGGTTTTTGGATTTGTATATATGGTCAGTATTATGGGGGACTAAATATAATGTTCAGACATCAGTGTGAAGGGGACGTCCCACCGAATAAACAAAGATGCCAATAGTGACAGACTGAGATTGCACATCAATCCAGATCTTTTCTCATAATGGTATCAGTTTGGGAGAGCAATCTTCTTCTGCTGATATGAACCGGGATAGATAAAATATCTGTGGATATCGACTATGCTAAGACCCTGGATACCCTGAAGACCTACCCGGGACAGGAAGGGTTGTCCTGTGTGTGTGGCAGTAAAACCTGTAAAGACTCCTGAGAAACTGACGGCTTCAGGAAGTTTTCAGGAATCCCTGATGATGATATAGTGATGGGCTTCCCTGCAGAGATGCTGCCTGAAAAAAATGGTTGATGTGATCCAGGTCGTCACTGGTGTGCCAGGTCTGGTCTGATATATTATATATACAGGTGAGGTGAAAAAAATGGGAAAAATAACCGATTTAACAAAGGAACAGCAGGAAAGTCTTGGCAAACTCAAAGAGCAGGTGCCTGACGCAATGGAAGGTTTCAGTGCATTCATGGGTGGGGTGGGGAAACCCGGTGCCCTTGACGGCAAGACGAAGGAGCTGATTGCCCTTGCGCTCTCCGTGAAGGCGCAGTGTACCTGGTGCATTGCTATCCATGGCAAAAAGTGCATCAGTCTTGGTGCGACCAGAGAAGAGATGGTGGAGGCCGCGATGGTCGCTGCGCTGATGGGTGGCGGCCCGGCACTTATGTATGTTAAAATTGTCCAGGACACGATAGACGAGTTCAGCTGAAAATTCTGAGTTTGTAGACCAAAACACCCTTTTTTTACCCGTGTGGAGCAGAAAGACGCTGCTCTTCAGGCTGGGATGATGTACTTAGCTTTTAGTTTCATTACCTGTCAGAAATGGGGAGAAGGACTGAAAATACGATGCAACACGTATCAAATTGAATTAGACATTACCAAAAGATAGGTCGCAAAAAGAGGGAACACAAAATTCCCTACCATTACGCCCCGGCCGGGACTTGAACCCGGGTCGGAAGCTTCGGAGGCTCCCAGGATATCCACTACCCTACCGGGACCTGCCTCATACTATTCAACTCTATGATATTAAGGGATATCCCTCTGAAAGAGAGGTCTGTGGTAAAAAAGGGATAATTATTGAAATAAATTGGAGTATCAGTATTTTTTCTGGTTATAGAGCGCCCATATCTTACAGGCACCTTCATGACTGACCATGCATGGTCCGACCGGGTTTCGTGGGGTGCAGACCTTTCCGAATAGTTTGCAGTCGGTGGGGTCGGCCACACCGCGAAGGACCTGATCACAGATGCAGGCAGAGTTTTTCTCAACGTGTTTTATTTCAATGCCGAATTTCTTCTGCGCATCATATGCAGCATATTTATCCTTCAGTCTGAGACCGGACTGTGGAATAACCGGAAATCCACGCCATTCAACATCGCAGGTCTCAAAGACCTCATAGATCATCTTCATTGCTTTC
The DNA here is from genome assembly GCA_030595665.1 of Methanogenium sp. Lineage (GTDB taxonomy): Archaea > Halobacteriota > Methanomicrobia > Methanomicrobiales > Methanomicrobiaceae > Methanogenium. The sequence goes on from JAUVCV010000032.1 coordinate 23,607, forward strand.
GGGTTGCCTTCACGGGAGACGGCACGGGGATATGCATTCTCAACTTCAGCCCGCCCTTCATTGACCTGTTTGACAAGCATATATAGCCCCAGCAGTATATCCTCCGGTTCAAACCCGCCGACAACCTGGGGCACCGGGAACTGTTCATATTCCTCATATCCGGCGACCACACAGACGTGGCCGGGCAAAAGGAATCCGTCCAGATTTGCCTCCCCCTGTTCTAAGAGGAATTTCATTGCCGGCGGAACAAACCGGTGGCAGCTGAGAATACTGAAATTTTTTGGAGGTTCCTGCAGGATGGTGGCAGCGACCGTAGGTGCTGTCGTCTCAAATCCGATTGAGATAAACACAACCTCCCTGTCTGTCTTCTCTGCTATCTCTACTGCCTTGTGGACGCCCTGGACAACCCTGACATCTTTCTTTCCGTAGTCCTCAAGAGAGCCTTTTGAGCCAGGCACACGGATGAGATCTCCATAGGTTGCGATGATGCAGCCTTTCTCTGCGAGGTCAATTGCTGCATCAATTTCGCCCTGGGGGGTGATACACACAGGGCATCCGGGCCCCATGACAATCTTTAGTCCGTCCGGCAGAATACTTCGTAGTCCTGCATGGGCAATCGCGGCCTCGTGTGTACCGCAGATATGCATGAATGTGCACGGTCTGTCCATCTCTTCGTTGAGCGCTTTGAGAATGTCTGTTCCATCTGCCATATCAATCATTATTTTTATAGTTGCCTGCAAAAAAGATTATCCCACATGTCTGATATTTTTATCGCAGCAGGAATAATCCTTATTGGAATAATTGCAGCCAGTATAACCGCACAGGTGTTCAAATGGCTCCGGAAAAGGGCTGATTTAACGGAATCACAGTTGGATGATATCCTTGTACTTTCGATTGGAAAACCCGTTATTGCAGGAATACTGTTTTTGTCCTTTTTCCTTGCGATGGGGTATGTTCCTTTCCCTGAGAAATATGCATGGATTATTGAGGGTAAATATCTGAATGCAGTGTATATCCTTCTGGGTGCCTGGGTTGTCTCAATATTTGTTGAAAATTTCGTTACGTTGTATGGGCAGTGGCTTTCTGCCAAAACAGAGAGTGACCTTGACGACAAAATTATTAACATTCTTGAGGTTGCCGCCCGGTACATCATCTGGTTTATCGCGATTCTCATCGTTCTTTCATACCTTGATATTGATATCACTCCGCTCATTGCCGCAGGGGGTGTCTTTGGACTGGCCGTTGCCCTTGCAGGACAGGACCTGATATCCAATTTCTTTGGTGGCGCCCTCATTTTGGTTGACAAACCCTTTGTCATCGGTGACCGGATTAAAATTGACGGATATCTTGGTGATGTGGAGAGTGTCGGGCCGCGAAGCACGAGAATTAAGACCCTTGATTATCAATTGCTGACAATACCGAATTCAAAAATAGCAAACAGTGTTGTCACCAATTATGCCATGCCGGATGTCAAACTGAAGGTGAAGATTCCCGTTTCCGTTGCGTATGGGAGTGATGTCCGCCGGGTAAAAGAAATTCTCATGGAAATCTGCCGTGATGCAGCAACGACTACTCCCTATATCCTGACCGATCCCGCCCCCGGTGTCTATTTCCTGGAATTCGGTGCATCCAGCCTTGATTATATGATGGTTATCTGGGCAAAACGGTTCAATATGTCATGGGAAATAAAAGATCACATCAATTTTGAGATTGAACGCCGGTTTACTGAGGAAGGAATTGAAATACCGTTCCCGCAGATGGATGTGCATATGCGGGAATAATCAATATCATTCTTCTTTTATTTCATCCACAAAGGTGGTCAGCTGAATCATAAACCCGGTGTCAAGTCCGTTTTTGGCTGCAAAAAGTACGCCATGTATATCGGACAGCCGGATTTTATTTGTGAGGTAATGAATAAATTTTAAGATTCTCGCTGATGATGTGTAGATAAGCATCGTGCTGATTGAATCAAGCACGATGCACACATCTTCGTTTTCAAATTTTTCCATTGCTTTGGTAAGTGCAATTCCAATATCTGTGGGATCTCCGGGGTTATTGATAAACAGGGTATTTTCCGTGTCCACTTCATATTTTCCCAGAGCATAATTTGTTATGGCGTCGATAAAAAAGACCCGGTCGGTGTTAATATCGGCACGGGAATACATCTTTGAAAGAATTATGGATGGCTGGTTTGTGGTGATCATAATTACCCGGAATCCGGCGGCTGTAATATTCTGTACAACCTCTGTATTTACTTTTTTAAGCAAATGTGCCTCTGCCTGGACAAGTATAACCTGCTCTGCTGTTAGATCCCCGGGATTAATTGCCAAATGTCTGCCCCTTTACTGAACGGTATCCGGTACGTCTCCCATATCTTCTTCAATTTCTCTAAAGTTGCCGATTATCGCCTGTGAGAGTTCCCTGAGATTATGGATGATTTGTGACAGTGCTTTCTGCTGCACCTGGAGTTCCATCAGGAGATCTTCATTTTCAAAATCTCCCTCTCTGATTTGTTCAATAATGGATATGAGGTTCCCTTCAACCATTTCCGCAGGGTGATTCAGGCGCATTGCTGCTTCAGAGATATAGCCTTTCATTGTCTGCTGAATGTCTAGTTCCCGTGTCAGATCCCTCATAATGGCAGAGATGCCCTCAACAATTCCGTCCTCTCCTGATATTGGCGAAAATGCAATGCTGGCTGTGATCTGTTTTCCTGTTTTCGTAAGGCATGCCAGATTGCCCCTGAAATAATGCCCTTCTGAAACATCCCTGAAAATGGATGCAAAGGAATTTTTTTTCTCATCCGGGATATGGCGGGAGAACAACTCGCCGATACTTTCTGTTTCTGTATACCCAAATATATCTTCTGCAGCATTGTTCCATGTAAGAATTGAGCCATCCGGGCTGATACCCACGATTGCATCATGTGATGATTTGACGATTTCACTGAGGAGGAGTGCATCATTTTTGCTTTGCCTCGTGTGAGTTACGTCCGTTCCGGTTGTTACGTACACCTGCGGGTTTGTCCCGGTCTCAGGAATTCGTTCAGTTGTCCATGAAATATCGCGGATTTGCCCCGTTTTTGTTTGTATCTTTGTCTCATAATGAACGGATTTATTTTCTTTTTTTCTGAATACATCTCCGACAGTGGTAATTTTTTCACGGTAGTTGTTATCAGGATATGCTACCCTGAGTGCTGTTGCTACACCAGGTAATTCGGCGTGGGAATAACCGGTAATAATCTCTGCAGCACGGTTCCACAGTATTATTTTTCCGGTATTATCAGAACAGATAACGATCAGGTGATCTGAGTTCTGTATTACCTGTGAAATTATGGTCTGCAGAATTTTGGTATTGCCGATATAGGGGGGTTTTGTCTTGTCAGGCATTGGACCTCTTCTGAATCAGTACTGGTTCTATATTAATATTTTCATGCATAAACGCATTTTCTCAGATCAGAATGTAGGGTTGGAGAGAAATATATATAACGGTGTTTTATTTCAAACTAAAAAATAGTTGGGTATCTGCTGCCTGTGAGGGAATCAGTTTAGTATGTATGTTTTACAATACTCAGTAATATGACCGGTATTTCGACTTCATGTCTGGGTGACATACCACTAGAAGATGCCCTTGAAATTCTTTCGGGAACGACTGATTTTGTAGAGATTATGGATGATGGTCCTCATTACTGCCAGTCTGCAGAGATTCCGGATCAGTTTTCTTTCCGGTATTCTCTTCATGCACCCTCGCGGGGTGTCAATATTGCGAGCACTCTTGAACCAATTCGCCGTGCAAGTGTTGAAGTGATTTCAGAATCTCTTACGATAGCGGGTGAACTGAATGCGAACGTCGTCATTCATCCGGGGTATTGTGCATGGGCAGGAGGCAGAGCCCTCTCCCTTCGGGCTCTCCGTCATTCACTTGATGAAATTCGGATGGTGGCTGATGATTCCGGTATCACATTTTTTGTTGAAAATATGCCAAAATGGCCGTATTTCTTTTTTTGCACTCCTGATGACTACCCGGAATTTGAGGCCTGTGAAATCTGTCTGGATGTCGGGCATGCATTCCTGTCAGGAGCACTTGATTCGTTCCTGAGTCTTCCGTTTACGCATTGTCATATTCATGATAACAGCGGAACGGAGGACAGCCATTCATCTCTGGGGGATGGCAGTATTGACTGGAAGAATGTGCTGGGTATTCTAAAGCAGAGAAATGTAGAACCGGTTCTGGAGGTGCGGTCACCGGATGCTGTCGAAGCCAGTTTTACGCTACTTAAATCTTTTGGTTTTCACTGATGATTTTGTGGCAAAATAGGAGAATCTCTGCGCACAGGGGTATTTCTGACCGTAAAGAGGGGTGATAAATGCCCGTTTTTGAGAACAATTTCAATACTATTTTATACGTATGAAATCGACCTTGTAATACACTCTGATGGGTGCCTCAGTGGCTTAGTGGTATAGCGCGTCCTTGGTAAGGACGAGGTCGCGAGTTCAACTCTCGCCTGAGGCTTGATAACTCTAATTATTGCATCCCTTTTCTGATTTTAGTGGTTTAAGTAATATGTTTCCATTTTTTGTTTAAATTAATTTGCATATCAGGCACAAAGATATATATTCCATTGGAATATATCCTAAAACATACGTTTGCCACTTCACTCAGTTTCCTCAGATTGTGGCGAAATAGAATTTGACCGTTCCCGGTATTCAGGAGATTATTGGGCCATGAAGTACCTCCGGAGGCCAAAAAAAACAGCAAACGTGGGCTGAAACAATATAAGGAACGGAAAAATATGCGAAATAACAGATCTCTTAGATTTTTTGTGATACTATGTCTGGTGGTACTGACTGTCCCCGCAGTTCAGGCAGATCAGGCCTTCAATATTTCAAAAATAGATTCCCCTGATACCGTCACGATGGACTATTCAAAAACACCTCTTGGCACAACTGCTTCATGCACGGCTTTTGTGCAATATCTCAATGATCTGACTGAAGAACTTATTGAGTTCATTGCGAGCATATTTGATATGCTTGGCCTGGGTGATGACCCGCAGGTGGATAATCTCATGACCGAACTGAACCAGGGCAGGAACATGATTAACCCATGATCTGTTAGGATTATTGCCATTTTGGGATCGCCAGACTCATGAATGGGTGAGGTATATCCTGGATGAACCGTTTTTTTATATCTTCTTTAGTCATCCTTATTTCCCCTTCTCATCATGGGGTAATACCTCCCGGTATTTCCCTTTCGGCACATGGATTTCAAACCGTGCACCCTCACCAAACGTTCCGGTCTCTGTTATAGTAAGGCCGGAAATAGCAAGAATTTCCCTTGAAAGGAAGAGTCCAAGCCCCGTATTTTTCCCGAACCCTTTCTGAAAAAGTTTTTCCTTGTCAGCCTCACTGATTCCGGCACCGTTGTTGCGATAGGTGATGATGAGCCCGCCATCTGTCCGGGAGGAAGAGATAGTGATGGCTGTCACATGCTCCCCATGACGAATTGAGTTTTCTATCAGGTTGTAAAACACCTTGCTGATAAGCGGGTCGGCAAAGATTTCGAGGTCTTTAAGGTCACACTTAGTATCAATACCCGTCATGTCCAGTTGTTTCACTACTTCACTGATAATTTCCCCGGGGTTCTGCCATATCAGCTCATTTGCCCCGACATCCTGGTAATAACGGGTGAATTCAATATGGTGCTGGATTGCACTGACTGCCTCTTTTTCCTTCATCATGTACCCCTTTAGAACAGGATCATCTACACGTTCTTCAGAGAGATCAAGGTAACTCTGGATTACCATGATCATGTTCAGGATATCGTGCCGGGTGATGGAGAAGAGTGTATTGAGTTTCTTATTTGCCATGTGGAGTGCATCTTCCGCCATCTTTTGTCTGGTGATGTCGGTCAGGATATAATTGAAACGGGTAACCCCGTCTTTAGCAATTATCGGCGTTTGTGAGGTTTTTACATAATGCTCATTACCATTTTTTGCAACGAGCCGGAATTCGTTAGTACCGTACTCGCCAACTACTCTCTTCCTGAACTTTTCGATGACATGGTCAAGGTCTTCAGGATGGATGAAACAGGTGAACTGCTGCCCGGTGACTTCATCCGGAGAAAATCCATAGATCTTTTTGATAACGGGGCTGAGATATGTGATTTTACCGTCCGTGTCCATGATGAAGATAACATCACTGATATTCTCGACAAGGTTACGGTACTTCTCTTCGCTCTCCCTGAGTGCATCTTCCGCTCTCTTTTGCGCAGTAATGTCCCTCCACACACAGTGTGTCTGCCTGAAAGAGCCACCGGGATAATGGCCTATCTTTCCGTCAAAGGATGTCAGTATAATCTTCCCGTCATTTCTCTTCATCAGGAATTCGGCATCGTAGATCTCTCCCTCTTTCTTAAAGACAGGGAACCGCTGGCGGAAGAGTTCCACCTGCTCAGGTGCAAGGAAATCTCCGAACCAGTGGCCGATAACACCTTTTCGGGTGTATCCCAGTTTGTCAAGCCATGCCTTGTTTACTTCAATGAATCGCCCGTCAGCATCCAGCGACTGGTAAGGGATGGGGGACTTATCAAACAAAACATGGAACTTCTCCTCACTTTCGGCTAAAGCTGCTTCAGACTCTTTAAGACTGGTGACATCCACCACCGTCATTAAACAGTTCTCTCCTGGCTCTTTGAAATGTGCCCTTATATGGACGAAAATACCGGAATTTTCCTTTAGTTTAAGATCAATTTCAAGTGTGTGTTTACCTGCCTCTTCAAACACCTTCAGCATGAAATCGTTGAAAGATGATTTAGACTCTTCTGCGACAAAGTCCAAAAACCTTCTTCCGGTCAGGAGGGACCGATCTGTTTCGAGCATGTCCACACCGCTCAGGTTCACCTCTATTATCGTAGAGTTTTTATCCAGTGTGAATATGCCGGCCGGAGCGAATTCATAGAGTTCTGTGTAGCGAACCACCTCTGCATCCAGCACCTCCCGTGCCTTTAGCAGTTCTTCGTTCCGGACCTCCAGTTCAATCCGGAGTTCCTGAATTAACTTCGGTATATCTTCCGGCAGGCCGGGGATTTTGTCTGTCCCGACCTTTTCACTCATCCGCTTTTCGGCACGCCAACGCAGCGATTCGCCGTTTTTTTCATCACCGACATCATTCCACGCTGTGTCCCTCTTATCAGGTTTCATGCTGGGGCAGGTATCTCCTATATTTGTAATGTCCTCTATGGCAAGGAGGATAAGCTTTCCTGCCGGTGACTATTTCTGCCATGCATTGAGGATCAGTACCCTGTGCCGGATTTCCGGGGATTCGTGTTCTACCCTGTAATTATCAGATACAGATTCACCTGAAATATTGCAGCAAAAAATACCTTTATGTATTTTCGCACATATGAGTAATATATACAAACGAGGTGAAAAAGAAATGCCAGGTTTTGACAGAATGGGGCCACAGGGAAGAGGGCCAATGACAGGAAGAGGAATGGGACAGTGCCGGTCTGAAAATATCGCAACTACATCCACTCAGGTCAACACAGAAGGAAATACCGATACTATTGGTAATGTCGGAGCTCCTGCCAATGCTACTCCGGCAGGAGGCGTTGTTTACGGTGTTGGCCGTGGCGGTGTTCCCCGTGGTTGCGGAATGGGATTTTGCGGCGGACGTGGAGGCAGGGGAAGAGGAAGATTCTGAAGAGGATCTCCTTCTTTACTGAATTCAGTAATTATTTATATTCAGTATTTTTACCGCTCGTAAATGGGCATATAATGATATACTTCCCTTTCGCTCATTTGCAACATGAAATGAATGAATTTCAAATCAGAACGTGTGAACACAGCATTTTTGTCATTAAAGGCACCATATAGCTTCCCTTTCGCTCATTTCTAATGGCAAATGATCAAATTGGACATTAAAACCCCAGGTTGTTGTTTATTTCATCATTAGGACAACGTATGATGAATTCTGCCTGTGTCAGTAATTTGTGAGATTATAGATGACATTCCTGTTTTGCTTCACACATTGGAAAATATTAGATCTTTTTGGGGCAGATTGTGAGATATTTAAGGGCATTTGCTGTAATCTATGAT
>JAUVCV010000022.1 GCA_030595665.1 Methanogenium sp.
GACTTGTCGAACTACGTTGCAAGCCATCTGTGATTTTAAACTGAATACCTCTCTAAGAGTGGGATATACTTCCTTCTGAAGGGCGACAGATCCTTTCGGTTTCCCAAGAGCATACACAACCGTAGAAACATAATTCATCCCGTCTGTGTAAGCCTGAATCGTCTGGTCAAGGATATCAGTATCAGGACATTCCAGTTTAAGAATGATCGTCTTTACGGTGAGCACAAGTTATAGGTTCATTTTATAATACATATTACTTGTTGCATGAACGCAATTCCTCCCCGGCCTGAAGACCGGGGACTCCTTGCGGGGATGTTGAAAAGACTCTCTCCTTCCACCAGCGTTTTCAGCCGTTCGGAGATGCCGAGCTTCTGGAATACGGCAAGCACCGAGACAGGGTCTGTTGATGAAATGAGTGCACCAAAAAGTAAGGCTGAAAAAAGTGGGATTGGTGTGAGAAGAGCTGAAATTCCACCTATTACAACCATTGAAACGATAATGCCGGGGAGTGTCAGTATCAGAACAGGAACAATATTTCTGAAAAAAACCCGGCTGTTCATGCGGTATGCAGCTTCAAATATCAGGGGCGGCAGGAAAAGAAACAGAATAATATCCGGGGAAAGGGTAAATGAGATGAGTGGACTGAATATCCCGGTCAGATCAGAAAACAGAGCAATGCCTGCTCCGATAACAATCAGACCAATGGTATATGGAATTTTGAGCCAGTTGAAAAAAATCACTGAAAGAAGAGCGATAAGCAACAGAAAAATAATGATAACAATGATCTCTTCAACAAACATTTCAACCATCATTACCACCTCACAGATAATTCCTGTGTGCAGTCGATCGCATTAATGTCTTTCTTTCAGCAAAATCAAAAAAACTACGAATCCCCCTTACGAACGTAAGCACGGTCTGCGATATCGAGTACACTATATGCAATAACCAGAACAACTACGCTTGCAAATAACCCGGCAATCTGATCACCAAAATAATCCCTGGCAAAATTCCCTGCGATTATTCCGGCACCAACAGAAACCAGAAGTTTTGCAAATTCAATTCTGTCGAGCCTGACCATATGTATCACTGTTCACTCTCGTATCAGAAGTGCATTTCTCTTCGGGCACACACTGTTTGTGTGCCCTGTATAAACCCTTCAGAATGTGATTTGAGCCCGGCATCTCCCTCATACATTATCAGCAGAAGGGACCGCACAAAAAATCAACAATTACATTTTGGCAAATGCGGAGACAGACAACATTCAAGCAAAAAAAACGGTTATTATTCCATAATAAGCCCCATTCTTCTGAGAAAACCATATTATGTGTCAAACCGTATCACGACAGGTATATATCTTAACAGTGTTAACTAAGAACTATGCACGCCGTTAACAGCGTTAACAAAATACGACTGCCCCCCTCCTCCCAGCGAGTATTGGCCCTTCTGAAGGATGGACAAACAAGGACATTCAAGCAGGTAACACAGGAAATCGATATTTCACCACGAACGGTCAGGTATGCAATAAAAAAACTCAAAGAGAACGAACTCATCATCGAGAAATTTAACTTCAGAGACGCCCGGCAGGTTCTGTATCAGGTCAAGGACGTAATTACTTCTGAAGAAGCCCAGAAGGCAACGGCATGAAGCAGCCGTTCTGCGATATAATGATCTGTGATGAAATGGTACGGCACTATCTTCCCCAGATACGGGCAGAAGTTGTATCCAGAATGGTACTTCAGAGAGGAATTTCCCAGAAAACAGTTGCGGGATACATGGGTCTGACTCCTGCCGCGGTATGCCAGTATGTCAGCAGAAAACGCGGATGCAAATGTCTGGAGATATCAGACGATCTGGATGAAGTAATTGAGCAATGGACAGGGTCTCTTATCAATGGTGACAATAATGTTACAATATGTGACATCTGCCGATGTGTGCGGAAAAAACAGAATAAATGAACAAACGTCTGCTCCGGATAGAGCTAAATTTTCAGATTTTAGCAGCAAAAATATATTTCAGACTCTTTTAGCAATCAGATACCCTACAGACAAAACACCGACAGGATAATCAAATTAAATATCTTGTTCACCAATACCTCTGAATATGAAGGATACGTCAGCGGTCATTTATACTGATGGCGCCTCGCGCGGAAACCCCGGAAATTCAGCGTGGGCCTATATTATACTGAATAACGGAATCATTGAAACAAGAAATTCCGGATTCTGTGAATTTGCAACAAACAACCAGGCCGAGTATTCCGCAGTAATTAATGCACTATCAGATGCACAAAAGCAGGGATTCAAAGATATTCTTCTCTACTCAGACAGTCAGCTCATCGTTCGCCAACTCAGAGGAGAATACAAGGTCAGGGATCGCTGCCTGAGAAACCTGTACATGAAAGCAAATACAATCATCAAAAAACTTGATTCCGTTTCTTTCGAAAATGTCCCACGGTCAAATAAAAACATTAGCATAGCTGACAGAATGTGCAATGAAACACTTGACAGGGTACAAAAAGGGGACAAAAAACCATTTGACAGCGTACAAAAGGGAACCAAAAAACCATTTGACACAGACGCATTCAAAAGAGACGAAATTACCCTCAGACCGGTAGGAATAGTCAAATCATCATATAGTACACCTGGTGATGCACCCCGGCAGGGAAGACTCTCAGAACAGGTATCTGAAATTCACATCTTTCCGGAATACAAAGATGCATTATATACCATTGAAAAATGCAGACAACTCGTTGTTTTCTGCTGGTTTGACAGGGCAGAAAGAACACTTCTCAGGGCAACACCACCAGGGCATGATAAAGAACGGGGGGTATTTTCCATCAGATCACCCGCACGCCCGAACCCCATTGCCCTTGAACTGGTTGACCTGGTCAACGTCAATGGAACGATTTTAACCGTCCGTGGACTGGATGCAATCGACAATACTCCGGTTCTGGATATTAAACCCTTTATCAACCTTGATACCATTCAACATACAAAATAGGAATAACCCGGTGATGGTTCTGCCACAATGGTAATCAGAATCAGCAAATATATCCATCAGAGCATTAGAAACATATATAGGTTTATGCAGGACGGATGAAAGAAAATCATTCATAGGTAGCAGAACAATCATTAAGGAGAATAATATGGCAGAAAATACCGAAAAATCACCAGAGGCATGCGATGGAAACTGTTCATCGTGCGCAACCTCGTCCACGTGCACAGATCCAGAGAAGAAAACCAGTGGAATACAGAAAGTAGACATCGATGTAAAACACATCATCATCGTTCTTTCAGGCAAGGGTGGCGTTGGAAAGAGCACGGTTGCAACAAATCTTGCGATGTCCCTTTCAAATAAGGGATATAACACCGGAATTGTAGATCTTGACATTCACGGGCCAAACATCCCAAAGATGCTGGGTATCGAAGATAAACGCCTTGAATCACGTGACGGAAAGACAATTGAACCCGTCCCTGTCACCGGAACACTCAGTGCCGTTTCCATGGCATTCCTGCTTCCGGACCCCACAAGCCCGGTCGTATGGCGCGGCCCAATGAAATTTACCGCAATCAAACAGTTCCTGGAAGATGTAAACTGGGGCGGTATGGAATACTTAATTGCTGACCTTCCGCCCGGCACCGGTGACGAAGCCCTTGCAATTTGTCAGCTTGCACCCAACATTGACGGTGCAGTCATTGTTACAACCCCTCAGGATGTCGCAGTACTTGACTCAACGAAGGCAGTGAAATTCATTCAGCAGCTCAATTTACCCGTCATTGGGATTATTGAAAACATGAGCGGAATGGTCTGCCCACACTGTGGTGAGAAAATCGACCTCTTTGGAAAGGGTGGAGGCAAAAAAGCTGCAGAAGAACTGGATATACCATACCTCGGTTCAATCCCGCTGGATCCTGAAATGCGCAAAGCAGGCGATGAAGGCCGGCCATTTATCATCAGAAAAGAAGGGGATGAACAGCATAAGATAACATGGGAACATGTTGATGCGATAATGGACAAAATCCTTAAAACAATTAAAGAGTAACCCTTTTTTCCTTTTTTTCCTGAGACGTCAATGCGGATACGTTCCGGTGTCACCACCTAAAACAAGTTATACCCCTGAACAGAGGAATACTAACCTATGGATTATATCAGGATCATTTCCGGGAAGGGAGAAGTACTTGACATATATCACATGCTGATACCCTGTCTCGAAACCATTGAGGAATTTACCCCGTCAATTGAGCCAATATATCTTGCAGCTATAAAAATGGAAGGAGATGATCTTGACCATTTCCGATTCGGACTCGTGCGTCTGCAGGTATATGCAGATATCCACCGGTATGAAGACAGCGATGAAATGCAGAAGATGAAATATGTTGCACAGGTTCTTGAAAAAATAATATTTGGCAATCTTATGCTTGAAACAGAAGTCATTTCATCAGAATAATTTTTTTAATACCATTCCATCCTTCTCAAAATACCGTCTCTTTTTTATTGATATTGAAACCGATCCGGTGCGGTTTTACCGGTGAACTATCCCCGGGGTTCATCCGATCAGAACATAAACAAATCGACAAAATTGATATATAATATGATCCGGATCCATATATAGTTACTATAGTTACTATCAATCAGTTTATATGGCGTAAGTAAGTAAAGTAACTGCCGTAGACATAACACAGTCAGGTTATCGTATCTTTGATGCTTAACCCCCATTCCTTTCTTAATTGACCAAAAACTAAAAATGAGGTGAACATATGACGCGCCCCGGATACATAACAAAAATTGATGACATAAAAGAACTTTCAGAAGATGATGCCACAATTCTCAGAAAAGTTGAAGAGAAATTCCCCTTTCGGGCAAGTGAATATTACCTCTCACTCATTGACTGGGAAGACAAAAATGACCCGATTCGACGCATCATTTTACCGGAACCGGATGAACTTGACAACTGGGGAGATCTTGATCCATCAACGGAAAGTGATAATACCGTACTTCCCGGTGTCCAGCATAAATATGGTCCAACTGCATTAATGCTGGTAAGTGATGTCTGTGGTGGGATATGCAGGTTCTGCTTCAGGAAACGTATCTTCATGGGTACAGAGTCTGAGACGGTACAGAACCTTTCAGACGATATTGAATATATAAAAAAGCATCCCGAGATCTCAAATATTCTTTTGAGCGGGGGAGATCCCCTGATGCTTGCAACATCCAGACTGGAACCCATCGTTCGAAAATTACGGGAGATTGACCACGTAAAGATCATCAGGATCGGAAGTAAGATGCCTGCGTACAATCCATACCGGATCATAGATGACCCCTCACTCCTGGAAATGATTGAAAAATACAGCACAAAAGACAAGCGCATTTACATAATGACGCATTTCAACCATCCAAAGGAACTGACAGAGGTCGCATTGGAAGCAATTGATCTTCTGACAAAAGCGGGTGCAAAACCAACGAACCAGACACCAATACTCCGTGGGATAAATGATGACCCTAAGGTGCTCGGAGAACTGTTAAGCAACCTTGCAGCAGCCGGCGTCGCACCATATTATTTATTCCAGTGCAGACCCACAATCGGCAACCAGCATTTCTCAGTTCCCATTGAAGAAGCATACCAGATATTGGAAGAGGCTAAATCACAGTGCTCCGGACTCGCTAAGAGAGTGAAATTTGCCATGTCCCATAAAACAGGCAAAATTGAAATTATTGCGACAGATGACAAATATACCTACATGAAATATCACCAGGCAGCGGATAAAAACAATATTGGAAAACTGATGGTTTTTAACAAAAACCCGGATGCAAAATGGCTTGAAGATTATGGGGATCCGGTATCAGAATCAACACCCGATTACCTGAAATAATAGAATTTCATTATCCCGGATTCTCTCTCACACACATGGAGTCCATCAGGGCAGATTAACTTTTTAAAAAATATTTTCCCAATGAATTTGGGCAAAAATGTAAGTGAATATTTCATTGAAAATACGAATGTATTCGTATTTTATCTGAAGTAGACGCCCACATCACGCATCTTGTTGAATTTGGCGATGTTGATTACCAGCGGAGTAATGGCTTCAACCGTTGCTGAAACGGCAAGTGGTCCTGCATTCAGGGCCTGTAATTCAGATATGGAGTTCACCAGTTCCATAACAATTTGTTTCTCTTCTTCATAGTCACCGCAGACACAAACAGAATAATCCAGTATTTCTGATATCTGGTTCCATTGTTTTGCCGGAATATTGTTGAATGCAGCGATTACTTTTGAATCGGGAAGCATCTTCTGGAGTTGCATAGCAGCAGATCCTTCCTCAGGAGGTGCATACCTGAAGTAATCCTTTCTTTCCATCGGATTCATCAGGCTGACAACAAGTTTTCCTTCCAGTCCGGTTAACGAGTCAATCGTAATCTGTAACGTTTCCGGGGGTACTGAGAAAATAATAATATCACACGTGTCAATAACACCCTGGTTCGTTGAGGCGGTAAGGTCAAACGGAAGATTAAGTTCTTTCAGAAATTCACAACATGCATCACAGGACAACGTGGCCTTCTCTTCTTTTCGGGAACCGATGATCACCTCATGGTTTTGTGAAAGACGCAGGGCCATTCCTTTTCCGATATCACCAGTACCTCCAATTATACCAACTTTCATACACATCCTCTTATACCATCTTCAGATAAACAGATTTCGGTGCAGTGTTGTGTATGGTCGTATTATCCGTTCACTCATTCCGTTAATCAGACACACAAACAATACTGATCTGCCTCCCTGACAGTATTGCCGTATTCTGTTGGAAAATTACAAAAAACATCAGAACATGATATAATTTACTAAAACCTTAAAAAAGGTAGATGGTGGTTGCTTTCAGCTATTTTATTATATCAGAAATACAAAAATGAAAGGAACGGTTATGCACAGACAAGGGATACAAACGCAGATCATCCGTGTTCGGTACACTCTGTGTAACGCCAGAACATCCGGCACATCATTTGTAATCCATTTAAATGCATAATTTTTTAATACGTTAAATGAATCAAATTATCGGGAGTTATAACATGGAAAAAAACAACCCTTTTGAAATAGCACAGAAACAGCTTTACACATGTGCCAAGGTTCTTAATCTGGAAGATGATGTTGTACGGATGCTTGAAAATCCCATGCAACAGGTTCAGGTATCTATTCCGGTAAAGATGGATAACGGAACAACAAAAGTGTTCCAGGGATTCAGAATCATATATAATAATGTCCTTGGCCCTGCGAAAGGTGGCATCCGTTTCCACCCCGAAGAGACCATCGATACCGTGAGGGCACTTGCTGCATGGATGACATGGAAATGTGCACTGCTTGACGTGCCACTCGGCGGCGGAAAGGGCGGAATCATCTGCAATACAAAAGAACTCTCAGAAGGAGAACTTGAACGCCTGAGCCGCTCATACATCGACTGTGTCTGGCAATTCATCGGACCTGATGTTGATGTCCCGGCACCTGATGTCTATACCACTCCACAGATCATGGCCTGGATGATGGATGAATACTCCAAGTTATCCGGGAAAAACCAGTTTGGCGTCCTTACCGGCAAACCACTCAATGTAGGCGGATCAGCCGGCCGTGGCGATGCAACCGCAATGGGTGGCATGTACACCATCCGTGAGGCAGCAAAAGAAGTGGGCATGGACCTTTCAAAGGCAAAAATCGCCATCCAGGGATTCGGAAATGCAGGTTCCTTTGCTGCAAAACTCTCACAGGAACTCTTTGGTGCAACCGTTGTCGCTGTCAGTGACTCAAAGGGCGGTGTCTACAACCCGGACGGCCTTGACATTGCAGAAGTCCTGAAACACAAGAAAGAGACCAAATCTGTCATCAACGCTCCGAACACTGAGACCATCACCAATACTCAGGTCCTTGAGCTTGATGTTGACATTATCATCGCAGCTGCACTTGAAAATGCAATTACCAAAGATAATGCAGGAAACATCAAAGCAACAATCCTTGCAGAACTTGCAAACGGTCCAACCACACCGGAAGCAGACGAAATCCTGTACAAGAACGGCATTCATGTCATACCTGACTTCCTCTGCAATGCAGGCGGGGTCACTGCATCATACTTTGAAATGGTCCAGAACACGTACATGTATTACTGGACTGCAGAAGAAGTGTACGCCCGTCTTGACCAGAAGATGACCAAGGCATACCATGAAGTGCTCTATGCATCAAAGAACCACAATGTAACCATGCGCATGGGAGCATACACTGTTGCCGTAACCCGTGTTGTTGATGCAATGAAAACCCGTGGCTGGGTATAATACCATACGCCAATCTTTTTTTTATCCCGTATCTGAAAGGGAACGAATTATTCATACCCTCAGAAATTGTGCCACAACAATACATTCAGTTTAGCAGACATTCTTTTATTTAGCGAACAGAGTAGTATCCAGTAATTTTCTTAACGAAAATGCAAAAATACCGGGAAAACACACAATTTCCCACACTGTTGCCTGAAAAATCAGTGTACAGAAAGCCGGTTTTATACCCCACACCAAAAAAAATAACAAAATGTGAATAATCCATGTTCCTTCCAACCACACAAAAAGATATGAAGAAGCGCAAGTGGGACCAGTGCGACGTAGTCATTGTTACACCGGATGCCTACGTTGATCACCCTTCATTTGCGACAGCCGTCCTCGGCAGAATGCTTGAATCCAAAGGATACCGGGTCGGCATCATAGCCCAGCCAAAATGGAGAGATCCAGAATCGTTCCTTGCATTGGGAGTTCCAAAGATTGCTTTTGCCGTATCCGGCGGAGCGATGGACTCAATGGTGATGAATTACACCGCATCCAGAATCCCCCGCGGCGATGATGCATACTGCGAAAAAGGAGACCCGTATTTCTCACACAAAGGAGAAGGGAAAAGATACCGGATTCGGCCTGACAGAACAATCAATGTCTACACAAACCAGATCAGAAGCGTATGTCGCGAAGTGCCCATCATTATCGGCGGTATTGAAGCGTCAATGCGAAGGATTGCACACTATGACTTGTGGACAGATTCTGTCAGAAAAAGCATCCTCTTTGATGCAAAGGCTGACATCCTGATATACGGAATGGGTGAATACCCTCTCGTCGACTGTATCAAAGCATTGTCAGAGGGACAGAGCCCGGAAACAATGGAGATACCGGGGACGGCTGTCATCAGAAAATCCACGGAAGACATCCCGAAAGCAATTACGCTCCCGTCATTTGCAGACGTAAGAGACAAGAAAAAATCATTTAAAACAGCATTTAAGCTTTTTTACAAAAACAGGGATCTCAATCCGATGATCCAGCCACAGGACACCCGGAGCCTTGTCCAGTTTCCCCGGCGCCTCCTGACAACGGAAGAACTTGATTACATCTATGCGCTTCCGTTTGAACGGAAACCCCATCCGCAATACAGAGATATTCCGGCATTCTGGATGATAGAGAATTCAGTTACGTCGCACCGGGGCTGCTACGGACGGTGTTCATTCTGCTCCATTACCGCACACCAGGGCGCGGAAATTGTGTCCCGCAGCAGAGAATCAATTCTGGAGGAAGTAAAAC
This sequence comes from Methanogenium sp., assembly GCA_030595665.1. Lineage (GTDB taxonomy): Archaea > Halobacteriota > Methanomicrobia > Methanomicrobiales > Methanomicrobiaceae > Methanogenium. Next base: position 9,586 of record JAUVCV010000022.1, read on the forward strand.
AAATAGCATCGAAACCCGGATTTTCCGGCACGATTACGGATATCGGAGGGCCAACGGCAAATATGTACGCCTCATCCTGCCGTATAAAGGGATGCCGTGACCATAATTGCCTGAAAGAAGATACGGCATGCAAAAAACTCATTTCAGGAACAAAAAAATATCTTCAGCTCTTAGATGATGCAAGAAGTATCAGGGGCGTAAAACATGTATTTATCAGTTCAGGGCTTCGGTATGACCCGGCACTCATGACTGATGACCTCATCCGTGCGTGTATTGAATTTCACACACCCGGAAGAATCAAGGTTGCACCGGAATCCGGCAGCGCAAAAGTGCTGAACCTGATGGGCAAACCATCCCCGGAAGTATTTGCTGACTTTCTGGAACGGGCCCGAAATATTGCCATAAAAGAGGGGCTGCCCCTGAAAGTAGATCCATATATCATCGCCGGGCACCCTGGTGAAGAAAAAGCTGAAGCAGAAGAGACCATAGCGTTTCTCAATACAAATAAATTGCATGGCAACCAGATCCAGATGTTTACCCCCACCCCTCTCACCCGCTCTACGGCGATGTATTATCTGGGATATGATCCCATCACCGAAGAGGTTACCCCTGCAGAGCATGATGTAAAACGTCTGGAAGAAAGAAAGCTCCAGATCGTCAACCGGGACATCACCGTAAAGAAACAGAGTGCACGGGAACTGAACGCAAAAATGAATATACGCAACACGTATCGGGATACAGGCAAATCCAAAAAGAGCATGCCCTCCCTGATGAAAAAAACCACACGTAAATGATACCACTGCACACCGCAGATACCGATGAAAGGTGATTCCTCTCTAAAGATAGAGGGAACACATATTTTTGGTTCAATCAAAAAAACAGAATAATCGTTATCCCGGGAAAATATCTCAATAACTTTTTTTATATGTCCGGTGATTGCCTGTTACCGGGCAATCATTGACAATGTTGTATTTTCCGCTCGTTCCACACTATTTTTTCTCTTTTTTCGTAATTGAATGAAACGGAAAGCAAAATACCGTTCTGTGTTGTCCTCCTCATCCAGATATCCATTCCATCGGGGCGGCACGATAGAAGGAAACTTCTATCAGGCATTAGATAAAACTATGGTATTATTTAGTACCGATCACATACCATAGAAGAGCAACCAAACCCAGGGTCTGGAAAACGTTAAAATAAGATCCAAGGATCTTTCTTACAAAAATGTGTGATAACAATGTGCGGAATAATCAGTGTCATCGATAGAAAGAAAAATCCAATGGATGGTACAGCAATCAGAGAAGCACTGTCCATAATGGATGAAAGGGGTAATGGCGAAGGGGCAGGATATGCAGTCTACGGCGCATTCCCTGAATTTGCGGATTACTATGCAATCCACGTATTTTATGACGATCTCATCGGGCCAAAAACAGCAGTCGAAGAAGAACTGGATAAAGTGGGCACCGTAAAGCATGATGAAGAAATCCCAACGTTTGAACAACCCAACCTGAAAAAACGGCACATTCCGTGGAGATATTTCTTTAAACCAAATGTGACGGCCCTCGGCACAACGGCATCTGAAGAAGATATCCTGGTCTACCTCATGAAAAAGGTCAATACCACCATTCCCGGGGCACTGATTTACTCCACCGGCAAAAATATTGCCATCTTCAAGGCAGCCGGCTGGCCGGAGGATGTGGCCGATTTCTATCGCATCCAGGATTATGAAGGATACATCTGGCTCTCCCACAATCGATACCCCACAAATACCGCAGGCTGGTGGGGAGGCGCCCACCCGTTTAATCTGCTCGACTGGAGTGTCGTACATAATGGTGAAATCACATCATACGGGACAAACAAACGCTATCTGGAGAGTTTTGGCTATGTATGCACAATGCATACCGATACCGAAGTGGTCGCGTACTTAACGGACCTCCTCCAGAGGCAGCACAAGCTTCCGGAAGAACTGGCGTTCAAAGCACTTACACCCCCGTTCTGGGATGAGATTGACATAATGCCGGAAAAGGAACGGGAATTCAATACTGCTCTGAGAATGACATACAGCCCCGCCATGATGAACGGGCCGTTTGCGATTGTTGTGGCAAGCTCAGAAGGAATTGCAGGAATAACAGACAGAATAAAACTCCGTCCCCTTGTCGCTGCAGAAAAAGGAGACCGTCTGTATCTCTCCAGTGAAGAGGCGGCTATCCGTGTGATGGAACCAGCCCCTGACCGCATCTGGATGCCACGCGCCGGAGAACCGGTCATCGGGAGGGTATACTAATGCCCATCGGAAGTGTCCCTCCAAAGTATAAAGTGGAAATTGACAGAGACCTCTGCATGCTCTGCGAACGGTGCATTGAAAACTGCCCCTATGGAACATTCCGCCGCGAAGGCAACAAGATCCTGATCTTTTCCCGTGCATGCACCGGTTGCCACCGCTGTATTGCCATGTGCCCGCGTGATGCCATCAGCCTTCAGGAGAAACCAATCGATTACCGCTCACATCCGGTATGGTCACGCGAGGCCCGCGAAGCCATCTATAACCAGGCACAAACAGGGAAGATTGTCCTGACAGGAATGGGAAATGCACTCAATGTGCCGCAAATCTTTGACCGGCTCCTGCTGGATGCCTGCCAGGTCACCAATCCATCCATTGATCCGCTCCGCGAACCGATGGAACTCAGGACATATATCGGGAAAAAACCCAGGAAGCTTACCATTGACAAAACACCGGAAGGGGACATCGACCTTGTCACAAAACTGGCACCAAACCTGAAGTGTGGAACTCCCATTATGATCGCCCACATGAGCTATGGCGCCATATCACTCAACGCTCAGCTTTCACTGGCACGCGGGGCGGCCGAAGAGAAGACGTTCATGGGAACAGGGGAAGGCGGACTGCACCAATCCCTGTACCCATACCAGGACAACATGATTGTCCAGATTGCATCCGGCCGTTTTGGTGTTGACATCGATTATCTCGAACGGGGTGCGGCAATTGAAATAAAAATAGGGCAGGGAGCAAAGCCGGGGATCGGCGGCCACCTTCCGGGAGAAAAAGTCGATGAGGGTGTATCAAAGACACGGATGATCCCACCCCATAGCGATGCAATCAGCCCCGCCCCCCACCACGACATCTATTCCATTGAGGATTTGTCCCAGCTTGTCCGAAGCCTGAAGGAGGCAACGGAATGGAAGAAACCCGTATTTGTAAAGATTGCCGCCGTCCACAATGTCGCTGCCATTGCTGCAGGCATTGCACGGTCATCTGCGGATGCTGTTGTCATTGACGGGTTCCGCGGAGGTACAGGGACCGCACCCCGCGTATTCCGCGACCATGTCGGGATACCCATTGAAGCGGCCATCGCTGCCGTTGACGCAAAACTCAACGAACAGGGCATACGAAATGAAGTTTCCGTCATTGCATCAGGAGGTATCCGTGACAGTGCTGATGTGACAAAAGCCATTGCACTTGGTGCGGATTCCGTCTACATCGGTACCGCCGCACTGGTGTCTCTCGGATGCAGGGTATGCGGGAGCTGTTACCGCGGCCTCTGTCCCTGGGGCATTGCAACACAGCGCGAAGATCTCACGGCACGGATTGACCCTGATATCATGTATAAAAACGTGTCAAACCTGATACACGGCTGGACACTTGAGATATCTGAACTGATGGGGGCTGCAGGCATCAATTCCATTGAAAGCCTGCGGGGGAACCGGGACCGCCTCAGGGGGTACATGCTTGATGAAAACATCCTCTCGGTCCTTGACGTGAAGACCGTCGGAGCTGATGTCTGATGAAGAATAGCAAGACAATCGATGCAAAAGGCATGCACTATACCCCCCTCAACAAGGAAATACGGGCAGCAGTAAAAGACGGCGTAACGGAAATAATTCTTAATAATATCAATGGTCAGCGGTTTATCGGAAACGGACTCCGTGGTGAAGATGTGACAATAATCGTCAACGGGGTCCCCGGCGGGGATCTCTGCATGTTCATGTCAGGCCCGACCTGTATTGTGCATGCAAACGCTGAACATGCCCCCGGAAATACCCTGGACCGGGGTAAAATATTCATCCACGGAACCGCAGGCGATGCGGTTGCCCATTCCATGCGGGGCGGTGAGGTGTATGTGCGTGACAGCATCGGATACCGTGGCGGCATCCACATGAAGGAATATAAGGATAAATGCCCGGTCCTTGTCGTCGGCGAATATACCCGTGCGTTTCTGGGAGAATATATGGCAGGAGGCATTCTCATTGTTCTTGGACGGGGAAAGGATCAGCCCCCTGTTGATGAACGGGGAGTGGGAACAGGCATCCACGGAGGAGAACTCTACATACGGGGAGAGGTGCCTGACCACCTTCTGGGAATCGGTGCGGAGAAAAAACCCTTTACCGAAGCTGACCGGGAAAAAATCCGGCCGTATATTGAAAAATACTGCAGGGAATTCGGCGTGGATGAACCGGAACTCTATATTGATGAGTACGTACATATCGGGCCTTCCAGTGCCCGGCCGTTTGCAGAAAAATATTGTTGGGAGTAAGAGAAAATGCCAGGGAAAAATTATCAGAACCTGAAGGAAGAGGTATGGGACACCGGCATCTGTTCCGGGTGTGGTGCATGCGTTGCCGTATGTCCGGCAGACGCCATCATATTCACCCGTGATGAAAACGGAGACTCACCTGTCCAGACGGGGTATTGTAAGGAAGTAACAGACAATGTGCCATGCGGTGCATGTTACACCGTCTGCCCACGGACCGCGACAGAAGAGAAGAACAGGATGGAAAAGACCGGTCTTGGCGAATACACAGACATCTTTGCTGCCCACTCGGGATTTGCGGTAGAAAAACGACAGAGCGGTGGTGCAGTAACGGCAATTCTCGCCAACGCCATTGAGGAAGGGCTTATTGATGCCGTCGTTACCGTGACCGCAGACCCGTGGACACAGAAACCACAGTCGGTTGTTATCACACAGACGGAAGTGGTGATTGCGAAGGCAGGCAGCAGATATGCCTGGTGGGTTCCCACGCTGGCGGCACTGAAATCAGCTGTGGTGACACAAAAAATCGAGACAATTGCGGTCGTCGGTGTTCCCTGTGCTGTGTCTGCAGCACGAATAATGAAGACATCTGACCATGATCTGTTAAGACCTTTCGGACGGGCCATCCGCCTTATTGTCGGGCTGTTCTGCACAGAGACTTTTGATTATGAAATGCTCATCAACGATAAGATCGTTCGTGAGATGGAAATTGAGCCCTGGCAGATTGCAAAACTGGATGTGCGGGGCAAATTAATAATTGAAACCACAGACAATGCCGTCAGGGAAATTCCGCTGGATGCCCTTGGAGACTGCGTTCGAAGAGGATGCCACGCATGCGGGGATCTGACCGCCGTTGATTCTGACATATCCGCAGGTTCAATGGGAAGCCCGGACGGCGAAACGACCCTCATCATCAGGACTTCTGCAGGAGTTGGATTTGTTGATCATGCAACAGAGACCGGAAGACTGGTCGTTAGAAAAGATGCATGTGATCTTAAGGGTATCATACGTCTGTCACAGATAAAAGCAGAACGAATCCACACATAATCTCTTTTGTATGAGAATCCACATACACAAATACATATTTTCCGGACGATGAAACTGGTATATACAGTATCATTCTCTGGATTACCCCGTATCAACCAGAGGTCTGAGACAATTACTATGAAACAACTAAAATTTGTCAATCATCGCATCGATGAATATGCCCTTCAGGTAACATACGATCCGGCAACCGACAATGGCAAAGTGATCTTTAATCTCACTCTGATTAAAGAGGAAGACCGCAGTTATGCGGTTGAAATCATTCACCAGTCTCATAAAGCAGGCATCTGTGTTAGTGACCGTATGCTCATCGCTGACGCGGGTGTACAGATTGGGGATAAAACGATACCAAGGGGATACTGCGGCATGGTAACGATGTGCAGCATTACCCTTGATGCAATACTGCTGAGAAACGGCATTCCCATTAATCCCATTGGCGGGGGCCTGCTGGAGATAAAAGATCACGTGCCCCGCAGGTTTACCTCTCTGATACGTTACGATGCAACAACCATCGATCCGACGCAGGTGATGATCGACCAGGGCTCCACCGGCATCAGCGGGGTTATCCAGACGGGGACGGGCAGTATCCTTGCAAATATACGGGAATCCCATATGGCAGCAGAACCACTCCTTTTTGAAATTCTCGACCTGTTTGGAACAATGGGTTTTACCGGCATTCTGGATGTGGGCAGCCCGAACAGGTCCATGTTCGGGGTCCCCGTCACAACGAACTATCAGGGCATTGTGATGATCGGCGGAGCAAATCCGGTGGCGGCATTTATCGAGTCGGGACGGTGGGCAGAGACGACCGCGATGAAGGGATTAATTCCGGTGTCACGGCTGGTTCATATTGATGATATTGAGTAGATCCTGTTTTCCGCCTTTCAGGTGTGGTTCATTGTTCATCTTTTTTTAGTCATTCCCGACATGGTCGGTGTCATCATCCGTGTCACCGGTATAGCCGTGCAGCAGCCAACCGTGTGATACCGGAATACCGGGGGCAAGGAGGAAGGGGGCCTTATTGTGTACCGCAGGTTGCCCGACGGAAAAAATTTAGACGGGTTATAACCCCGCTAAAAGTGACATTTTCGATGGGTTATAACCCACCTAAAACATACATTTATGCCGGGTTATAACCCGACATACCAATGTGAAAACCTCACTCATTCATATAGACGGACGAGAAAATCGCTCCGCCGAAATACTTCGAAATTCTCCCCCCACCATCTCCCGTTTTTCCACGTCAAGAGACTTGTACCAGACATTCATGCTCTCGAAGGCGCCGCAGATATTCGTGTTATTAACCAAAGTGCCGCCGAACCCGTATCCGGCACGGGCAAAGGTGATGTTGACCGGATAGAAGGCTGCCCGTGCGATGGTATACGCGGTGCGTATGCCGGAACATCGCATCTTCCCCTCCATATTTGCCAGAAGGGCCGGGCAGAGCCCCATTCCCCGGTATTCAGGATGCGTCGCAAAGTCAGACATCTCTGCGTTCAAGCCTGAAACATCCACCTCCGCAGACGAGGCCGCCACCACCCGGTCGCCTGCCCGGACGACAAAATACCGGATGCCATCGTCCATCGTCTCCCGGAGATATTCCGGGTCGTGGATGGGGAACGGATAGGTCTCAAATACGTCCGCATACAGTCCCGCCAGTGCATCCGCATCCTTTCGGTCTGCTTCCTCAATCACAACACCGGATACCGCACTGCCGTTCCCACAGGAATCCGGCCGTGACTTCGCAGACCTGAGCAGATCTGCGGTGAGAGGTGCTGCATCACCGGGATCTGCCCGGGACGAATCAGGATATCGCGCAAGAAACCAGCCGTCCTCCACCCCGGAAAACATCCCGGGGACATGGGCCTCAGCCCTGTACCCGGCCGCACAAAACCGGTCTTTTGCAGAGTCCGGGACTTTGGCGAAGAGTTTTGAGTAGCCATACCGGTCTGCCAGCGCCTCAATCGCCGGGATGATGGTATCCGTATCCTCCACTGCGAGCTTCATCAGATAGACACGGTCATTGCAGGGGCCGTGCTGTATCACTGATGATCCCAGACGAGTGACGGTATCACTCGTCATTGCGCCGTTCGACCCGCTCGTTATCCTGAGGGATAAGCATGTAGGTATCATCGTAGTCGGAGAGCAGTCGTTCGATACCGACCCCTTTCGACTCGTTCGCATCATCCAGTTTCAGCTGCAGCGTGCATGCCTCACAGTTTCGGTCGCAGTAGACCTGCTTATAGTTGTCTGGTTCCCGATAGGTGCAGATGACCCCTTCATAATTTCGCAGCACCACCTTGTTCGTTGACCGTGAGATAACATAATTCGGCATCACCGGAATCTTGCCGCCTCCGCCCGGAGCGTCAATAACATAGGTAGGTACTGCCAACCCGCTGGTATGGCCAATGAGGCTTTCGATTATTTCGATGCCCTTGCCCACCGGCGTGCGGAAGTGGGCGAGCCCCTCAGAAAGATCGCACTGGTAGAGGTAGTAGGGGCGGACCCTCTCCTGGACCAGCTTCTGCATGAGCCTCTTCATAATCCGGGGGCAGTCATTGACACCGGCTAAAAGCACCGTCTGGTTGCCGAGAGGGATGCCCGCATCGGCAAGTTTCCCGAGCGCCTCCCGCGATGAAGCGGTGATCTCCCGCGGGTGATTGAAGTGCGTATTGAGATAGAGAGGGTGATGTTTTTTGAGCATTCCCGCCAGTTCGTCGGTGATGCGATAGGGAAGGACCACCGGGACACGGCTTCCGATCCGGATGATCTCAACATGAGGAATGGCCCGCAACTCAGTAAGAATCCAGTCGAGATATTCGTCGGGGAGCATGAGCGGGTCGCCTCCTGAGAGCAGGACATCCCGGATGGCAGGATGTTTGGCAATATAATCCAGTCCCTCACGGATGGCAGCCTTGTCCGGGATGGAGTCGATAGCTCCAACTTTCCGTTTCCGGGTGCAATGGCGACAGTACATCGCACAGACGTTACTCACCAGAAAGAGGACCCGGTCAGGATACCGGTGGGTGATGCAGGCAGCCGGGCTGTCTATATCTTCTGCAAGAGGGTCTGCCATGTCGTAATCTTCAATAATGAGTTCGGCCTCAGAGGGGAAGGCCTGCATGAAGACGGGATCATTTTCATAATCGTCAGCATCGATGAGGGAGAGGTAATACGGGGTGATGCACATGGGAAAGGTGGCAATGGTCTTTTCCAGTTCTGCCCGTTTTTCTGGTGGAAAGCGGATGCCCAACAGACGCTCAACGGTAGTGATGTCTTTTATGGAATGGCGAATTTGCCAGTGCCAGTCCTTCCATTGGGAGACCCGTGATGTAGGATCAATTTTTGCAGCCATTTGCTGCTGATTGGATGAATAGATTGTCATAAATTAAAACCATAATGAATAGATTTTCATGAAGCAGAAATCAGAACACAGTGTGGTGGAATAGTACTTCTCTTGTTCATCCCATATATGTGTTGTGGGAAATTCGCCAAATTCGGGCTTAAATTGATTAAATAGCTCCAATTAGGGCTTATTTCATTTTGTGCTGCCGGTTGCCGTTTTGAAGGGGGTGCTGTCGAAGTATTCGATATTCAGTCGATTTACGTATAAAGAATTCTATTTAAGGGCTATTATCCGGTTATATATCATAATTTCGGGAAAATGTGTCAAAAACGGACATCGGGTCAGCACACATCCTTCAAACCCTGTTGAACCCCGTTAAAATCTGTTAAAACCTGTTAAACAAACACCGGTACCATAGAATTCCGTTCGATAATCTCTATTCAGGGGTTTTTTCTGCTGATACCCGATTGGTTTTGGGATTGTTTTGGAATTGTTTTGGAATTGTTTTGGGATTTGTTGAACACCCACCTACCAAACGAACCAAACAAACCAGGAGAAACACCAACTCATTTCGACAACATAATAAATTCCTGCCTTTCGTTTAGGAATGCATAAGTAACGCATAAATAGCCCCGCAAACAGGCCCGCATCCCGGAAAAAAGCATCCACACAGACGGCCGGAGCGGGCCTTTTTCAAGCGGAGACATACTGCACATCCTCCCAAAAAATACACTGACGAAACCCCCTTATTAGTCTGCAATTTGTCGTATTTTTGCAAAATAACCGGTGAAAATGCCATATTTTCAGGGTAGTTAAATGCATCAGGAAATACGCTCATTTTACGCCCTGATTCCCCATAAAAGGGGGTTAAAAAGAGGAGAACGTCTATTTTACAGAATTTTTCACTTTGTTCACCCACAGCCGACAGACAGAATACCTATATATGTGGAATTGGGGAGACACTGTCTCCCAAATTCAGAACACCACCTGAAAAATTAATCACATCCCTGTCATTTTCTCATCTCTCTGAGATTATGGAGATAGAAAATCCTGTAAAACGCCTATTTTATGAGATTGAATGTATCAAAGGGTGCTGGTCTGTTCGTGAGTTAAAACGGCAGATTGCTTCGATGTATTTTGAGAGATCGGGTCTGTCAAAAGATAAGGAAGCATTGAGTCGTCTGGCAAACGAGGGAGCCGAGATTTCCTTTCCAATAATGGCTATTCGTGATTCATATGTTTTTGAGTTTCTGGGTCTTATGCCGGTTGAAGTAATGGATGAGTCTAAGTTTGAGTCAGCCCTTCTGGATAAACTTGAAAAATTTTTACTTGAACTTGGACGCGGTTTTTGTTTTGAGGCACGTCAAAGGCGTGTTCTGATCGGGAATGAGTTTTATTTTGTGGACCTTCCGTTTCCAATTCAATCGCTTTTTATAATCATAAAGAACAATCCACAACTATGCAGACTTCGGACAATCTTAATGACTTAATCTCTGATATTCGAGAAAAACAAGTTGTTTTGTGGGTTGGTTCGGGTTTTTCGCATTATGCAGGGTATCCAACAGGAACTGAGTTGGCAGAGATCATCAAGTCAAATGCTTCTCAAACAGAAATCAAGCATATACAGGGTTTAAAAGGGCTTGATGTAGTGGCGCAAGAATTTGTAACGCTGAAAGGTTCTAGAAATGAACTTGAGGCTATTCTTCAAGATGTCTTTACAAAAGATCCAGATTACACATCATATCATGAAATGGTTGCAAAAATACCTCATTTCAAGCAAATTATTACAACTAATTATGACACGTTGTTTGAGAGAATATACGGTGATGAAATAAACGTCATTTTTAGAGATGACCAAATTAAACAAACTATTGACGGAAAAAAGGTTAATTTGTACAAAATTCACGGTGACATTAACAACCCAGATTCGATTCTAATCACAGAGGATGATTATGTAAAATTTTTCTCGGTTAATAGAATTAGCCTCTTGTGGAACGAAATTACGTCTATAGTATCGAAATATACTCTCCTCTTTATTGGGTATTCAATTAGTGATATTAATATCAAATATATTTTTGAGTATATTTTTTCTAAGCTAAATGTTGCAGATGCTAAAATATACCTCATCGCACCAGGGATTCCCGAACATAAACAAAGAGAATTTAAAAAAAAATACGGTGTACGCTACATCGATTTGTATGCAGAAGAGGCAATCCCATTAATTCTGGAAAAAATTCAGAGGAATCTCATTATCGATACAAATAGCGGTCTTTTAGACCCAGAATCAACCATAAAATGTCTTGTGGCCCAAAATATTGATGCAACGTTTTGTATGGGAGCAAATGGAGCCATGCTAAGTACGTTATCATCTCAAGGTGGTGGTCCACCCTTGACAGTCAATTTTAAAGTTAGAATCCCTGATTCTACCAACAGCATTCTTTTTAGAAATATTCAAAACCTACTTTCAGGTGAATTGGTTGAAGAACTTACCTTGCCTTCTGATGTAGTCGAGCTGACATTCCAACCGAAAATTGGAAACATCCTTATACTCGATCCGAATAAAACAGAACATCAGGCTCTTACTATCCGGCCAAACCCACTTGAGGTATTTAATGCAGAACTACGATTACGAAAAAGTGGAAAGAGATTTTTGAACGTGAAAGGGGAACGTTATGTCACCCCAACCAAAGGACATCTAAAATTCATCCACCCAATGTTCAAAATGTCATTTTCTGCATATAAAAATAAAAAAGAAAAAGCATCATTTAATTTTCAATTTCCCGGATTGGAGGATATTGCTCAAGCAAATGAAATATATGAATTCTTTTTTACATGGATGAACGGAGATGATCTTCTCATCTTCACCGAATTCTCAGATCCTGTATCCACATTTCCATCGAGATATTTACACCAGACCGATGAAATACAGGGAATTATCGGATGGGGATATCAGTTTACATCGAAAGCTAACAAGATTCAAACATATTTTGGGATTAAATTACATATCGAAGTAGATAAAATATGCAAGCATGATCTGGAAGCCCTCGAAGATATTGTAGACGCTATCGACAACAAGAAGCGAAGGACGAGTCGTGTTATTTTCAATATGAATGACAAACAACTTCTCCGTAATTGGCTTGAGCAGGGAGTACCTGACCTTGTTTTCCACCTCGATCACTCTAATAAATATTCTTTGTTCGGTCGGGAATTTACTATTCAAGGGATACAATTTGATGGAAAAAATCTAATCATTGAAAATCCAGGTGAAGTTACAAAATTACTATCCGGAAATGCAGACGAAATACCGGTAACTCTAACATGTTCAGATGGAACTATAGAATTTGGATTTAACTCCGTTACAATGAGCAAATGACCAAAATTAATCACTTCTTACCCCATCAACGGTGATGACTTACCCATCACTCTCCGACTCTCCCACTTCTCCCCCAAGGCCAACAGCCTTGGTGAAGCGCCAACGGCCTGAAATAAATACCTTTGGAGAAATGGATGCAAGAGAAAGCAGTATTCAAACAATCCGAATGATTATAGATCCAGAACCGGATTCCAAACTAACTCATTTATTTAGTTATATTTCAATCTATTTTTAATGCCCTCCATAGAATTCAAAATATTTTATAATGCAGGGCATTCGACTGTCCGGATTCCACTAAATACGTCTGGAAATCGCAAGGCCCCTGGATTTTTCAACGATTCAACTCCAGTCTCATTTTTCAATATTAAATTACCGGGGATTGGTGACAGGCCATGACAGAAATGCCAGGAGAGGGGACTCAGGTTTCGGTGAATCGGTGCCCCACGGAGGAATTTTCCGGCAGGTATGATGAGCGTAAGAAAATATCAGATGCCCTGTCCCACGTCAAAGAACGCGGACAGGTGATAATGATATCCGGTGCCCGTGGATCCGGTAAAAGCTCGTTACTGGACTGGGTCGAGTATGAGATCCAGAGAGCCGATGGTGGACTAGAAAGCCCGGCTTTCAAAGAGATCTTTTTAGAAACTCCCGGAATGATTATGGTCAGCTATGGAAAATTGCTGACAGATATTCAGGGCCATACAAAGTTTGGATGGTTTAAAAACATCGTGCGAAATGAATCCATGAAGAAAGGACTCACTGCATTAATTGGTATCGTAAAAGATTATACAACTCCGGTAGATCCAGCTGGTATTTTGGTGAGAACCGGCGAGAAGTTGGCTGAAGCATACCTTCCTTCGCGTCCTATCGGACACGATCCAGTTCTGATAGCGTTTCTTGGTGTTTTCAGAAAATTAAGTGAAGAACTTTCGCAAAAAGATGGTTGTGTAGCAATTCTTCTGGATGAAGCACAATGGTCATCTGATATCGATTTTATTCTGTTGAAGGATTTAATACGGAATATCCCCCCGGGAATTGCGTTAATATTTACCTATCGTTTAGAGACGGCAACACAACAAAAATATGAAGAGCTTCAGGCTGAACTGCTGCGACATAGTCATCCTGAAATTAAGCTTGCAAAAATGCAATCCGATTGCATCACGGAGCTATTGAAGCTTCGCTACGAGCTAACTATCGATGAAGCAACTGCTGATTTTCTTAAAGAAAACATCGGAGACCCACTCTGTTTAATTGCATGCATGAACCTGTTGCAAAAGGAAAAATTACCCGTGACTATCGAAAATATTCGGGCAAATATGCATGCAGCGATAGAAAACCCTGCTAAGGTTATCTACCGGTGCTTAGATGATGCGCAGGCAAAATGGGCAAATTGTCTCTGTGTGCTCAGTCAGCCGATGCCACTGACAATTATGGCCTGCATGTTACAGTATCAACCGGGTACGATAACCTCGTTACAAGATGGGTTGGAAAAAAGTTATGTCATTATAAAAATCGAGAAGGGGTCATATGAATTTGCCCATCCCTCACTTCGTGAGTATCGAAAGGATCAATTGCCCGATGAGGATTTTGTAACGTTTCACGCGAAGGCTGCGAAATGTTTCAAAGACCGCGTAGATAAATTGCCCGACAAACAGTATGGGATTCTTTCTCTTGCTGAGCATGCATTTTATGGAGAAGATTATGAAACTGCATCTGATCTCAATTTCCGATTGGGGAATCAGTATTATGACCACTATAATTACTCAACCGCTCTTGAATTGATGAACCGGGCAAAAATATCTGCACAAGAATTGAATGATCTTACCAGTGCATCTTCATCTCTCCACCAGATCGGGATGATCTGTGAGGACACAAACCGATTTGCTGATGCACTGGATTACTATCAGCAGAGCCTGGAGATCAGCCAGGAACTAGGTAACCGGGTTGGTGAGGCTTCAACCCTCCACCAGATCGGTATGGTCTATGAGGCCACAAACCAATTTTCTGATGCACTGGCTTACTATAATCGGAGCTTGGTGATTGAACGGGAACTCGGTAACCGGGCTGGTGAGGCTATAGTCCTCCACCAGATTGGGATGGTCTATGGGGACACAAACCAATTTTCTGATGCACTAGATTACTATCAGCAGAGCCTGGAGATCAGCCAGGAACTCGGTAACCGGGTTGGTGAGGCTTCAACCCTTCACCAGATCGGGATGATCTGTGAGGACACAAACCGATTTGCTGATGCACTGGATTACTATCAGCAGAGCCTGGAGATCAGCCAGGAACTCGGTAACCGGGCTGGTGAGGCTATAGTCCTCCACCAGATTGGGATGGTCTATGAGGACACAAACCAATTTACTGATGCACTGGATTACTATCAGCAGAGCCTGGTGATCAAACGGGAACTCGGTAACCGTGCCGGTGAGGCCTCAACCCTCCACCAGATTGGGATGGTCTACCAGGACAAAAACCGATCTGATGATGCACTGGCTTACTATAATCGGAGCTTGGCGATCAACAAGGAACTCGGTAACCGTACTGTTGAGGTTTCTACCCTCCATCAGATCGGGATCGTGTATCAGGACACAAACCGGCATGATGATGCACTGAAGTACTATCAGCAGAGCTTGACGATCACCCGGGAACTTGGTAACCATGCTAGTGAGGCCACAGCCCTCCACCAGATTGGGATGGTCTACCAAGACACAAACCGGTATGATGATGCACTGGCTTACTATAATCGGAGCTTGGCGATCAACCGGGAACTTGGTGGCCGTGCCGGTGAGGCCATAACCATTCACCAGATCGGGATGCTCTATGAGGACGTAAACCGGTATGCTGATGCACTGGCTTACTATAACCGGAGCTTGGCGATCAACCGGGAACTCGGTAACCGTGCCGGTGAGTCTTCATCCCTCCACCAGATCGGTATGGTCTACCAGAAAACAAACCGGTGGGCTGATGCACTGGTTTACTATAACCAGAGCCTGGTGATTGAACGGGAACTCGGTAACCGTGCCAGTGAGTCTTCATCCCTTCACCAGATCGGTATGGTCTATCAGGACACAAACCGGTATGATGATGCACTGAAGTACTATGACCAGAGCCTGACGATCAACCGGGAACTCGGGAACCATGCCAGTGAAGTTCTAACCTTAGCTCAGATGGGTGTTATATTCGGGGACATGTCCAAATTTGATGATTCCGTCCACCATTTTTGCAATGCTCTCTCCATTGCCGTACCCAACCAGATGCCAGTGTCTGATCAAATTATATCTGTTCTTGCGATGAATCTTGATCAAATGGGTGAAGAACCGTTTACCGCGGCAGTGAATGAGGCATTCCAGGGAGACGAACTGTCAGTGTTTGTTATTCAGGAAGTAAAAAGAAGGTCAGAAGAGGGAAGGAATTCAAGTTGAACACCCTCTCACAAAGAATGTAACGATTGTAGATTTTGGTATGGATCTTTTGACTCAGGAATGGGATTAAGGTTAATCCTATCGTCACTTCGATTTAAATTCCGCCCGGTAAAGAGCCCCACAATGGAATGTATTCCATTGAGCTAAAATATTAGGTTCACATCGAATGAGAAACGCATCACATCATAAATCCTCTTTTATTTCTTCCATGCTTACATCAGACCATTCTATGAGCTTTTGCCGGAGCTCTTCTTTTGAAGGGAGATAGAGCTGATAGCGGGAGGCATACACATTTGTATTTTCAGGAAGTGTGAGCTGTACGAGGGCGTCGTTGTTTGTTTTGCAGAGGATGATACCGATTGTCAGGTTTTCATCGTCCAGTTTAACATGCCTGTCAAAATAATTGACGTACATCTGCATCTGTCCAAGGTTTTCATGGGTAAGCTTTCCTATTTTAAGGTCAATCAGGACGTAACAACGCAGTAATCTGTTGTAGAAGACTAAATCCACATAATAGTGGTCGGAGTCAAATGTAAATCTCTTCTGACGGGCTTCAAATAGAAATCCCTTACCGAGTTCGAGAAGAAAGTGTTCCAATTTGTCAATTATTGCAGATTCAAGATCGTTTTCCGAATATTTTTCCTTCTCGTCAAGTCCAAGGAATTCAAGAACAAGCGGATTTTTCATCATATCTTCGGGTTTTGTGATTCTCTGCCCGTTGTATGACAAGTCCCGGACTCCTTCTTTATCCCTGCTCAGTGCAAGTCTTTCATATAACCCGGAGTTAGACTGACGCTTTAGTTCTGCAAGCGACCAACTGTTTTCTGTTGATTCAATCTCATAAAATCGGCGTTCATCTCTGGCTTTTATTCCCATCAGGAATACATAATGAGACCAGCTCAAGTCAAAGTGCGATAATTGCGCAGACACTGTCTGCGTTATTTTAGATGGACTGTATGTCCCATCATCTAATTTCCCAGACGCTGTCTGGGATATTGCAGGCGCCCGTTTTTTATACTCGATATAAAACCTGCGCATATACTCAAGATTTCTTCTTGAAAAACCTCTTCCAAACTCTTTTGCCAGACTTTTAGATAAATCTTTGAGCGTCTGTTTTCCGTATTCTGCCCTGTTATCTCCCAACTGCTCGTTTTCAACGATAAGCTTTCCAATCTCAAAGTTTGTGAGCACCTGTAATGTATTGATATTTTGTGCGGCGGTTTTTCTGGCCGTTATTATGAGATTTCGGACTTCACTTAAAAGTGGCAGGATTTCATCGTTTTTATTTTGTATAATTTTCCGGTTCTTGTCTTCAGCCATTTAAAACACCATCTGCACCATCATACTGTTCTGAAATCCTCAACACCGTGTGCATTCATTTTTCGCCTGTCACGGTTCTCTTTATCCAAATCGAGTACTGCATGAACCAGAGAAAAAATCGAGGATTATATCATTATGAAAATGACCCGTTTTAGATAATTCGTAACTGTTCTCCTCACAACTATCTCCCCTCACCCGCAATCTTCGAAAACGGAATAATCCCCGCCCCGATATCGGTCGTCACATTGCATCCCTGTTCAATAGCATTCGCGACAAGATTCAGACCGCTGAAAAAGACAATTGAGAGACGATAGGGATCGGCCCGCAGATTAAACGGACTCGTACCGATGCCAACCGGGCGGACAAAACCGCACCCGGCCATATCATCAATAATACCCTCGACTTTGTCTCTTGCCTGAACAGTCACTTCCCGGACATTCGCGAGCGCCACCCCGCTCCCGGTATGAACCAGACTATCAACCGAGGTCAGCCCTGCATTAATAAAAAGCTGAAGAGGATCAATTGTTGTGCCCCGGTAACGAATCAGGTCATCAAAACAGACCGGCTGGTTATCGGCGATGCGGAATCTCCCCCCGTAGACAATATCAACACCAATCCCGTTTTTCTGGAGCACCCCGTCCATCGTTATAGAACACGCGGATATAAACCCGACCGTATCCGGGGGAAGACGGGGATCGTTATCGGTAACAGAATAGCCCCGGAAGAAACTGTAGCCACGGTCTATCACCTCGTCATACGCCCGTGTCACCGCTTCAATCTCATCATACGGCACATACGTCAGGTTGTAGGCAATATCCCCGGCCAGCGTCTTCGGGTCAAACGATACATTAAATGAAAGCTGTTCAAGCCGGGATATCACATACCCCATGCGATCATCAACCAGGGCATCCTCTGCCTCAGAATGACCCTCAGTTGTAAGAACACGCCCTTTATTACCCACCTTACGGGTAAATCCCCTCTCATCAAGGTACTGAAGATAATACTGCACTGCCCGGTCAGACATCGAAAATCCACGTTCAGCCATCAGCTCACTGAGCAGTTTTGCGCCGAGGGGGCCCTGCTGCTCTGAAAGAATACGCAGAATCTCAACAGATTTTCTCTCAGAACGCTCAAAGGTCATTTCACAACCACCTCATACCAGTTGTGGTATTGCAGAAATGAGAACAAATCATTAGTATGATAATTGAGGATTCGTTCATATCTATGTTTTGAAAGAACGTGTGGAATTTTGCACTTTTTTTACGGGAAAAAGATCATTCGGGTTCTTCCCGAACCCTTATCACCCCATACACAGGGACGAAAAAAATAGTCTACCATCCCCCTTTTGACGATTGCTATTGATCCCACCCCTGCCTTTTGATGATTGATCCCTTTCATCCTTTTACCAACAGACAGTATCACTGCCCGGACATCCTCATAACTCGTACAATCGGCAGACCATATTGTTTAAACCATGACGCAGCCCGGTTTTTCATTTTCACTCTAATAAACCCATCGAACCCAGTCCCATACATAGTGCAAGCAATATCCCCGAGAAAAGACAGGCGCTCCCGAAGATCCGACATAAATCGTTATTTCGCGTGCAGAGGATAATACCAACAACAACAGTAACCAATAAAATCAGAATCATTTGTATATCCCCCTAATAACTGGGGAATGACTTACCTTATGGGCATCGGAAAGGTCCTTTCCTCCAGGAAGAACAGGCAATATGCACCTTCGAATGAACGGGTCACAAACAAAAGAGCCCACGACTTCAGCCGCAGATAGTGGACAAACCCACTAGCGGCATTGCAGAAATGAGAACAATTCATCAATATGATAACTGAGGATTCGTCCAGATCCATGATTTGAAAAAAGGAGGGAATGGTGCGTATTTACGGGAAACAGATCATTCGGATTCTTCCCGGACCTTTATCGCCTCCTCTACAGGGATGATAAATATCCTGCCGTCCCCTGCCTCACCCGTCACCGCCACTCGTTTGACAATTGAGACGATCGCTGCCACGTCCTCATCCTCGACGACCATCTCAATTTTCACTTTGGGAATCAGGTCGACATTGACCTTTCTTCCGCGAAACTGGAGGCATATGCCGCGCTGCACACCCCTGCCGTGAACGTTGGTGATAGTCATGGCAAAAAATCCCCCTTCATCAAGGGCCGCCTTCACATCCTCCACCTTTTCAGGCCGTACGATTGCTTCTACTTTCTTCATCTTTTACGCCTCCACCGTCTCGCCGTGCTGGGAGATATCCAGGCCGACATATTCTTCCTTTTCATCGACACGCAGGCCCATGACCTTGTCAACAACCTTTGCGAGAATGTAGGTCACAACGAAGGCGTAGCCCACCGCCACCACCACGTCCAGCACCTGTATGAGGAACTGATTTGCATTGCCGTATAACAGACCATCAACGCCTCCGATGGCCGCTGTTGCAAAGATACCCGTCGCAAGAGCGCCGAACACCCCGCCGACTCCATGGACCGCCCATGCATCCAGCGATTCATCAATACCCTTCTTCTGCCTCCACAGGAGGGCAGCGTAACAGACCAGTCCTGCAAGTGCACCGATGACGAGAGATCCTTTCACGTCAACAAACCCTGCTGCAGGCGTAATTGCAACAAGCCCTGCTATTGCACCGGAGACAATCCCAAGTGTTGCAGGCTTTCCCCGTATCCAGGATGCAACCATCCAGGCAAGTGCACCAGCGGCGGCAGCAGTGTTTGTCACAACAAATGCATTTGCTGCGATACCGTCTGCGGCAAGTTCACTCCCTGCATTGAATCCGAACCATCCAAACCACAGCAGTCCTGCACCAAGGAGGGTGATCGGAACATTGTAGGGCTCCATCCCGTACTTCCCAAAACCCTTCCGGGCACCAATCACCATGCAGAGGGCAAGAGCACCGAAACCTGCACTGATGTGGACAACCGTTCCACCGGCGAAATCAAGGGCACCAAGTTGTGAAGCCCATCCACCACCCCATGCCCAGTGGGCAAGCGGATCATAGACAAGCGTCGTCCACAACAGCCCAAATACGATGAATGAACTCAGTTTCACCCGTTCTGCAACAGCTGATGTGATGATCGCAAGGGCCAGGGCGGCAAAGACAAGCTGAAACATCATGAACAGCAGATCAGGAATTCCATCGCCGTCCAGTCCGACACCGGCAAGCATGACATGGTCAAGACCGCCGATGAACCCGCCAATATCCGGGCCGAACGCAAGACTGTAGCCGAATACGACCCACTGAATACTCACGACGGCAAATGCCACAAAGGCAAGGCCCAGCATTGAGATGATATTCTTCCTTCTGACCATTCCACCGTAGAACAGCCCAACAGCAGGGGTCATCAGCATGACCATCGCTGTGCATATGATGATAAAGGCAGTATCTCCGCTATTGATTACCATGAATCAAACCTTTTTTTATCTTAAAAATCCGAATATTATACCGGATTACTCGTTTTTCTTCATTACGGGATAATTCAAACAATAAGGGGAGAGGAACAGTATCTCCCCTTACATTTCTTCTTAGAACCGTGTCAGGTATTGTTCAACTTCCCATGGATGAACTACAGTCCGATATGAATCCCACTCCATCAGTGCAATACTGTTGAGCCCGTCAATGACATGAGTTCCGAGCGCATTACAGATGAGCGTATCCTCCAGAAGGTGCCGGTTAGCAGTGATCAGGTCACCCGGAAGTGTATCAATATGTGATCTGCTGCGTTCTTCTTCAGTCATCTCAAAGATGTTCTGGTTCACCCCTGCGGGAGGAACGAGCTGCTTTTTTATCCCGTCCATACCTGCAGTAAGAATGGCAGCAAAGGTCAGGTAAGGATTACAGGTTGGATCAGGACTCCTCAGTTCCATCCGGGTGCTCTTTCCACGGGGGGAAGGGACTCGAACAAGGGCCGTACGGTTCTGTGCACTCCAGCTCACATACACCGGCGCTTCATACCCGGGTACCAGTCGCTTGTAGGAGTTAATCGTCGGATTGGCAATCCGGGTGATACTCTTTGCATGCTCCAGCACACCGGCAATGAAATGCAGAGCGACTTCAGAGAGCTGAAGCGGTGCCTCAGGATCATAAAACGCATTCTCCCCGTCTTTGGAGAGCGATGAATTGACATGCATTCCGCTTCCGCATATCCCGTATATCGGCTTTGCCATGAAGGTTGCATTCAGCCCGTTCTGGAGCGCGATGGACTTTGTCGCATACTTGAAGGTGATGACATTATCAGCTGTTTTTAACGCATCACCATACTTAAAGTCAATTTCATGCTGACTTTCTGCCACCTCGTGGTGGGATGCCTCAATCTCAAAACCCATGTCGGTTAATGCAAGGACAATCTCTGAACGCACATCTTCTGCGAGATCTGTCGGTGCCAGATCAAAGTAACCGCCCTTGTCCTGGGGGACAATCGTAGGCGTGCCGTTCTCATCAAGCTTGAAGAGGAAGAACTCAAGTTCAGGACCGGTGTTAAAGGTGTATCCCATCTCCTTTGCCTCTGCAAGTGCCTTCTTCAGGATAAAACGGGGGTCGCCCTCAAACGGCGTTCCGTCAGGCATGTAGACATCACAGATAAACCGTGCAACCGGATAGCCCCCTTTCCTCCATGGAAGAAGTGAATATGTCGAAATATCTGGTTTCAGGACCATGTCAGACTCTTCAATCCGTGCGAACCCTTCAATTGAAGAACCGTCAAAAGATATTCCGTCCGTGAGAGCTTTCTCTGCCTGCCATGCAGGGATTGCCACATTCTTCGGCATTCCCTGAATATCGGAAAACTGCAGGCGGACAAATTTCACCTTGTCTGCCTCAATTCTCTCTAATGTTTTTGCAACATCAGTTGACATTGTCATGGGTAGTCATAACCCAAATGAAGTATTTATAGATATCACTCAACCTACAGGATGTCAGCCATAATCTATATAGCAATATATAGTTGGAAATCTCATGACATTTTGTTTCAGATAATTATTGAAGAAGAAGTAAATCGGGCCAAATTAAAAAATACCGGAAAATATCAGGAATTTTCAGTTACCAGATAGTTGATGGCATTCTCAGAAACCACCCCTGCATATTCCCCCACCCTACGGAAATTCTCAACACAATAGCCAATTGATACAACCCCCGGCACACCCAGATCAAAAAGCCAGATGGAAACGTCATTGCATTTTTCTACAAAATCACGCACATCAGAGATTAATTCATTTGCTTTCAGAATATCTTTTTCAAACAGTGATTCAAGACTTGCCTCAAAAATATTCAGAGATTCCCGGCTTTTTTCCTCAATGATATCGATCATTTTTTTCTCAAGGGATGTATACATCAGACTTCGGGCACTCTCCGCAATTTTAACGATGTGATCCCCCACCCGTTCAACAACACGCGAAATCTGGAGATAAATTAAGGCCAGTTCAATTTCCACATCCATCTCACGAGACAATGAAACGTTGCGCAACAGAAGATTAAACTGGCGGGCGACAAGCCAGTACAGACGATTCACATCACGATCGCGAAGGATAACATCTTCGACAAGTTCCTCATCACGGGTCTTCAGAGCAAACACCGCATCCCGTTGCATACCGGCAACAATCACACCCATTCTTTTGAGCGTACTGGAAAACGGCATCTCACCAGGATTGAGGAGATCACGAATCACAATTTTGTGATCCGTCTGATCAGAAACCTCCTGACCCACCGTTCGTTGCGTAAATTTTCTCACAGACTTATGCGCCCAGGAAGGAACCCTCCCGGGAGAGACAATTTCAATAACATTATAACCCGCCACATAGGCACCAATCAGTGAGCGAAAGAGGATATCCGGACCATCATAAACAGCCAGATCAAATCGTTTTACCCGTTCTGACACCTTACCGGATATTTTTGGCGTTACGGTAAGGGATCCATCAGGCTGAATTATAAGGCCCACAGGATCATTTTTATGGATATCAGAAGCCCGTATCCATTCCTTGGGAAGGGAAACAATAAAAGTCGAGCCACCCGTCACCTGAATTTTTCGGATTTCCATAAGACACAAATCACCCAGTCAAAAAACTACATTGGAACCTGAATATAATACTAGGTTATCCGCAGAGACATATAAAATATATATATCTCCGTCGGCCCGCATGCCAGAAAACTGATGTGAACGGTATGAAAACCTTCAGATGAGGGGTATGTTCGCTATTAACCACTACCAGATAAGGATTATTAAAAACAGAGATCTTAGAGCAATAGAGATCAGAAAAAGATAATCTGAATACGGGAATGAGACGGGTTTATCCGTACAGGGAATTTAAAAAATTGGATTTCTAGTAATCCTCCTGACGTCATTCTGACAATGAAACATCAAACTTCCATTGTTCTGCAAGAGGCCCGAAATTATTGATTTCAACAGACATTTCCTTTATTCCGGATGAAAGAGGTTCAATCCGGGACCGGTATGTATAGGTATTGTCACTGCTGCCGATAAGATTCATATTCCAGAGAGATTTCTGTTCTCCCCCGTCTATCCGGTAATGGCCGTTTGGTTTATCGTCTGATGAAAGGGTATAGGACCAAATCGTTCCATCATCCATCTCTGTTGTATAAAGAGGTTCAGGCACGTAAACCGAGAAGAAGAGTTCGGTGCTGTTTTCTGCGGCATCAATCCGGTCAAACGTTACGGTTATTCCTTCACGTTTTTGGGACATATTGACAGGAATTGTTTTCCGGAGAATCCCACCGTCTGGCCGTATCCCGATTTCGGATATTTTTTTACCGGACTCTCCCCGATACATCATTTCTGTTTCGCCGTCCCACGTCATTACATCCGTAATTTCAAGGGTATACAAACCAGGTGGGACTTCCACACCGTTGTCATTTAATGACGAATCCCATTTGATATCGTAACTGATATTTTCACCAGGGAGTATGGTGACATCATCATCTCCACGCAGGTATCTTTTGACGATAACAAATGGTCGGGAAAGATCTGCCGGATTTTGTATGAGAAATTCCGGAGGGTAATTTTCAATATGTACCGGGGAAGTGCCATTGTTTGCGAATATTACTGTTATTGTGGCATTATCCCCCTGCACCATCCCGGAAGATTCAGGAATGGCATAAACCACAAGCCCGTTGTAATCCCCCTCTGCAAAATCAGAACTTCGTAGGGCAGATGTTGCTCCTTCGGGGTTATCCCATTCCGGAAGAATGATCCATTCCTCTTGTTCATCAGAACCGCCGGGTGCAGTGCAGCCACAGATAAATGATGCTGCAATTAACAGTATTAAAAGAATGATTGTAAAAAGGCTGTTTTTCCCTGTCATATGAATCCAATTTTTGGTGTGATGAAATATATAATTTGGCACCAGATATAATCGAACAAAACATTTTTGTCCGGCATACGTTTTTCAGGTCCAGAATGTGAATTTAATAATTCCTGAGCCATAATCCCGACAGAATACTTAAAAAAAGGAATATAATCTTCCTCTAAAGACAAATCATCGCCTTTCGTATTTTCTGTACATATAAAATACACTGCCTGCGGCGGTAATCATAAGAATGATTCCAAATACACCAATCATTGAGCTTTCATTTACAACAATCCTGAGACTATCTGATACTTCTTCCTGATCAGAGATCACATTCGTGGTTATTTTGTATTCGGAAGCTGCGATATCTGAAGGGGGTACAACAGTCAGGTAAACCGTTTTTCTCTCTCCCGGTTCAATACTGGGAATTGTCTCAGGAGAGGTCGTAATCTTCCATCCCTCGGGTGTAGAAACCTCAACGATTATATTTGTGAGTGCCACACCGTTTCCGTTGTTTAAAATATTTACCGGTACTTCTGCAGTTTTGCCTTTTGTAATCTCATATAGATATTTTTCAGAGAATACCTGCAGATCAGAACTCCCCTTTATTATTGCCTTAAGTTCTGTTATGTACTCCATACCGTCTGTTGAGTTAATAACTGAATCAAAACTGTAATCTCCTTTAATTACTGAATACGGCGGAATTATTTCAAAATATACGGTTTTTTCTTCACCCGTTTTTATGAAAATTTCTGACAATTCACTTTTTGAATCAATCGTCTCTTTGTATCGTCCATACCATCCTTCAGGCATATTTTTTGAGGAGAGACGGAAAAGATCATCACTTTTCCCTACATTCATGAGAACCATCTCATAAAGGGGTTTTTGTCCAATCAATGAGGTCGTTACCGGAGTTTTTACATCGACATCAAGACCAAAGTTTTTCCTTTCAAGCATCACCGTATCAATGTCTTCCGTGTATCCGCTCTGAATATTTATATCATCAATTTCCCTGCTTAAATAGCCGTTTTTCTCAATTAAAATCCGGTATTCTCCCTGATCAAGATCCGTTCGGATTTTTCCGTCCGCCATAGAGTAAACAACTATATCTGCAGATGTGCTTTTTCCCTGAAATGCAGATACTGTAGCGCCCTTTATTTTATCACCCTGCTCGTTAACAACTTCCAGTTTTAAGATGCCATTTTCGCCTGCATGTGACTCTTTAATGGTAATATATAACCATAGTTTTCCACTGTCAACGCTGAACCTGAACGGGTAGGTGTCTTTAGGAGTGTCTCCTGTGGTTTTTACTTCAAGCTGAATGGTGTCCGTTTCTCCTCCTGAATAGGCAATGCGGTCAATTTCCCCACCCTCTGTTAAAAACCTGAATTCCCAGTCTTCCTCACCTTTGAATGTATCAACACGCAGCTTTTTTGGATAATTGGTGGTTGCCGTATTTTTAATGACAAGATCAAAAATGACCGTTTCACCAGCCTCGATAACTTTTCCGGGATATTTACATGAAACTTTTATGTTTGATGTATCCTGTACTTCCCCCATAACGGGATTTGCAATTACCCCAAAAATCAATATTATAATTATGTTTACAACGAGGATTTTCTTAATTTGGCTGATTTTTTGCATATAATCCATCCATTCATATTGGTATTTTTATAATCCACTATTGCGGATTATAATCCCACAAATATTGTATTGGTTTTTTGATTAATGAAATTTCTGGGACAAACACCGAACCGATTACAAATACATGTTGAAGTTCAAATAAAAATTGAAATAAAAAAATAGAAAAACGTTACAAAATGGAAACCGTTTATCCCAACAGGTTTTTCAGTACCCCTGTTTTGGTCAGTATTTGTTACAATGAGGATATTCTTTCTGTCTGTACAATTCTGTTTTGTTCAGTATACATATCGTTGCTGATATAATTCGGAATTGCATCATCGTATTCCTTTGATATTTCATAAAACGTGTACCAGCCTTCTTTTTTTGCATTCAGAATCCCAATATCGTTTAAATAATTCAGTTTTTCACTTACTGATGACTTTGATAGTCCCAAATCATCAGCGATCTCTTTATTGGTGATGAGGGGTTTCGTGCAGGCTTCTAAAAGAATATTTTTCAGGGATTCATTATGCATGACAGAATATAGTTTAATTTCTTCAGGAGAATACGTTGAATTATTTACGAAATAATGAACTTTGCCTTTATCTTTTACTGATTTCACCAGTCCTGCATGCTCCATATTTTTCATGTGATATTCAAATGTACCCTTTTTCAAACCTGATTTTCGCTGAAGTTCCCTGAAGTGCATCCCGGGATTCATTTTAATCAGGGTGTATATTGCCTCCTTTTTTTCCCGGGAACGTAATCTTGCGTGTTTTATTTTTATATACCCGATATAAACCGAAGATTTGAAAATGATAATTGATTCAAGATTTAAAACCGCCATCTGTGGAAATATTGTCAGAAGTATTGCAAACCATACAGGAATCGGTTGCAGTTCATGGACTACTTCACCATCAAATGATGTCCCTGGAGGTTTGCCCACATTTCTTGAAGGTGTTATGGTATATTCAGTAGCATCCGCTATTGTGACAAAAAAAAGCAAAAAAATAATGATAATCACGGGTACTTTCAAGATCAGGACCCTCTAATGCCCTTCAGCAGTAAATTGGTATGGCCTGGACGAGGCAACCTGCTCTCCGTAGACATCAAAATACCATGTTCCAGACTCTACATACCCTCCACCGGGTGTGATATCAATATGAATCTTGCCATCAGTCCACCCGTCACTATTGTCATAGAAGGTTCCAATATTCGTCCCTGAAGGAGTATATATCGTCAGTGACAATGAATCCGATGCTGAATCCCAGTCAAGGTAAACTTCAATTGTTGTGACTCCACTTCCCACAGTGAATGAATGCCGGTTTGTTTCATCCTGACTAATGGTATCCACAAGTTTTGTTGCAATGCTCGGTTCTTTGTAGATGGATGGGCTGATGGAATAAGCGGCATCCTCTTTTGCTGAAACAGTTGGTACTAAGATAAACGAGATCAGCAAAATTGCGGTGATTGTAAATAATCCGACTCCTGATTTCTTCATTGATTTAAATTATATTTGCATTAGGTATAACATTTATGGGACAAACACCGAACTGATTCGGATTAGATCCGAATAAATGCTCAAATATCTGTGAAAAGTAAGTATGATTCCTAATTCGCTTATCCACGGCAATAATCGCAATCTATGATGGAATCACCTCAATTTCAGGAATCCTCTAATATTTAAGGAAGATTCAGCGTATCGCAATTATGCCTGTTTAGCAGAAGCGCACACCATTTTAGGAGTTTTAATAATGATGTTCTCCAAAAAATCAGGGCTTAATATTACTGTTTTTTAAAAATAAAGCCAGATGTCGCCATATTTAAATTTTCCTTTTTTTCCCGGAAAATTTTCTGAATTTTTAAGTACATATAGTCTATGGGACAAACACCGAACCAGTTCGGTGTTTGTCTTAGAAAAAATAAATATGACTTTTTTAAAGTATACGTGGGGGCAGTTGAGGGTATTCCATTTCTCACTGTCCGAAAGGGAAATTCATTCGTGGGTGGCATTTTATTCATGGGGGGAAGTCCACTTGCAGTTTATTTTTCTTTCGGCCTGTTTAGGTCCCATATTAACAGGGCCACTATGCACCATTCCTGCATGAAAGAGTCTTCAGGAAGAATCCGTGCACTATCCGGAGACACTCATCCGGATTTAAACAGCCCTTTTAGAAAAAAGCAAAACAACTAAAGAGAGGTAACGAAAAATGAGAAAAATCAGTCTTAAAAAGGCAGGCATTTTGCTCGTCATCATGCTTGTGGCAGGAGCGGTTCTTGCTATGCCGGTTAGTGCGGCAGAAGCACAAACGGGTATTACAGAAACACAACAGTCGGTTTCCCTGTCGGTGGATGAATCCACACTCTGGGACTCGAAGGAAGCGGCAACAATTGAGAGTGAAATCAGTCGTATATTGACGCAGCCCCTGAATCTGCGATTATCCTATCCTACGACCTATAATCTTCAATACATCAGAACCGACACACTTCAGACACCCAGTGATGAATATTCATCGGCATCCGGTTCATACAAATTGTATAAAGTCAGTCTGACCGATCCAAATTACGACTATTATATTCTCTGGATGAAAGCAACCGGACTGAATAATAACGACGGCCTGATTCCGTCATATCTTCGGGAAGTAAAACCTGGCATTACACTTAAAAGGTACAATGACAGAATAAATGACTGGGAACCCTTCTCGGATACTACGACGAGTTCGCCGGTGACCATTACCATCAACCTTGAAGTTAGTCATGGGGGAGGTACTGCAGGAGTTTCTGAGCAGTTTGACTTACAGCAGGGCCATGTGGGACCTGATGAATTGAATACCAACGCCTATGGTTACTTCAAACCTCACTGGAATGGAAACTATCAGGGATCTCAGGGTCTTATCGGAGGAGCAGAGTTCAGAGTGCCAAAAGGATCAGGCTACAGCTATGATCTCAGCTTACGTGTTACCGGAGCGGGTTATTGACCCGGTCTACCATTTTTTTGGAATGATTATTATGAAGAATGAAACAACGGATGAAATTCTGAGAGCGGCATCGATACTAGTAATTGCAATTGCTTTTTTACCCCTATGGCTGGTTATTTCTTCAGTTAAAATCTGGATAGAACCTGATCCCAGACTTTTAATCGGAGCAATGTATGCCTCGGTTGTGGCACTGTCATTAATTTATTTTGGTCTGAAACTGCGCAAAATCAAAGGGTAGTAATGTGTTTGTCATACTGAAACCATAACCGGGAAAAACCGGTTTTTAAATCATCATCTGAATGTTATTTTGTCAATGGGTTCAGGGGCATCTACGATCAAAAGAGACCGAACATCATCAGGGATCTCTTTTGTTTTGGCACATATGTTCTACTACAACTAATCTGAATTCGCCCGTAATTTATGTGTTGATCACAGGATGAGTGCTAAAAAGTATCGCTACATATCTCCCGGAACCGGCGCACACAACAATCACTCATTTTTCAATCAGTGTTTGAATGGATATTCGCAACTGTTTTTAAAGAATATCTGCAAAATAGGGCATTTGATATTCCCAACCGGATTTCTCAGATCAGTCCACCCTTTTAGATAGATATAGTTTATGGGACAAAGACCGAACGGATTGAAATCAGTTCGGCGTTTGTCCTAGAAAGTATAAATAGAACGTTTTTTTATATCTATCTGGGGGCAGTGGGGAGGTTGCACTTACCCACTGTCCGGGAAAACATCTGCCTGTCTTCATCACAGATAGAGGATTGTATTCTTCCCGGCCTTCGGGGCCCCATAATTGAAGGGGTTCCTCTGTATCATCCCTGCATGAACCTGTGCAGCCCGCATACACACCAATCCGGATCTTACTCTCCCCTTCAAAAACCAAACAAAAAACCGAATACAAAGGTGAAGAAAATGAAGAAATTCGATTTAAAGAAAACAGGCATTCTGCTTGTCATCATGCTCGTTGCAGGTGTTGTCCTTGTCGGACCTGTTAGTGCAGCCGATGAACTGAGCCCGGTATATACCACATACTTTAAGCTAACCGCTGGTGGAAATAATGCTGATCACAGTTTCTTTGGATATGCAAAGACATTAGATGGTCAACCAGCAGATAACATTCAACTCGCTGCTGTAGCGTATGATAGTTCTAACAATTTCATCGGTATGGTAAGCAAAAATACACAAGATCTAAAGTATGCACTTGCATCAGGTTATGCCAGTGGGGCTATTCACCATGTGAAATCATCGTTTGATTCAGTCAGTCCCAACGACCAATTTTATTATGCGGTTTACTATCCATATCCGTAAACACGGGTTTGAGATGAAATAACTGCAGATCCCTTCACTGGGATCATTTTTTTATGAATCTTGGATTAATCAATTTCTAATAACTATTATGTGAGGAATACCATGTCAGGTAAAAAAATAATTATAGCGGTATCTGTTTTGTTTTGTATCATATGTGTCATCCTGATTTCGGGTTGTACTACGCTTAATGCAGGGAATATTGGGAACACTCCTGTCGCAACACCAACCGTAGCAGCTGAAACTCCAGAGGCAACACCGCAATCAACACAATCAGAGAATGCCAATCCGGTGTTCTCATGGTCTGATATCTATCCGGTATATGATGAACAGACCAAACAAAGACTGATTGAAGAAGCAAAGGATGAAATCATACGAATATATCCCGATGT
>JAUVCV010000001.1 GCA_030595665.1 Methanogenium sp.
TTGCAGCTTGAGGATCGGTCAGAACCAAATGCAATATCTGGTCCAGATTGGAAGGCACACTCATTGTAAGTTAATATGTAGCCATGATATTTTGATCTACCGGTTAATTGTCACTAAAATTGAGGGGGGCTGAATAGTTACGATATTTGTTATACCCATTACAGCAACACAATAGTACGAAAAAACAGGCAAGAAGCCCATTGACTATGTGTGAAGGCGCAAGTAGTTGACAATAGGTATCTACCATAAGAACGGAATACTCATTCAGAAAGGCAGGGGCGAAGAGCAGGGCCCTTTCCAATAGGGAGAGATAAATAATTACATGATTGTTGTTGGGATTGATCCGGGTATTGCACGGGTCGGGTATGGCGTTCTTGACAAAACCGGCCGGTATCCGACGCCAATCACCTATGGCTGTATTGAGACCAAAAGCAGCCTCGCACAGTCACAACGTCTGCGGGAGGTATATGAGAAAATCTCACAGGTTCTCGATGAGTACAACCCGGAATGCGTCGCCATTGAACAACTCTTCTTCTCCCGGAACACCACCTCTGCTATGCAGGTCAGTGAGGCACGGGGCGTTTTGCTCCTCGCCGTCGAGCAGCGGGATATTCCGATTGCAGAGTACACGCCCAACCAGATCAAGCAGGCGGTCACCGGATCGGGACGTGCCGACAAACACCAGGTGCAGGAGATGATGCGCCGGCTCCTCCGTCTGCAGGAAATTCCCCGCCCGGACGATGCTGCAGACGGCCTTGCGGTCGCTCTCTGCCACATTAATATGATGCGATAATATGATAGCACACCTCTCAGGAATTCTGGCATCCACCGGAGACCGGTGGGTGGTGATAGATGTCGGCGGTATCGGCTACCGGGTGCAGGTCACCCAGCCCGCACTGCAGAGTCTCCAACAGACGGAAGGTCTTGTCCGGGTGCATACCCACATGGCTGTTCGTGACGATGACATTCAGCTTTATGGATTCCTCCACCAGAGTGAACTGGAACTTTTCAGAATCTTAATAGGCGTCTCGGGAATCGGCCCCCAGATAGCAATGAACATCCTCTCCCAGATCTCATTTGCAGATTTTGCCATCGCAATTGTCAGTGACGACGAGAAAGTCCTTACCCGGATACCGGGAATCGGGCAGAAGAGTGCAAAACGCCTGATCCTGGAACTCAAGGACAAGATGAAGGAACATCCCGTGACTACCACCGGTGGCAAACGGACGACAGAAGAAGGCGATGCAGTGAGCGCCCTTATTTCACTCGGGTTTTCCCCACGGGAGGCGCAGGAGGCAGTTGACGCGTCCCTGCCTATCCCTGACCCGACTGTGCAGAACCTGATTCGTGCGGCTCTGGCCCGCCTGCGGGAGCACTGATACTATGAAAGATGATTCCATGCAGGAGAGACTTCCTTCACCCGGACTTCTGACGGAAGAGCCGGATGATGTCACCATCCGGCCGGCACACTTCGACGAGTTTGTGGGTCAGGCGCAGATTAAAGAGACACTGGGGATAGCTATTGCGGCGGCGAATACGCGGGGGGAGACCCTTGACCACATTCTCTTCTCCGGCCCGCCCGGTCTCGGGAAGACGACGCTCGCCCAGATTGTCGCCCGGGAGATGGGGGTGGCCATCCGGAGCACGACGGGTCCGGTACTGGACAAGCCCGGCGACCTTGCCGCCCAGTTAACGGCGCTCTCGCAGGGAGATGTGCTCTTCATTGATGAAATTCACCGGCTGAACCCGGTGGTCGAGGAAATTCTGTATCCTGCAATGGAGGACTCCTGTATTGACGTGATGATAGGCGAAGGTCCGGGTGCACGCTCGGTGCAGCTCCCCTTAGAGGAGTTCACTTTGGTCGGTGCAACAACAAAGGTCGGCCTGTTGGGCTCTCCCCTGCGTGACCGGTTCGGCTTTATATTCCGCCTCACTCTCTACGAAGTAGCCGATCTCGTGAAAATTGTGTTGCGCAGCGCTGCCATCATGCAGACATCGATCACACAGGACGGTGCACAGGAAATTGCACAGCGAAGCCGCGGAACACCCCGGATAGCAAACCGTCTCTTACGACGGGTGCGTGATTTCGCCCTGGTCCGGGAGGACGGCACCATTGACAAGGAAACAGCAGACCGTGCGCTGACCATGCTCGGCATTGACTCCCTGGGCCTTGATAACGTCGACCGGAAGATTCTCTCGGTGATTGCCCATGACTTCGGCGGCGGCCCGGTGGGTGTCAAGACGATTGCGATAGCGATTGGGGAGGAGGTGCGGACGGTGGAAGAGGTGTATGAGCCTTATTTGATTCAGATTGGATTTATTAAAAGGACGCCGCAGGGAAGGGATATTACTGAGGCGGGACGGGGGCATGTTGAGGGGGAGTGAGGTTTCGGTGTTGTCAGGTGCAGGAGATACAACAAGGACGAAGGTGCTCCCCAGCTGTACAGACCAGGAATTCATTGCCATTATTTGCCACAACGTAGTTCATCTGGCAGCAACCCGGTGCTCATTCCGGTGGTGCTGGAGCTGGAGGCTGATGCGTTGTTGGTACAACAAAATGCAGAATCTGGGATTATATGAGAAAAAATTAATTCAATTCGGATGGCTGCACAGGAATTTTTTCATCCCTCTGGCCCAGGTATAACTTCCGGTATTCACCATTTAAATTCATTAATGCATCATGAGAACCGCTTTCAACAAGCATTCCGTCCTTTAACACACAGATGAGATTCGCACCCTGAATTGTTGATAACCGATGAGCAATAGTAATCACCGTCATATTTTCAGACAACTTCTCAACAGATTCCATTATTCTCTGTTCTGATATATTGTCAAGAGAACTCGTTGCCTCATCAAGGAGTAAAATCTCAGGCTTCCGTAAAACGATACGTGCAATGGCAACCCTCTGCCGCTGACCTCCGGACAGTTTTATTCCCTGGTCACCAATGATGGTATCATATCCGTCAGCAGTCTCCAGGATAAATTCATGCGCATCAGCAAGCTTTGCCGCATCAATTATCTCTTCATCAGTGCAATCAAGACCAAATCTGATATTCTCTTTGATGGTATCATGGTACACGAAGGTTTCCTGACCGATATATCCAAGTGAACGGAGGTAATCAGCAGAGTCAATATCATTGAGATTCACACCGTCCACAAATATCCCACCGGAGGTTGGCCTGTACAACAGTGCCAGAAGATTAGCTGTTGTAGTCTTCCCCGAACCTGAACTTCCGACAATTGCCACCTTTGTATTCTTATTGATCTCCAGAGTAAGATTTTGAATGGTATCTTCCTGACTACTATCATAGCTAAATGAGACATCCCGGAATTCAATTTTTTCATCAAAAGATAATTGTGTTTTTCCCGATTTTTCTGATTTATCAGAACATAGAGATTTATTCACGTCATTCTCATGCAAAATAGCATAGACCAGCTCAAGTGCGGGAAGGTACTGCACTAAACCAGATAAGTTTCTCTGTGCAGCAGTTAAAGATGGCACAAGACGATAGAGTGCAAGCATAAATGTTCCAAATATCCCTATATACGGAATAAAATTGCCACCGGTGAAAAAATACAGAAGAATTCCACCAAGTGCAATGATTGAGAACATAATAAAATCATTCGCTATGGATGGGATCTTGTTCAATGCAAATACATTAATATATGCCTTTAAGAGTTTTTTTACAGCAGATTCATACTTTTTTTTCCAGACCCCAACAGAACCTGTTATAAACATCGTTTTGATTCCGGAGATAAATTCCTGATAAACCACCGATTTTTCCATTGAAGAACGGGTCAATTCTCCACTGTTCCTGTAAACACGTGAAAATAACTGTTTTTTTACAATAAATGCATATACCGCCCCAAGCACCATGACGCCCACAGTCAGCCAAAATGAGAGATAAAGAAGAAATAACAGATATAACAAAGATAACAATAAATTTCTCATTAGTTCAACAAACTGATTTATAGCCTGACCAGACTCATTGACAGCACCCTGACCTAAATAGAGAAGATCACCCTGCTTTTTTGAAGCGAAATAACTATAGGGTCTGCTTTGTATTGTATCAAAAACCTGCCTGTCCAGTGAATCACGGACTGTTGCAAAAAGATATGCCCCCCCGTATGCAACAACCGAATAAAAACCTGCAATGAGAAACGTAGTTATGAGGAGCATTGATGCTGATGCTAAAAAAGGATCGACTGACGATGGCAGAAGATAACCATAAAATGCATCCAGAAGTTTTGGCTGATTTTCGACACCGAGCCCATAATTAATGATTGGGTAAACCAAAGAAATTCTAAATACTTCAAGAAAACTGAGAGCAATAACAGCTATCAGATAAAGAGCAATTATTTTCTTAAAAGGACTGAAAAGATATCGCATTATCTTAACAGAATCGCTTATTATTGACATTATATGAAATACCTGTAAAAAATATAGCAATCCTGATACTTTAAGCAACTGTTGTAAACTGACATTCCACATTACCCTTATCAGGAATAATATTTTTCATACGCCCCATCACCGATGATCCCACGACTGATTTATCCTGAGGGGCCTTCCCAGATGATCCACACCAAGATGCCCCGTGCCCAGAGATAACAATAAACTACCGCGTATATGGGTCCAGGTTCCTAGTGCCGAGTCAAACATAAATCAGCGTAACAATAATGTAACATGAGCGATTGATATCTTCATCAATGAGGAAATATTTTGTAACACTTACTCGCGATGAACGCGACTCCCTTTCAGAGATTGTCTCAAAAGGCAAACATCCATCCCAAAAAGTGCTGAATGCACTCATCCTTCTTGGGTGTGATGAAGGTGATTATCAGAAAAATCGTTCAACAAATGAAGATTTATCCCGGGTTCTCAACATTGGCATGCGAAAGATTGACCGGGTTAAGAAACGGTTTGTTGAGGAAGGTTTTGATGCGGCGCTTTCAAGGAAAAAACCCGATCGTACATATGACAAAAAAACCGATGGTGATTTCGAGGCAAAGCTCATTGCGTTGAGTTGCAGTGATCCACCCGGGGGTTATTTACGCTGGACACTACGATTATTGGCCGACAAAGTGGTCGAACTTGAGTATATCGATTCCATCTCTCATGAAAGCATCAGACAGGTTTTAAAAAAACGAGCTCAAACCCTGGAGAAATCAGGGATGGGTAATTCCTCCAGAGCAGAACGGTAACTTTGTTGCCCAGATGGAGCTGGTTTTGGATGTATATAAGCGACCTTTTGATCCCAGGTATCCAGTCATCTGTATGGATGAATCGCCCAAACAACTCATAGACGAGACTCGACTGCCTATGCTTTGTTCCCCAGGACAACCTGCAAGACAGGATTATGAATATCGCCGCTGTGGCACGTGTAATATTTTCCTTGCTTGCCAGCCACTTGCGGGAAAACGGATGGTAAAAATCACAGAGCGGAGAACCAAAAAAGATTGGGCTCTATTTCTCCAGGATATTGCAGAGCAATACCATATGGCGGAAAAAATCACCTTGGTGATGGACAATCTGAACACACATACGCTTGGATCACTCTATGATACTTTTACGCCTGAGGTGGCGAAGGCCCTGTGGAATCGGTTTGAATTTGTTTATACACCAAAACATGGGAGTTGGCTCAATATCGCCGAAATCGAATTGAGCGTCCTCCATTCCCAGCGTCTTGACAGAAGGATCCCTTATATTGATATTATCCGGAATGAGGTAAAAGCGTGGGAAAAAGCGAGAAATAACAAGATAGCTTGTATCAAGTGGCAATTTACAACAGACGATGCACGAATAAAACTATCTCATCTTTATCCGACATTTGAGGATTGACTCGGCACTAGGATAATCTATTTCGTACTCTCCTATAACTGAAAAATCCGACAGTGCCGATCTACTCGTGTCGGAGAGGGATGTCCTGCAGGATGTGACCCGGACACTGACAGAAAATGACTGGGAGAGAATTGAGGCAGAGCTGAAACGGGCCATCCGCTGAAGACTTCACCCGGTGAGGAAGTGGGAATGACTGCCTGGTGTTTGTATAAGAGGAACCGGTGATGTGGTATATTTTTGCTGGCAAACAAGGGGACAGGATTTTCCGCTACTTCTCCGGTTGCAGGAAGATAAGAATATATTACCTGATTTGTTGGAAAAACCTCAATACTGGTTTTTGCCCTGAAAATTTCCGAATATTATATACATTCTGAACCATAATCCAGAGACATAGCTATTTGGAGGGGATCAGATTACGAATTCAATCCTGTATGTCGATGACGAAGATGCGTTGCTGGAGATCACAAAAATATTTTTGGAACGAACCGGCACCTTTTCTGTCGATACCGCTGGTTCTGCTTCAGAAGCACTTGAGCTGATTCAGACCAAAGCATACAGTGCAATCGTTTCGGATTATGAGATGCCGGGGATGAACGGTATTGAATTTTTACAAGTGGTACGCATGGATTCACCTGATCTCCCGTTTATCATCTTTACCGGCAGAGGACGGGAAGATGTAGTGATCGAGGCATTAAATAGTGGGGTCAGTTATTATATCCAGAAAGGCGGGGACCCAAAGGCACAGTTTGCTGAACTCTCGTACAAAATAATCCTCGCCATTGAGAAGCGAAACACCGAGGAACATCTGCGGCTCGATGAACAGCGTCTGGAGGCACTGGTGGATTTTAACGAGAAATCCGTCTTGCCGTTTCACGATTTTATGGATTATGCAATTGAGGAGATCACCCGGATCACTGGTAGTCAGTATGGTTTCATTGCCTTTGTCAAAGGGGAGGAAGATCACCTCTCGATATATAGCTGGTCCAAACAGTCAGTAAAGGACTGTCGGTTACCGATGCACTGGAAAGAATATCCGCTGGAAGAGACCGGAATTTGGGGTGATGCGGTGCGAAAAAGGCAGGCAACCATCGTCAATGATTTTGAAACCGCCACTTGTGGCCGGACAAAAATTCCGGACGGACACGTGCACCTGAACCGTTATCTGGGCGTCCCAATCTTTGACAACGGAAAAATAGTCATCCTCGCCGGTGCCGCCAACAAAAAAAGCCCGTATGATGAGGCCGATGTCCGGCAGATAACTCTGCTCATGAACGGCCTGTGGGTAATTGTCAAGCGGAAAAATGCGGAGGATGAACTGAATGGCGCCTATGAGGAGCTTATGGCAAGCCAGGACGAGCTAGTCAGTATGCATGGAGAACTGGAAGTAAGCAGAAACCGCCTGCAGATGCAGGTCAACTACCTCCTCACCCCCACATCAGATGTCCCGGAACCGGAGCTGACCGATCTCATCTGCGTCGATGACCTTCAGCGTATCCAGGATGCCTTTGCCGATGCCTGCAATGTGGCATCACTGATAACCGATATAGAGGGCAACCCCATCACCCGGCTGAGCAATGGTTGTGAGGTATGTGGCCTCATCCGCAGTACTGAGAAGGGTGCAGAGAACTGTAGGATATCAGATCGGATACTTGGAATTGAGGCACGCGACAAGATGGAACCAACCTTTGCAGCATGCCACGGCATTGGGTTCGTCGATGCCAGTGCACCAATAATTGTCGGAGGGAGGCACATCGCCAACTGGCTCATCGGCCAGAGCAATCCGATGGGGGTAACACGAAATCAGGTTGCCCGGTATGCCAGGGGGATCGGTCTGGATGAGACTACACTCGTCACCTCCTTCGAAGGTATGGAGACGATGTCTCTTGATACGTTCAGGAAAATTCTGCACCTGCTCTGGATTGTCGCGGGGCAGATTTCCGCTCTTGCCTATACCAATTTCCGGCTCGCTAAGGATGTACAGCAGGCACGGTCGGGTGAAAGTGTCGGCAGGGCTGAAGAGGAGTGAAGCCTGGCTGTTTAAAAAATGTGGGCAGGAATGTGGTTCGTGATGAGGGCCACTATGTCACTCCCCGCCTAATATCGTTGAAATACTGCCCCTTCTTTTCCGGAATAATTTTTACCGATACTCTGAACCGGTATCTGCTGTGGGGGGATTTGCGTATCTCTTTTATCCCAGCACCCCAAGCGCTTCTTCGCCGGTCATTCCCACCCGGACACCCTTCTCTTCTGCAGGGACATTTGCCTCTTTAATAGTTCCCTGAAGGAGGTCATTTGCGGTTGCAACTGATGTCTGCCCCTCCGGCGGGCGGATACGTGCCGCTGCATATCCGAAACCTGCCAATGCTGCCACATCAATGGCGCCACAGCCCACGAGGCCGTGTTCGTTTGGGGCAAAGACAATATTGACCGGGCCTGCAGGGATGACGGAGCAGACGAATTCTGTTCCTCCAACGTTGATCTTCTCGTCTGTCATGAAAGACACTATGCCTCCACTCCGGTAAAAATATGGTGCCCGGTTTCTTTTTTCCCAGACGGTTTAGGTACACAGGCATCGGACAGAATATATGCCGTCCAGAGGTTACTCCGCTTCATTTCTGATTATTTTGTCGGTCCACAGCACAGGTGAGCCGGATGTCAGTGTAGGTGAACCGTTCGCCAAGAACAACCTTCAGCCGCCGGAGATCCCGTGTCCCTTCCTGTGCCACTGCCTCCCGGATGGCCGCCTGCCGGTGAGGGGGGATGAGGTCATCTATCTCCACCGGTTCGCCGTTTTCAATTGCTTCCGCGAGATGGGCACCACAGATATCCGGGGTAAGGGAGCGTGTCTCTGCAATCTCTGCCATCGTGCACCCGGCACGATAGAGGCGCAGGGTCTCTGTCGCGGACCCATCAGCTCCACTCCCGGCAGGTGTCAGCGCTGCCATAAAGGTGGGGCCAAACCGCTCCAGTTTGGCAGCACCTACCCCTTTGATGGAGAGAAATGCTGCATCTGTTTCCGGCCGTGTGGTGGCCATCGCCCGGAGTGTTGCATCAGAAAAGATCATATACGGGGCAATTCCCTCCCGGTCTGCAATCTCCCGTCTGAGTGCCTTCAGCCTGAGGAAGAGTGGGTCCGTTGGTTCTTCCTTCCGGGTACCCGGCACCTTCTTTGTCCTGGTTAAAAAGACGCTGCCCGCTGTTTCACCAGCGGCAATAAGTTCCCTGCCTGCCTCCCCGACGGTAAGCACCGGATAGGCACCGCTCTCGCGTTCAAGATAGCCGAGGCGAATAAGTTCGCGGATAAAGGAGCGCCAATCGTCCTTTGAATGTCCCTTCCCTGTCCCGTAACCGGTGGTATCTTTCTGACCCATCTCGCGGATCTTCTTTGTATTCGCCCCACGGAGCAGATCGATGAGGTGGCTACTGCCACAGGGGATTTCCAGACCCTGCACACAGGTGATGGCCGCCCTGGCAATTGTTGTTCCATCAAAACGCTCCCGTGGAGAGCAGCAGACATCGCAGACACCACATCCGCCCACCGGGGGTTCTTCCCCGAAATACTGCAGAATCATTGCCTGCCGACAGCGTTGCTCTTCACAGTATGTGGCCATCTCCTCAAGTTTTGCATACTCCGCCCGCTGCCGGGCAGCAGATGACTCCTGCCGGATGAAAAATGCCTGCCGGTGCAGGTCTCCGGGGGAATAGAAGAGAATGCAGTCTGCCGGGTCACCGTCCCGCCCGGCCCTGCCGGTCTCCTGATAGTAATGTTCAGGCGACCGGGGCAGGTCGTAGTGAATGACAAACCGCACGTCCGGCTTGTCAATGCCCATCCCGAAGGCGACGGTGGCAACGATGACCTGCACCCGGTCGCGGACAAACGCCTCCTGTGTCTCCTCCCGTACCTTCCGGGTGAGGCCGGCATGATAAGGCAGGGCACGAATGCCGGTGCGGCGGAGGGTGTCTGACAGTTCTTCCACTCCTTTACGGCTGAGACAGTAGATGATCCCCGCCTGATTCCGGTGATTTCGGAGATAGGAGAGGATTGCCCCTTTTGTGTCCTTCTTCGGCCTGACCTCATAGCGGAGGTTTTCGCGATAGAAACTCCCCGTTACCCGGCGGGGGCGACGGAGGTGGAGTTGTGCGATGATATCGTTCTGCACCGCAGGAGTTGCGGTGGCTGTCAGTGCCACCACCGGTGCATGCGAAAATTCACGGATGAGTCGGGAGAGTTCGCGGTATTCCGGCCGGAATTCATGTCCCCACTGCGAGATGCAGTGTGCCTCGTCAACAGCGATGAGGGTTATTTGTGCCTTCTTCAAAAGAGAGAAAAATTCTGTCTTCACCGCCCGTTCAGGCGATACATAAAGAACTCGCAGATCCCCGCGGATGATTGCTGCTTCTGTCTCCCGGCGTTCGCTGTAGTCCTGCAGTGAGGTGATGCAGGCAGCAGGCACCCCACATTCCCGGAGGGTGTCCACCTGATCCTTCATCAGTGCAATCAGTGGTGATATGACGACGGTCATCCCGCCGGAGAGCAGTGCCGGTATCTGGTAACAGAGGGATTTCCCGCCACCGGTGGCAATCACCCCTAATACGTCCTCCCCGTCTGTAAGAGCACGGATAATCTCCTCCTGATAGGGGTACAGAGATTCATATCCGAAGTACTGCCTCAGAACGGTGGTGGCGTCAGTTAGCGGCATGGAATATATTCAGAATAGGTTTGGCAGAAGATCAGGTTATGGGTTGTGATGCAGGCCGGGTGCCCGAGAAAAGGACAGGATGAGGTATTCCTCACCCTGATGAAGGGATGTGCAGTATGTATACGTGTTTGGGGCTCTGGATTCGGGCCTTAACAACCGCTGTTGCCTTGGCTGTGACCCGCACAGGCGCCGGCGGGATCCATTTCGCTGAGTTTACCGTCGTTCAGTGCCTGAACATTATCTCCGACGGTACCGGGTATGGCGCAGAATACTTTTATTCCTGCACCATTGAGGCTCATGATAGCCCCTTTGCCGATTCCGCCGACAAGAACTGCATCTACAGAATGTTCTGCCAGTTCCCCTGCCGGTGCGCAGCCCCCACTACCATGGGTTGAACTTGTGGGTGGTATCTGTGAGCATTCTTTTGTCTCCGTGTCGACCAGAAGAAATGCGGATGCAGATCCGAAATGGCCGTATGGGACACTCTCAAGTCCATTATCTTCGTTGATTGGTATGCAGAGTTTCATAACTGTTACACTGTCTCCTGTAATACAATATGTATCTTATTATTCAAGTGCGCATAATTGTAGTGGTTCCGGCAGATGGTATTTTAATGTAGGACGGGAGGGTGGTTGCGACTCTGATATGTTGCGTATCCTGCAATGAATGCCATGAATCCCACCGCGATAAGTATTGCTGCCGCCCATGTCGTGAGATCAGCAATATCTGAAGATGCGAGGATAAGAATGGCTGCTGTTCCCACCGGGATATTCAGGGCAAGGCTAGCCGCAAGGCCAGGATTGTAGGAGCGGTCCTGCATCCATGCGATGACATGCGACAGTCCGTTTAATACTGTAAAACAGGGTACCCAGAGTCCCCAGATTGGATCTACAACCATCGCAGCTACAGCCGAGGCGGGGAAGAGCACCCAGACGATATCAACATTGATCCAGTATGCCTCTCGTGCGGAGAGGACCGGTGTATTCGGGTCTGACCCGTGTTTTTTGGTAAACCTGTGCGTGAGCATCGTCATAATTCCTCCCGACCAGAGATACTCTTCGCACTGGTGCACAAAATAGACCGGCAGGCAGATCCATATCCAGAAGAGTGTTGTTTCCGTTGGGTAAACGAAGAGCAGCAGGAAAAAAGT
Organism: Methanogenium sp.; assembly: GCA_030595665.1. Classification (GTDB taxonomy): domain Archaea; phylum Halobacteriota; class Methanomicrobia; order Methanomicrobiales; family Methanomicrobiaceae; genus Methanogenium. The sequence continues at coordinate 11,690 of JAUVCV010000001.1, forward strand.
GGTATATATGGCAAGGAACGGTGTCCCATACTGCCAGTGGGTATGCAGCCATGATGTGGCTGCAAAGAACCTACACTGGCATGGGCATTTATCCTCCATATATGGGTGTCCTTTTACTGACTCAAATGGTTTTTTATCTGGGTTTAGGTAGTGCGGCAGGATGCTGGTTATGCATACCCGCTGACCTCATAGTCAACCACAGAAGACATCTTAGCACATTCTTCTCCGTGCAACAGTACATCTTCGGTCCTCTGTTTGAGAATCGTTGGGTATACGGCACCTGAAAAACTCTGTACTGGTTTTCCAGCGCAGAAGAATCCGAAGGTCGGTGTCGCCATCACCCCGTATCGTTCACCTATCCATTGATTCTCCGCAAGGTTTAGCCTTACAAAGAGCATTTTTCCTGAATATTCCTTTGCATAATCACGGAAATATGGCTCCATGGTTTTGCAGTGTGGACAGGTTGGGCTGTAAAACATCACAGCAACCGGAATCCTGCTTTTTTCCACTGTTTTCTCCCAGTCAGTTCCAAATAATTCCTGCACAGTTGTTTCCGGCATATTATCTCCCTCTTCTCTCTATCCGGAATATAGTGTGCATCCACAAAAAGATTACCGTGACCATACCTTCGGTTATTCCCTGCCGTTCTGGATCATGAGATCTTTGATACTGACATCCGGGTGATGATATCGTCCGCGTGACGTTGTCTTCTTTCCTGACTGAATGGCGCTTCGGGGACAGTAGTTTATGCAGGCAAAGCATGATTCACATGCATTTCCCCATTCTGGTGGGTTCACGCCTTTTACTGTGATATTGTAGGTCGGGCAGACCAGTTCGCATGTTCCGCAGTTATTGCATTTTTCATCTGCACTGAACCGACTTCCCTGCGCTCGTAGTTGACTCTTTAGGAGAGGATATGGGGCACTATTTAAGGCATTCATCACAAAGGGGCCCTTCTCAAATCCCTTAGCTCCTTGTGATATTTTCCCTGCAATCCTCTCGAGATCAGACCTTGCGGCAGCAATCACGGCAATCTCCTGTGCTTCGGGGAGCACGTCTCCCAAGAGCATGTAATTTGTGGGTGTTTTCACACTATATGCCGCATCCATATGATATGAACGCTTTTTGAGGGTGCTTTTAATCCGTTTCCATGCTCCGTCACCACAGCCCTCCATCGTCACAAGAGCAAATATCTCGTCTGCGGCATCCAGGTTTATCGCTTTGGCAAATTCTGAGACAAGAAGGGGTGGCCCTCCGATGTACACCGGGAATATAAATCCAATTCTCCCTTCTGGTGCGGTAATCGTCCCCCCATCATGTATCAGTCGTGCCATGGGTGCCAGCTCAGCATCTGGGATATGTCGGGCGAGTTCTCGTGCTGCCCAAAGGGAATTCCCGGTGCTGGTAAAGTAATATAATGTTGTCTTCATGCCCCTCCCTCCTGAAGAAGAATACTCCTTCTTTGGTGATAATAATGGTGGAAAACAGATGAATTTGTAATCAAAATAATGGAATTATGTTAACAGTCAGAGACTGTAACCACACACACGGTGATGTTGTCGTCAGAAACCGGAACCGCTGCGGTGAGCAGTGCGGTTGCTGCCGCATGAGCGTTTTTTCCCTGCACTTCACGAACGATACGCTCCGGGGTCAGGGCATCATGCATGCCGTCTGTCGAGAGGATCACACAATCTCTGGGAAAAATTGGAGTCTCTGTCACATCGGCTGCAAAGAGGGAGCCGATGGAACGGGTGATGATATGTTTCTGTGGATGGCCGAATGCCTCATCAAGATGGATGATGCCTGCGTCAATCTGTTCCTGCACGAGGGAATGATCCCGTGTCACCGGGACGAGACAGCCATCCCGCACTACAGTACATCGTGAATCTCCGGTATTGCAGACGGTGAGGCAGCCGTTGTAGAAAAGTGCTGTTGTGAGGGTGGTGCCCATGCCTGTTCGCTGCCCGGTGGCATCCGCCTTCACAGCCGCATCTGCACGGGCATGTGCCTCCGAAAGAGTTGCAGGGAAATCAGGACAGTCGTCTGCGGCAAAGGCACAGGCGACCACATCTTCTGCTACCTGCACCGCACAGGATGAAGCTATGTCCCCTGCCGGCTGGCCGCCGATACCGTCCGCCACCGCACAGAACAGTGTCTCGCCATGCCAGTGTACCGCCCAGGTATCCTCATTTTTGGGCCGTCTTCCTGCTACTGATATCGCATTGTATGCAAACCGGGTACGCATTCTCCTCTCCTTGCAGTTGCTATGGTATCCCTTTGCACGAGAGAAGAGATAAGGGCGGCGTTCGGGATGGTAGGTTGCTGGCTGAAGGGCATTACCAATATCTAAAGAAGGGATGCAACACGATTATCTGTTCCCGGTTATTCCTGAAACACTGAATTGAGTTTCTGAACAAACTCCGGGTCAGAGAAGACTGCATCACACTCTTTTGAAAGCCGGCACCGGAGTACATCATATTCGTCCTCAGAATACTGGTTGACGGAATGACATATTTGGTCCACAAAGAGATCTGGATTTTTTGGCATAGGAACTCTGGGCTTACATGAGGGTGGAAATATTATATGCCTTATGTGTAGGATGCAAATGCAGAAAAACTATTAAAACTACCATTAAAAATATTTCGGTATTATTTGGCCAAAGTATATATGTAACTCTTTGTTTTCCGTATGTCTGCAATCTTAGGATTTCAGAAGGAAAAGATGTTTTTCCTGTTTCAAAATGCTGAATATTTCTGTTAATTAAAAAAAGGATAGTTCTTTGGGTTTATTTCATGATGGAATGGTTTTTAATAATTATTCAGGCATTATATGTAATTTAAAGTGTAATTTGCCTTTTCTTATTATCTCCGGCGTATCTCTGCCTTAGCTTCCGCCTGTGCCGCGGCTGCTTGTGCTGCAACCGCCTGTGCCGTTGCAATATCGGGAATAATGTTCACCATTCTCCCGGTCCGGGTATAGTAGAGGAAGGTATTCGGTACTGCCCCGGTCAGGGCACGGACCGCATCGGCATAAACAGCAAGCTGGATGAGATATTCCTTCCGGCAGGAACCATCCCCCGGGTCGGACCCGGTCTTGTAGTCAATAACCACATACTGCCCGTCTGCCCTGCGGACGATTCGGTCGATGGCCCCCCGGACCATCACATCACCGAACCGGTGGACAAATGCCACCTCACACTGGTGGCAGGTGCTCTCATGGATGAGTGGGTGGCAACAGAAATCCTCGTATGCTGCCTCACAGGTGGCCAGCCGTGCCGCATCCGCAGGGAACCCGTGGAGGGCACAGGCACGGGCGGGAGCCATACCGGCAAAAACGGCGTGCATGAGGTTCCCTTCCCGTGCGGCGGGATTATCTCCCCCGCCGGACTGCAGGAGGTCCACGGGGTCTGGCCCCTCTGCACCCCTGCCGCCGGAAGCATACCGGTGGATGGCAGTCACCGGCAGGGGTGGGCGTGACCGTCCGGCAGCAGGCGGGGGTGGGTTTGTCCATGCCGCGTCTGCCCTCTCTGCGGGCAGAGGTGCAGTTATCGTTATCGCTACCGGTGGAGGAGAGCATTTCACTGACACATTACTCTTCTCCGCTGTGGTAATGGTAACCCACCACGTTCGGCCGTCAGGGGTGGTGCAGGGAACTCCCCCCGCCTCAACGGCGTCCGGGGTAATGCCAAGGGCAGCAAACGTCCGGTGCATCCGTGTCTTCCCGGCGTCCGGGCCGAGGGCAACCAACTCCATATCTGGCAGGGTCCCTGAGAACAGGATATGGTCACGGGCCCGGGTGACCGCCACATAGAAGAGGCGGCGTGCCTCTGCTGCTTCCTTCTGTTTGCGCCGGTGCCGGATCAGAAGAGAGATGGGTGCATCAACCGGGCCGTCCTGTCCTGGGATCTTTACGGCAAGACCCAGCTCATCTTCAAATACTGTCCCGTTCCTGCGGCCGCCACTGTCTGCGTTCGTAAAGGGCAGGGCAACAACCGGAAATTCCAGCCCTTTTGAGGCATGGACGGTCATTACCAGAACTGCGTCCTCTCCTGCTGTCGGCAGGGGTGCGTCCTCCTCTTTCGGTGCGTCCCGTACCGCCTGTCTGAGGTCTGCTGCAAAGTCATCAAACCCATAGCATCCGGCAGACTCACGGGATCGGGCGATCCCAGTTATCTTCCTGAGGTTGGCAGTCTTCTGGTCACCGTTGTTCTGCCCGGCACAGACGGCGTACATGCCTGACTCCCGGAGTATTCGGGTGACGAGTGCCGATGGTGGTTCCCGGCGTGCATACGTCTGCCAGCGTACGAGCATCCGGCAAGCATCCGCGGCAGGGCCAGTGGGGTCTTCCCTGAGGCGGGAAAAGAGTCCCCGTCCCCGGCCTCCCGTGGCACGGAATATATCCGCGTCAGAGAGGCCGAAGAAGGGTGACCGGAGGGCCCCGTAGAGGGCGATGTCATCGGCATTATCGGCAAGGAAGGAGATTACCGCCGCACAGTCACGCACCTCCTGACGTTCATAGAAGGCGGTGCCCCCGTAGATACGGTAGGGCACCCCGGCCCGGCAGAAGGCATCTTCGATGAGGTGCAGGCGGCTCCGTGTCTCGATGAGGACGGCGCAGTCCCCAAATGAGGCGGGTCTCTTGTTCCATTCCCCATCCGCCCCCCTCTCATAGACCGTTTTTCGCTGTTCTCTGACCAGATCCGCGAGCCATGCGGCGAGTGCATCTGCCTCCACCGGGTCGCGTTCTGCATTGGTTTTACCGGGAGGTGTGATGAGAATCTCGGCTGACCCGGTATGTGTCTCCCGGCTATCCGTCACGCTGAGGGGGTCGTATCCAAACTCCCAGGGTAACCGGTCGGCGCCAAGTATTGCAGAGAAAAGGGTGTTGACAAGACCGATTATTTCCGGTGCACTGCGGAAACTGGTGTCCAGTGCCACCTCGCGTCCTGCACGTTCTGCAAGGATACGGTCACGGGTTGCCTTGAACTGTGCCACATCGGCATTTCTGAAGAGGTAGATGGACTGCTTCGGGTCACCGACCACAAAGAGGGAACGTTCCTTTCCTGCGGCCGTGAGGATATCAGAGATGATGGTGGCCTGTAGGGGGTCGGTATCTTGGAACTCATCCACCATGATGACCCGGTACTTTGCCGCGATACCGTTTCGTGCCGCGGGGTTTTCTGCAAGCAGGGTCTGGGTGAGGATGAGCATGTCCCCAAAGTCAATCGCCCCACGCTGTGTCTTCATCCGCCCGATGGTTTCAGAGAACCAGGAGAAGGCGGTCCCGAGTGCCTGCAGTATGCGGATGGTCTCTGTTGTCTTCGGGTCGTCCGGGGAGACGGTGAGTGTCAGCAGGCCCTGGGAGTTGTCGTCTTCCCATTCTTTCAGGGCGCTGTATGCCGTGATTAGCTGTCTCTTTCTGTCCTGACCAAAGATTTTTGCACTCCCCATCCTCTTGCTGCCCTTACAGGAGAGTATGTCGGCAAGGGCCTGGCAGGTCTCTGCGGGTTGGTCAGGGTTGAGGGCCTTCAGGCCGGGGGCTGCCGCGGCAAGGTAGCGCGTCCCTGCATCGTCCTCTCCGGCAAAGGCTATGGCCAGGTCCCGGAGCACTGCTGCGGCCTCTCCTGCCGGTGAGGCAAAGAACTGTGCACAGATGTCTGCCTGTTCTGCCTCTACTGCCTTCATCCAGGCGGTAATCACCGCCTCCGGTGCATCCGTGACCCAGGTGAAGAACCGGTCTGCATTCCATCGCTGGTTATAGAGGGCAATGAGTGTCTTCTGCAGTTCTCCGATCCCAAGGGTTCGCAGACAACCGAGCACTGCTGTTCTGACGGGTTCCGGCAGTGGTGTGTAAAGGAGGTGGTAGAGTGTCTCTTCTGTCATCTCCACGAGTTCATAACTCTCGATGACGGCAAATCCGGGTTCCAGACCCGCTTCGAGTGCATACTCCCGCAGAATCTTTGTACAAAAGGAGTGGATGGTGGAGATGCCGGCCCACATCAGGTCATCGCGGAAACGGGCGGCCTCTTCCCCCTCCGCTGCTGCAAGGGCCTGGCGGACACGGTCCTTCATCTCTGCTGCCGCCTTCTCGGTGAAGGTGAGGGCCAGAATTTCCTTCATATCTGCCCGTTCATCTCCCTCCCGTTCGAGAAGATCCAGATACCGGCTGACGAGGACATAGGTCTTTCCGGTACCGGCCCCGGCGGTGACACAGAGGCTGCCCGGGCAGGTGATGGCGGTCTCCTGAACCGGGGTGCGCTGTGGTGGCATTATGCCTTCTCCCCGGTGCGGCGTGTTTCAAGGGTTCTGAGTATGCTGTTCCGGCAGATTCGGGTATATTCACAGTAGCCTGGGCATTTGTCTGCATCGTCTGCAAGTGGAAATCGGCCGGCGCGAACGCCTGCTGTGGCACGGGCTGCCGCAGTCACCGCGTTGTTGATTATTTCCGGGAAGGGGGGGGCGTCTTTTTTCATCTTCTGCACTTTATATGGGGAAAGGGCGTCTGCGTAGCGGGCGTCATGGACCACCACCGTGTTTGTCACCTTCCGCCTTTTCATTGCGTAGTAGGATGCACCCGCCCCGGCAGCGCCAGTGATCACCTCGAGGGCCCGCACATAGAGGGCGAGCTGGAGGGCATTTCCTGCGAGTATTTCAGGCTGTTTTGGGTGTGACCCGGTCTTATAGTCAGTGACAAGAAACGTCCCGTCTGGCATACGGTCCACCCGGTCGATGAAGCCCCTGAGGAGAAGGGGAGTCTCCTCTCCCGGCACCGGCAGGGCCACCGGTGCATCATGGATACTGCCTGGACGGTCCGGGGTGCCGAAGCCTGCTTCAAAGAGGCTTGGCACGAAGGAAGACGAACGGGTATTTGTCTCCTGCAGGATAAACTCCTCAAATAGTCCTGGTCCCAATTCGTCTGTGCCGAGTAAGGTCTCCGCTCCGGCCTCCCATGCGGCACCCGGGCGGGCATACCGGGCCAGCGTGGATTCTGCCTCTGCCAGGATACGGGCGGTTGCCTCTTTTTGTTCCTGCGGTCCCGGCCCGGTGGTATGATCGGTCATCCAGTCATGGTAGAAGAGCTGGCAGACCTCGTGGACGATGGTCCCGTGTGCGGTGGCGGAGAGATCTCTCTCCTCCTCCGGGAGTGGTTCGGTGCCCAGCACATGGCGCATATAAAACCGGAACGGGCAGGTGACATAATCCTCCAGCATGGTTGCCGACCAGATGGTATCTCCGGGGTAGCGTTCGGCAAGCATGCCGGGGATCTCCGGGTCAGTGTCCAGCATGCCGTCAAAGGCCGAGTCACAGGAACCGTGGCGGTGGAACTCCTCAGCGGTGATGCGGGCAGCCACAGATTCGGCGGTGATGCCCCCCGGCAGCCACACTGAAGGTGGCATGAAGCCATCTCTCACGGCATGGCCGGCCCGTTCCATCCGGCTCTCCCCTGAGGCGGGCATGCTGGTGCATCTCCATGTTTCATGTGCAAAGGCATCCTGTGCAGCGGCATAGAATGGCGAGGGGATGAGCACCCCGCCGTCACTCTCCGCATGGCTGAGCCAGAGCCGCTCTCCGGCACTCAGGAGGGCGGCGAGGAAGTAGTAGCGTTCTTCCCGCAGTTTTTCCCGCCGGCGCATCGTGCCCATTGCCCGTTCCTCCTGTTCAGTGGTATAGGGTAGAAGGGACGGGATATCCGGCAGCCGTCCGTCGGTGAGATCGGCGATGAAGACGACCGGCAGATGCAGCCCCTGGAGTTCCCGGATACCGCAAATCTGGACAGCATCCGGGTTTGGTTCATGCTCGGGACGTGCCTCTGCGGCTGCTGCCATGAGGGCAGCGGTAGCCTCACGGATGCTCACTGTCGGTTCTTCCCGTCCGGGGGTACCGGCCATCCGGCCCAGCAGGCTGTGGAATTCACGCAGGGCGGTATTCTCGCGTTCTTCAACTGTTGCATCCGGTGCCGGCGGGAGGAGTGGGGCATCCCATCTGGTGTAGATATCCCTGAGTGCCTGGACATGACCTGCCATCGTTTTTGGTTTCTCCAGTGTTTGCAGGTCATTGATGAGGGCAGAGACCGTATGTGCCACCCGCTCTGTTGCCATAAGGTCATGTGCGGCGATCTTCTGCCGGTGGGGAGGATTCGCAGGGTTTTCTGCTGCCTCTCTCAGGCGCTCGGTCAGGTGACTGAACCCTTCCTGCCAGCGGACTGCCCCCCCCCGGATGCCGGCCTGGCAGGCCCGGTGGTTTATATCACTTCCGGATACCCTCTCTCCGTCTGCATCGTTGAACTGAAAGAATGGCTGGGAGAAGAGCTGTACAACAGTCTGGCGTTCATAACCGTCTGCGACCACACGTATTGGCAAAAGGAGGGCCTGGACGAGTGGTTCCTGTGCGAGCGGCAGGGTGGCGGACAAGGCTGCAGGGATACCAAAGTCAGCAAAGATGGCTGAAAGCCGCCCCTCTTCTGCCCGAATGTCAGGCAGGGCGACTGCGATCTCTCCTGGGGGGGTGCCGATATGGATAAGGTCACAAATTTGCTGGGCCACCGCCCGAAACTCGGTTCGCCGGTCCGGGAATGTACCACAGGAGAGCGGCACCGGGGGAATGAGGTCTGTTGTTTCAGAGAAGAGCCACTCCGGTCCATTTCCTGTTTCTGCTGACGGGAGTGCCGCCGGTCCAAATATGGCCTGGTTTGGCCCGGTGGGAGTGAAGACCATCCACTCCCCGCCGGTTTCGGTGAGTAGCCTGAGGAAGCGTTCTGCCTCTGGCAACGCTGCATGGATACCATATATACAGCCGGAGAGTCGGACCGGGGAACGCGTCAGGGCATCTGCCGCGGCGCTGCATACCAAGGAACTGTCCACTACACCCTCTGTGTCCAGACGTGCCCGGTAGTCTGCAAATATGTCACCGATGACCCGGCTCTTCTCTCCTGCAACGCTGCCAAGACAGGCGGGATAGTCAATCCCGCGTTCAGCTATTACTCCAAAGAGACGGGAGAGATCCTGAACCAGACGTTGTCCTCCTTCCTTTCCCTTGGGGGTGAGAATGCCCCGGTTTGGGTGGGCCCGTATGGCCTGGTGCATGATGACCCGTGCCTTCTCTGCGGGAATGATGCGCAGGTCAGGGGCCGTCCGGGCGAGGATGGCCTTTGCCACATCAGTGGGGGTACCTGCAAGTGCCGGGATATGGGGAATGTCCCGGTTGTTCATCAGGCTGCGCAGGGTGGATGCGAGGCGTATTGTTGGCAGGCAGAGGACTGCAGAAAATGGGTCTTCCGCTGCACATTTGGTGAAGAACCGGAGGCATTCTTCCTCTTTTTCTCCCGGTAAAACAGGTATTTTTGTCAGTCTGTCTACGGTCATGCTCAGGTCCCCCGCTGGTACATGACAGTATCTTCGCACCTGAAGGTATTACTTCTCACGTTGTGCATGGCACAAAAAAAGGATCGGCAGATGTCACCTGTGAGATGTTATCCCAGGGTGGCAATTTTCTGGCCGACTTTTTCTGCGGCCTCAAGTGCCGCTGTGTCATCTGCGATCTCACCCGGTAAAAATGCCTTGCCAGTCACCGATCCTGCATAGATGAACTCATGGGCATTCGCAAAACCTTCGAGAGTTTCAAGGGCACGGTCTCCTCCGGAGTCCCCGTTCACTGCCACGGTGACCACATACTTGCCGGAGAGTCTGCGGTCATGCCAGAGAGAATATGTCCGGTCGATGAAATTCTTCATCTGCCCACATACATCATAGTAATAGACCGGTGTGCCGATTACAAGGACATCACACTCAATCATCTTCTCTGCGACACTCCCCCAGTCATCATTGATGATGACACATTCCTTCTTTTCTTTGCACTGGAGGCACCCGGTGCACGGGTAGATGTGGTGCCCACCAAGTGAGACAAACTCACAGGTCGCCTCTGTGTTTGCTTCTGTTGCCGCTTCAAGGATCTTCTTCACGAGATAGGCTGTATTCCCGTTCGCCTGCATGCTCCCTGAGATTCCCAGGATATTCATATGGGTAGGTCGAATTCAACCTATTTCAGCATTATGGCTGTACTAAATCAACGTCAAAATCCGTTGTGACGGGGGATCACCACCGGTATGCACCCACAGGAATCAAGGGCATGGCAGCACCCTTTCTGTGGGTTGTCGTTGCGGTACAGAAGATGGGTGATGCACTGGCAGTCACTGCACCCGAATCCCCGCATTCCTTCTCCCCCGAGACGGCGGGCGAAGGTGCACTCCAGTGGGTTTGTGGTCTTTCCGCAGACGGCCGCTGTGAGCACAAACCGTTTATCTGTAAGCAGGCGGTCGATGTGCCACCGTGGCCGGTGATCTCCTGTTCCCCGGTACACACGAATATGCCGGTCTACCCGTGCAAGTCCTCCCGATCCAAGGGCGGAACCCACGTAGATGTACCACCCGGCAGGGAATGTCACCTCACCCAGTGCACCCACAGAAAGCACTGCGCCGTTGGTTTTTAGAATGAGGCCGTAGATGCCTTTCTCCGCCATCGCCACCATCCTCTATCTTTCTTTTAGTAATAACCGATCATCTGGCGTGCCGCCTTGATATGCCGGAACCCGTTCTCTTTTGCGGGCATCCCATGGCCCGGCCAGATTGCCTGCACATCATAGCCTGCCAGCCGGTCAAGGGAGTGGATCAGTTCCTCCTTTGATCCTCCGGGAAAATCGGTCCGGCCCACGCCGCCGTCGGCAAATACTGTGTCGCCGGAGATGAGGTTCTCGTCTTCCTGGTCCCAGAGGCATATTGACCCCGGGGTGTGACCAGGCGTATGAATCACCTTCAGGCCGCCGATGGTATCTCCGTCCTCCAGAGTGCCTGCAAGCGGCACTGCGGGTGTCCGTTCCCCGAACATCGCCGAGAGTGTCACCTCTGAACGCCCATATTTCAGAGCCGGTTCATCCGCCTCGTGGATGAAGACCTCTGCATCACACATATACGCGATATGGTGGGCATGGGCAATGTGGTCATAGTGGCAGTGGGTCAGCACAATTGTTGTTATGTCTGAGGCAAAGGCCTCCACCTGCATCGGGGTGACCCCCGCGTCTACGAGCACGTCTCCACAGATATATGCGTTTGCCCAGTAGCCGTCTCCCGGAATCCATCTCACCTGCATGTAGGATAATAAGGATGCACCACCAAATGTTTGTTATGCAGACCCTTGTCAGGGAGTGCCTCTCCGGTGTACCGGACGAGATAGAAGCACTGGCCCGAAGAGAGGGGCTTGATGGGAGAAAGATGGCACGTGATGTCGTGCGGGGACGTATCGTCGTTCCGGCAAATCCACGACGTGAACACCGTCTCTGTGCCATCGGGTCCGGCTGCCGGGTAAAAGTAAATGTGAACATCGGGACCTCGGGTGCCCGGTGTGACCCGGCACTTGAACTGAAGAAAGGGGAAGTGGCCCTTGCAAACGGTGCAGACGCTCTCATGGACCTCTCCACCGGAGGGGATCTCCACGCGATACGTCAAAGTATCCTGGGGCTGGATACCACCGTTGGAACTGTGCCTATCTATGATGCTGTGCGTCGTGCCGGCAGTGCCCATGATATCACCGCAGATCTCCTCTTCAACACCATCCGTGACCACTGCCGTGACGGGGTGGACTTCCTCACCCTGCACTGTGGGGTCAATCGTGATGCATTCGCCTCTCTGCGGCGTGACCCGCGGGTGATGGGTGTTGTCTCACGGGGCGGTTCCTTTCATTTGGCGATGATGGATGCGACCGGTGAGGAGAATCCTCTCTATGCAGAGTATGACTACCTGATGGAGATCCTCAGAGAAGAAGACGTTTGTATCTCCCTCGGTGACGGGATGCGGCCCGGTGCGGTTGTCGATGCCAGCCGCCAGGCAAAGACGGTGGAATATCTCACCCTTGGCACCCTTGCCGCACGGGCACAGGAACAGGGTGTCCAGCGGATGATTGAGGGGCCGGGCCATATGCCGGTTGACCAGATCACCTACAATGTGAAGATGATAAAGGAGCTCACCGATCAGGCACCACTCTACCTTCTGGGGCCGCTTGTCACAGACATTGTCCCGGGCTATGATCATATCTCTGCTGCCATCGGCGGGTCGATTGCCGCGATGGCCGGTGCAGATTTCCTCTGTATGGTATCTCCCGCCGAACACCTTGCCCTGCCGGATTTGGCAGACATCGAGGAAGGGACGCGGGTGGCAAAAATTGCCGCACACATCGGCGATACCACCCGTCGGCCTGATACATGGTACACCGAAGGAGAGCGGCAGATGGCCGATGCCCGCCGTGCCCTTGACTGGGACCGGCAGTTCTCCATTGCAATGTTCCCGGAGCATGCGAAACGAATACATGAACGGGACGGGGAAATCGAGACCTGTTCAATGTGTGGGGACCTCTGTGCGGTGAAACTGGTCCGTGACATCCTGAGTGAGAAGAGAGACTAACATCATCCAGAATTTATTAAGATTCTTTTTTTTTGCGTTTTGCCGTTTATTTCTCTTTTATCTGTCACCCGGACAGAACTGGAGGATTTCGCCCGCATATGTGGCCATTATGATGTACATAACCTCTCGGTTGCGGATCTCTGCACCATCAATACTGAGATTTCAGATTATACCCGTATCCGGCATGTATGAGACGGATATACTATTTTTGCGGAGATATACGAGTTTCCACTACAGAACGGTTTATATGAGAACGGTGGTTAATGGTTGATAACATACAAGCACAGAGTCTGTTATGCCATCTGAAGAAAATACCCCCCCAATCACCATTGCCTCATGTGTACAGATAGCCACAGTCATGACTCGGGAACTGGTGTCTGTCCCGCCAGATGCTACCGTTGCTGCGGCTGCTGCACTGATGACAGAACGCCGGATCGGGAGTTGTCTTGTCATGGATGAAGATATTCTCCGGGGGGTCATAACGGAGCAGGATCTTACCCGTAAGGTCGTGGCAGCGGGAGGAAATCCGGTGGAGATTCCGGTCTCAGATATCATGTCGTCACCAGTGGTCAGCGTTGGCATTGGGGGGACGGTTGGTGAGGCCTCTGACCTGATGATCCGGCACAATATCCGCCGCATTGTGGTGGAAGAGGGAGGTCGGGCAGTAGGTATTGTGACTGCACGCGACGTGCTTGGGTTTGCAAGTGGCATGAACACCATTCTGCAGGACCTGTCGGGGATGTACGGGACCATGATGTTCCTTGACCAGAATATGCAGGTTCTCTGGGTCAACAGACAGCCTGTGGATACCGATGCTGCAGGAAGACCCGGCCCGGTGCACTGCTATGAACTCCTCCATGGCAGTCCCACCCCCTGCCATGGCTGTCCTCTCACACTCTCCGGCACTACTCCCGAAAGGCCGGTGCGAGCATCAGAGATAATCGACAAAGACCATCGTATCTGGCAGGTGCAGTGTCATCCGGTCAGTTGGGGTGACGGAAACATCCTTGGGGTGATTGAGTCAGCAATTGAAGTCACCCGCGAACGTGAACTGGAACGGGATCTTCGTGAACACCGTGACCGTCTGCATGTTGCGGTTGAAGGCGCGGATATTGAGACCTGGTACTACCGTGCAGGCCCTGACGGGACTGCTATCGGGGCAGATGGGGGAGTAGTCTTTGCGCCTGACAGCCGGTTTTCCGGAATCGGGGAGATGTTTGGGTATCTGCAGACGCGGGTGCATCCCGATGATCTCCCGGAATTCCGGGAGATGGTTGAGTCCCTTGTCCTGGGGATAGAGGACTCAGGTGAGGGACGGTTCCGTATTATCATCCCCGGAGGCGGATGGCGGTGGATCCGGGTGATGTGCCGGGTCATTGAAATCGCTCCGGACGGGACCGCCGTGGTCATAGCCGGTGTCAATATCGATATCACGGATCTCACCAACTATCAGGCCGCCATTCACCGGGCAAATAAAAAACTCAATCTGCTCGCATCAATAACCCGGCATGATATCCTCAACCAGGTGAGCGCCATCATGCTTGCGGGTGAACTGCTGGAGATGGATGGTTATCTGGATGGGAACAGTGGGCTTGCAGAGACCATTGGGCGAATAATATCCTCTGCAGGCACCATTGAACGCCAGATCCGTTTCACTCAGGAGTATCAGGGTCTTGGGGAGGCGGATCCGGAGTGGCAGAATGTTTCACTCCTTGCTGAAAAAGCAGCAACGGAGTTCAGGGAAAATGGCATTACTATTGACTGTGCATGTGATGGGCTGGACATCTACGCGGACCCGATGTTTGGGAATGTCATTTTTAATATCATTGATAATGCGGTCCGTCACGGGACCGACACGTCCGCTATTGGCATACGGTTTACTGATACCAAAGAAGGGGGGATACTTATGGTTGAAGACAACGGGGGGGGTGTCCCTGTTGAACTCAAAGAGCAGATATTCGCCAGTGGATTTGGTAAAAACACCGGTTTTGGTTTATTTCTCTCTCGTGAAATCCTGGAGATCACCGGCATTTCAATCCGTGAATGTGGAGAACCCGGTGAGGGAGCCAGGTTTGAGATGCTGATTCCCCATTCCGGATATCATATCGCCTGAGTGCGAGGAACCCGGTTTTTTAAGAGAAAGGTATACCTGCCGGGAAGATAATAACAGGTTACCAGACAGGGGGACACAGGAAATATGCCAGAGAAGATACGGGTATGCCCGGTGTGTGGGAACCCGCTTCCCGGAGGAATGACCGGACTCTGTCCGTCCTGCAGGAAATGGGAGGAGTCTGCGCTCCCTCCCCCACATAAAAATGTGCATGCGGCAGTTGTGCTTTCGTTCTTCTTCCCTGGCTTCGGGCAGGTCTATAACGGGCAGTACAAAAAGGGCCTCCTTGTGCTGGTCGCAACAATATCCGGTCTATATTTATTTCTTGTTCCGGGTCTTGTTATCCTCTGCGCCGGTGTCTATGATGCCTACCGGACGGCTCTGCGGCAGAACGCCGGCACCCTGCCATTTTCTGAGATGCATCTCTACCATGTTGTCCTGTATGTCCTCATTTTCATTCTCGTCTGCTTTGGTGCGATGTCGGTTTCATCGGTCTTTATGATGCAATGAATGGGACATTTCTCTATTTTGCGGTTTTTGTGGATGCATCACATTGGATGGATGAACAGCCGTTTTTGCATGGTGAGGATCGCTGAGCGCTTCTGAAGCATCCTGTGTTCAAAAATGTCTGAATTGAGTCTCTTACGATATTTTGTTTTACCCGTGTCCGGGCCCCTGTTTTTAGCTCAAACCTTTCTTTTAAGATGCTGACCTGCAAATATCAGGACAATGGCAATGGAATGCACAATTTTGGTTGATAACAGGTCTTTTACCGACCGGTATCTCCTTTCGGAATCTGGTTTCTCTGCATATATCAGGGACGGGGATGTGCGGGTGCTTTTTGATACCGGATTCTCCGGTGTGTTTATGGATAATGCACGGCGGATGGACATTGAACCTGCGGATGCAACGCATGTGATCTTCTCCCACGGGCATCTGGATCATACCTGGGGCATGCAGGCACTGCTACCGGAACTCGGGAATGAGACGACCGAGGGCGACGGACGTGGGCACCCGATCTTCCTTTCCCACCCGGATGTCTACCGGCCCCGCAGGCGCCCCGGTTCCTCTGAGATTGGCACGCTTTATAGTGCGGATATTCTTGCCCGGTTTGGTCCCGTGCAGCTCTCAAAGGAGCCGGTCTGGCTTACCGACCGGCTGGTATTCCTCGGTGAGATCCCACGGGTGCATGCCTGGGAGGACTTTGCCCCGAACGCAGAGGTTACGCTCCCGGATGGCACCAACGCACCGGACCACATCATCGATGATACCGCGCTTGCGTACAAAAGTGATGAGGGCCTCGTTATAATCAGCGGCTGTTCGCACTCGGGCATCATAAATATCATTGACCATGCCCGGAAGGTCTGTGGTGAAAACTGTATCCGTTCAGTCATCGGGGGTCTGCACCTGATGTACGCCGATCAGGAGAGAATTGATAAAACGGCCCGTGCACTGGAGGAGATGGGCCTTGAATCGCTGCATGCCTGCCACTGCACCGGGTTTGCCGCCCAGCACACCTTCTCCCGGACTTTGCCTCTGAAGGAGACGGGAACTGGGCTGAAGACGGTGTGGTGATTTACGTTTGTCATTGTTTTGTGGTGGCCGGGATGGTTCTGTAGCGTTCCTGTCTTCCCCCTGCATTTTTTCAAAATGCGTTTGGCACGTCCAAAATAGAAAAGGTCATGTATCAAAGGGTCATAATCCAAAACATGAAAAACATAGAGATGACTCTTGAAGGCACCATTCTTACGATGAAAATTGATATATCTAAGGATTTTGGTCCATCAAAATCAGGAAAATCCATCACAATTGCATCAACCGAGGGTAACGTCTCCCTTCCTGACACAGAAGATGTCAAGATTGGCGTGAACGTGTATAAAAGTAATAAATAGAGAATTTAGAGACACCCCTGGCCGAATTATTTTTCAATTTTATTTTTGAGTTCATGTGTGTGGGAATTATTTGGGATTCTCAATAGTATGATCTGTAGAACTCCTCTGTGAAATTAGCGAACATAAATAGATGATATGTTGGTTAATTTCGGACATCTAATGTCAAATATTGTTTAAATGGACGATCCGGGCGATCTTTGCCCCAAAAATATGCATCCACACAGTGGGCCGGATGGGGCAGTTCTCAGTCGATACAGCCCATACGTCCTCCTAAAATATTCACAAATAACGGGTGCTTATTAGTCTGCAATAATCCGTATTTTCAGCAAATAAATGGCATTGTGACCGTATTTTTCCAACAGTAAATACGATTGAAAAATACGCCCGCTTTATTCCCCGATTCCCCTACGCAGGAGGGCAAATTGGGTGGGTGGAGGGTGACAAAATAATATGTTGAACGTATTGCCCGCTTACCCGGTGATCCCCTGAGTCAGGGTAGAGATGAGCAGCTGTTTGTTGATTGGTTTCGAAAGGAAGGCATATGGTCTCACTTTCTCCGCCCGTTCCTTTGTCCGGGAGTCTGTATATGCGGTGAGGAATATAATGGGTATGTTGGAAAACTCCCTGATTAGGGTTGCTGCCTCAATGCCGTCCATATCGTCATCCAGGTTGATATCCATCAGCATGATCTCCGGGGTCATCTCCCGTACGCAGTTCACTGCTTCTTGGCCGGTCTTCACTGTGCAGACGACGTCAAATCCCTCCCGTGTCAGGAGTTCACGCAGGAGCATTGCAATCATTCCCTCGTCTTCAACAATCCCGACGGAGCGCCGTTTCTCATCCTCATCCATTATCTATCTGTTCTCCTCTGGCTGTTTCTGAAATAATCTGGTGTCAAGTGGAAACCATATTGTCCATGCAGTCCCGTCGGGACCCGTTGTTATCTCGTAGCTGCCGTCAAGCTGGTACTCAACGAACGTTTTTACCATCCGTATTCCAAGAGATGCAGTCTGTTCCGGTTCGGACCCATCCGGAAACCCAATCCCATTGTCACTGACAATAAGCACAGCTCTTGCACCATCAGGTTGCATTTGTATTGTGATTATACCTTCTGTTTGACCCGCAAAGGCATACTTCATCGCATTTGTGAGGAGTTCATTGATGATGAGGCTCACAGGAATCGCCTTATCAAGTGTGAGTCTGCAGTTCTCTACCTTTATCCTCAGGCTGACCTTTGCCGCATCCGGGAAGGTGTTGATGATGTCATGGGCCAGATGTTCGAAGTGGGACTCTGTGTCAATTGCTCCAAAGGAGTCTGACCGGTAAAGTTCTTCATGGACTGCAGCCATAGAGCGTATGCGGCCTTCGGCATCACGTATCCGGGTTGCTACATAGGGATTTGTTTCCTCTTCTTTCATCGCCTGCATCTCAAGCATGGAGGAGATGACCGCGAGGTTGTTTTTTACCCGGTGATGAACCTCCTGCAGGAGCACAGTCTTCTCCTGCAGTGAGTCCTGAATTTTTACTTCTGCCTCTTTTTGTTCGGTGATATCCATACCAACGGACTGGTATTCGGTCACCTTCCCGTCTTTGTCAGAGATGGCATGATCATCCCAGCGATGCCAGCGGATACTGCCATCGTTCAGGACGATGCGCTGTTCAATTATCTGGTCTGCACTACCGGAACGGAGGGCAGCAAAGTGCGCCGCGACCCGGTTCCGGTCGGCCTCATATATCCGGGCACGAAACTTCATCCCTTTGGCTGCATCCTGGTTCAGACCGAAGTAGCGTGCATAGGCGGAATTGATGAAGATGATGGTGCCGTCGACCCGGAACCGGGTGATCATCTCGGTCTGACCCTCCACTACCGATCGGTAGAGATGTTCATTTTTCGTGAGCAGTGCCCGGGTCTTTGTGAGTGCCACATTCTGGACGATGAGGAGAAGCACAAGGATGCCGAGGATAAATGCAATCGCAATGGTGCCAATTGCAATCCCCCGGTCAACGGTGATGAAGTCTGGCGGCCGGTTCATAATGGTTGAACCTTTCGGCAGGGCTGATTCCGGTATCCCGAAGCGCTGCAATTCGTTATAGTCAAAGACGGGTGTAATATTCGCGGTGTAGATGATCGGATCTGTTTCCCGGGCCGGCGCCTCATCAAGCACCCATATGGCCTGGCTACCGGCATCGTAGCCCAGGTCATAAGGGGAGATCTGCACCCCGCCGACCACACCAATGTTATTGAACATACTTGATGTGGAATAGATGGGAACGGGACTCGCCGCAGAGAGTTCAATTGAGATCTCATCAATATGGTAGGGGGTGAGGCCCTGGTCATTCAGGTAGTAGGTGAGGATCAGGATGGCTGCCGTCTCCGGCAGGTCTGCCAGGTCTGCACTGATTCCATTGATGTTGGCATCCGCCTCCGGGTAACGGAAGGTGATGGTGCCGGTATATTCGGTGGCCTGTTCATCGATCTGTTTCCGGATGGCACGGCCGGTGTAGGTATTGTCCAGGATGACGTAGATGGTGTCAGTCATGGGGTTGATTACCCGGATCACATCGACCATCTTTTGCAAGGGCACTTCTTCCAGTGTCCCAATATAAAATGACGTATCCTCACCTGTTTCCGGCAGGTTGGATGCATTGTTTATCCCTGTGAAGACGACCGGGACTCCCGGAAAAAGATGGTCACCGTATTCATCCATAAAGAGAAGGGCGGAGTCGTCAGAGGCGATGATGACATCCGGGCTCGCGGTTGCATATTTATGGGCGAAGGTCTGGTAGAGATTTTCGAAATGGGTTGCATCACTGATGACCTTTGTGTCCAGATATTCGATGGATAACTGGAGGTGTGTGTGTTCGGAATCTGCGATGGCCGCCTCAATGCCTGCTTCAATCTCCTGATTCCAGATGTAGCTCGGGCCGTATGAACTGATATAGACGATCTGATCCTGGCCTTCGGTCTCAGCCGCGGCCACGGGCAGGATGAGGAGAGTAATGATAAGAATTCCTGCCGCCAGGCTCCAGAGTTCCGGTCGCATCTATAGATGCGTGGGGTGCATACGGGTATAAATGAATTTTATTGTGCACGTTTTTTCCGGAGGATATAACCCGTAGAGACTGCTTTTGAATGATAAACGGGGATTATGCCTTCAGGATACGCACCGCAAGGTGGGCGGCATTGGTCCCATTTCCGATACCGACACAGGCCACCGGGACACCGCGGGGCATCTGGGCGATTGCAAGAAGTGCGTCAAGTCCACCGAGGGTCCCTGCCGCAACGGGCACACCGATTACCGGTTTTTCGGTCAGGGATGCAACAACCCCCGGGAGTGCAGCAGAGAGTCCCGCAACCGTGATGAAGACCCGTGCTTCTGAATTCTTCACGTATGCGGACAGTTCCTCCGGGTTCCGGTGTGCAGAGAGTACCTGAAAGTCATAGGTGATGCCCTCTTCTTCGAGTACACTTGTTGCTTTGCTCACGATTTCTCCGTCTGATGCCGATCCGGCAATTACCGCTACATCTGCCATTGCCAGAGTGTATCGAAGTCTCTGCATAAAGAGATTGACTTTGGAGTTCTGAGATGTGAAGAAAAGTGCGCCAGGAGACGTCAGGGCACCGTTTGCCGGGAAGTCCCGGTCCTGTAAATAATATACAGGGGTGTGTTGTGTGTTGTGAGGTGCCCTGAGGTGTGTATTCCATCCCGTATGCCTGGCAGCACAGGATATGCAGATGTTGCGCTGCACACCCGGACTGCGAGACTGGGTAATTTATCAAAGCAATTATTTGTATGAATGGATGGATGCACCATCCGTCCTGCAGCGTATCACCTGATTTTCTGCAGGATGCTTCCATACCTGTCCTGGTGCGGGAAATGATGGTGCGACAGTATGTCCCTTTCCCTGTCGGATATGATACCGATTTATCCGGGGATGAGTTATGACACAGGTGGCGCCAGTGTAATGCGGCCTGTGATCTTTATGTCCCCGGGTGGCCTGAATCTGCCATGCATCTGACATATCCTGCATAACCTCCATATGGCATAACCGCTAAAATTTATCCCACTGATCAATATGCAAAATGAATCACTTCTTATGATGCCGGGCCCAGTCCCAATGCCGGAACGGGTACGGTTTGCAATGGCACGCCAGGCAATGAATCACCGTGGTGCAGAGTTCGGGCAGGTCGTCGAAGAGACGACCGCGATGCTCAAGGAGATTTTCTGCACCAAAAACGATCTCCTGACCATCACCGGTTCCGGAACAGCCGGTATGGAAGCAGCCATCTCGAACTTCTGCCAGGACAAGAAGATTGCATGCCTGGTCAACGGTAAGTTTGGTGACCGTCTCTATCAGGTGAGCCAGCGCTACGGTGACCCTGTTGCACTCACCTCTGACTGGGGTACGCCTCTGCCTCTCGAAGCACTGGAACAGGCACTCGAAGAAGGCGCAGAAGTCGTCACCCTCGTCCACAATGAGACCTCTGCTGCCATTCTGAACCCGGCAGAAGAGGTCGGGCGCCTCACACAGAAGCATGGTGCTCTCTTCATCATGGACGGCATCACCTCCATCGGTGCGGATGAAGTATATCCCGACAAGTGGGGAGTGGATGTGGCCATCACCGGTTCACAGAAATGCCTTGCCGCACCTGCAGGACTTGCGGCACTCTCTATCTCCCAGAAGGCATGGGACGCACAGTGTGAAAACCCACCGTTCTACTTTGACCTTCCGGCATACCGGAAGAGTGCTGCCAAGAACCAGACTCCCTTCACCCCCGCTGTGCCGCTCTACCTCGCCCTGCGTGAGGCCTGTGCCATTGCACTCGAGGAAGGCATGGAGGCCCGGATTGCACGCCACCGCCAGATGGCACAAGCTGTCCGCACGGCAGCAGACGTATGGGGTCTTTCACTCTTTGCACAGCCGGATGCCCTGCATTCCTACTCCAATACCGCAACAGCGATCTGTTACCCTGAGGGTATCACGGACGATGCTATCCGCGGAAAAGTAAAAGACCTCGGCATTGAGGTGTCCGGCGGTCAGGACCACATAAAGGGGAAGATATTCCGTATTGGTACAATGGGTGCCACCGGTGCTCCTGAAATCCTTGCCGTCCTTGCAATGGTGCAGGGCGCATTCAAAGCAGCAGGATACACCCTCAAGGGCGATGGTGTCTCTGCCGCCTGCGAGGTGCTTATTGCATGAAAGTCGGGGTCGCTGACACCACCTTCGCCCGTGTAAACATGGGCGCTGTCGCGGTGGACGAGCTCAGACGCCATGCGTCCGTTGCCATCGAGCGCTACACCGTGCCTGGTGTCAAAGACCTCCCGGTCGCTGCAAAGATTCTCATCGAGGAACGGGGCTGTGACATCGTCATGGCCCTCGGGATGCCGGGCGGTCAGGAGAAAGACCGCCTCTGTGCACATGAGGCGTCCCAGGGTCTGATCCAGTGCCAGCTGATGACCAATCATCACATCATTGAGGTCTTTGTCCACGAGGACGAGGCAAAAGATGACGCGGAGCTCGCCTGGCTGGCGGAACGGCGGGCCCGGGAACATGCGGAGAACACGGTGAAACTGATTCTCCGGCCTGACGCACTGATCAAAGAGGCCGGCACCGGCCAGCGTCAGGGATTCGAGGACGCGGGCCCGGCCCGGCATTAATACTTTTTTAAAATCCCGTGTTCACGCCACTGGCCCATTCGTCCATTCGTTAGATATTTCGGAGGCGATGCTATGTGAAATCTGCCGGAAGTGAATTTGTCCACTTTGATTCAGGGTGTTCGTCCTCCTCACTTTCGGGAAGCATCACTTTTATGGGATAAGTGCCAATCTGTATTTACCTGAAATATACGATACGGAGCTGAAGAGAAAATGGTAATTAAACTCGGATTTGTTGTCGCAGAATTCAACCGCGACCTGACCTATATGATGGAAATAGAAGCCGAAGAACATGCAAAGTTCCTCGGTGCAGAAGTGATTGAGAAGTTCTATGTGCCCGGTGCCTATGACATGCCGCTTGCCATCAAAAAGATACTCGAAGACGGAAATGTCGATGCTGTTGTGACCATCGGGTGCGTTATCGAGGGTGCCACCCAGCACGACGAGATCGTCGTCCAGCACGCCGCCCGGAAAATAATTGACCTTTCCCTTGAATACAACAAGCCGGTTACCCTCGGCATCTCCGGGCCGGGCATGTCCCGCCTTGAGGCACACCAGAGAATCGATTACGCCCGCCGTGCGGTTGAATCGGCAATTAAACTGGTTCAGCGGTTAGCATGAAATCTCTCTCCCGGAAAGTGGCAGACATCGCACCGTCTGCCACCATAGAGATATCTGACCGGGCAGCACAGATGCGGGCGGCAGGCATTGATGTCATCGGCCTCTCCATTGGAGAACCCGATTTCCCGACCCCCGCTCACATCACCCGGGCATGCATCGATGCACTGGAACGCGGGGAGACCCACTATTCCCCGTCCCCGGGCATCCCGGCACTCCGTGAGGCGATCGCAACGAAACTGGAGACTGAGAATCGTATCCCCTGCACACCGGGACAGGTCGTTGTTGCCTGCGGAGCAAAGGATTCCATCTATGAAGCAATGGAGGCTGTCCTTAACCCCGGTGATGAAGTTGTCATAATCGACCCTTCGTGGGTTAGTTATGAGCCCTGTGTGCAGCTTGCGGGTGGAACACCGGTTCATTGCAGAGTCCGTGAGAGCGACTTCCAGGTGGACGACAGTTTCCTTGAGGCAGTCACCCCAAAGACAAAGATGATCGTCTGCAACAGCCCGTCCAACCCGTCGGGTGCGGTGATGAACGATGCGTCCCTCCGGTTGATTGCTGATGCAGCCGTAGACAACGACTGTTACGTCCTCTCTGACGAGATATACGAGAAGCTCATCTATGGGAAGAAACATGTCTCCATCGGGTCGTTTGATGGCATGGCAGATCGGACAATAACCGTAAACGGCTTTTCCAAGGCCTATGCAATGACTGGCTGGCGGATTGGCTATGCAGCAGCACCCGTGCCCGTGGCAAAACAGATGATCAAAGTGCAGCAGCACACGATCAGTCACCCGGCAACATTTGCGATGCACGGGGCAGTGGCAGCCCTCACCGGTGACCAGCAGTGCGTTGAAGAGATGAGGTGTGAGTTTGACACCCGCCGACAATATTTCATCGGTGCCCTGCATGAGATGGGCTATGAAACCGCACCTGCAGAGGGTGCCTTCTATGCCTATGTGAAGACAGGGGGAGATGATCTGGCAGTGTCTGCCCAATGGCTTGCAGACGCTCATGTGGCCGTGACACCGGGAACCGCCTTTGGCACCCCCGGGTGGGCCCGCCTCTCCTATGCGGCATCCCTCGACCGGCTGAAAGAAGCGATGCGGCGCATCGCTGCTCTTTCAGACTAATCATTTTTTGGTGTTAATGATGACTCCTGAACCACATCGTGTTCTCTTTGTCTGCACGTATAATTCAGTCCGTTCCCCGATGGCTGCAGCCATTCTGAATGCAGCTACAGGTGATCAGTACCTGGCAGAAAGTGCAGGTATCTTTCCCTCCGCCGTGGATTTGGGTGTGGTGGCTGTGATGCGGGAGAGGGGAATTGACCTGTCCTCGCATCATCCCCGATCCCTCGGGTCCTGTTCAGAAACAGCATACGACACCATTGTATTTCTTTCGCCCTCTGTGCGGGAGAGTGCATACCGTCTTCCTGCTGCAGAGGAGGTGATCATCCTGAATATTCCTGTCCCCGGTGTGTCGGGTGCTGACGGACTGGATGGATGCCGCAGACTCTGTCAGACCCTGGCGGGGGTCATTGCTTCATGTTTTCCGGATTGCGGAGATGTGAATCTGCACCGCTCCGGGCATACGTAATCCGTGTCCCGTTTTTTGCAGGTGACTATATGTACCGAAGAGTCCCGGCGGGAATGAATAGATAATCGAAGATCACTGCATTCAGACACATGGGAGATATTCTTTCCTTTTCTCTGGATAGTTCCGTCTCGTTTCCGGACTGTTCATATGTTAAATCCCTTGTCTGGTGGATAGGATAAAGAGGCTAATTCATTATCCTGATGTTGGTGATACTGAACGGCGATGGTCGGAGATTTTTTGAGAAAGCATTATGGGATGCTGGATTCCTAAGGTATCCTGATTGTCGGTGGATTATCAAAACGTACGGAACACGCTCATCATCACCCTTATCCTGAATATTTCTGTTTCTGTTGCAAAGGGCGTGGTGGGTGCGTGGGCAGGCTCTGTAAGTATGGTCGCAGATGCAGTCCATTCGCTCTTTGATTCTGTTTCAAACATTGTTGGTCTGATTGCCATCCGCTTCTCTGACATGCCCCCTGATATTGAACATCCCTATGGCCACGGAAAGTATGAGACCATGGGGACTTTATTTGTCGGTGCTCTCCTCTTCATTACGACAGGCATCGTTGCCTGGGAGGCATTTGGTCGTTTCTTTTCGGGAGCAGTGCCGGAGATAACTCTCCTCACCGTTTTGGTGATGCTTGCCACCATCAGTATCAACCTTGGGGTAACCTGGTATGAACACAGGGTGGGGAAAAAAGAGGGGAGTGCCTTTCTTCTCGCTGATGCGAAGCACACCTTCAGTGATGTAGCAGTCTCGGTATCTGTCCTCGTCGGTTTTTTCTTTATTCGTCTGGGATATCCGGCAGCTGATGCTGTGGTCGGTCTTCTCATTGCAGTGGTAATCGGGAGGATGGGTGTGGAAGTGGTGAGAGATGCGACGGGTGTTCTCACCGACATCCCGCCTGATGTTGATTATGAAGCTTTTTCTGCTATAGTTATGGACACTCCCGGTGTTGTCGGGTATCATGAGATCCGGTGCCGCGGTAAACCCGGAGAAATCTACTGTGATCTCCACATCATTGTTGATGCCGGAATCACCGTGCGGGGTGGGCATGATATTGCGGATTTGGTGCATGATCGCCTCATAGATAAGTATACAGGCATCGCAGATGTGCTCATCCACACCGACCCTGATGATGGCTCATGCATACCGGCAGACCTGCCGCCACACCGGCGCTCGGGGGATGGGCCGGGCTGAAATACATAATTCTCCGTTCCTTTCGGCTGTACTGGATTTTCTGCGTTGCACCGTGAGAAAGCCTTATCTGATGCCGATTCAGAAATATTCTGATAATCTGTGAATTACCAGCGTGTCCGTAAGACTCTCATTCTCACCTTTTTCCTGAACCTTTGTGTCTCTATTGCAAAAGGGATCGTCGGAGCACTTGCAGGCTCTGTAAGTATGGTTGCCGATGCGGTCCACTCCCTCTTTGATTCGATCTCAAACATCGTGGGCCTTATCAGTATCTACGTCGCTGATGCCCCCCCGGACAGCCGGCACCAGTATGGACATGGTAAGTTTGAGACCATCGGCACTATGGTGGTCGGTACACTCCTTCTCATCACCGCGGCCTTTGTCGGATACGAGGGTTTCGGACGGTTCTTCTCCGGGAGTGTTCCTGATATAACACCGCTTACCGTTGCGGTGATGGTCGCCACCATCTGTGTGAATATCACCATCACCCTCTATGAACGCCGCGTGGGCAGAGAAGAGAATAGTTCATTTCTGCTGGCTGATTCACAGCACACCGCAAGTGACATCCTTGTTTCGCTCTCTGTTCTGGGTGGTTTTGTCTTCGTCTGTCTGGGGTATCCGGTCGCCGATGCGATTATCGCACTTGGGATTGCCGTTCTCATTGCAAAGATGGGGGTGGAAATTCTCTATAATGCGCTGGAGGTACTCGCAGACGCATCCGCTCCTGTGGATTATGACAAAATCGATGCGATTATGCAGACAACAGAAGGCGTCCACAGCTACCATGATTTCCGTTGCCGCGGGAAACCAGGCGAAATATTCTGTGATCTGCATGTAGTGGTCGACCCGGAGATCACCGTCCGTGAGGGTCATCTCATCGGCAACCGGGTCCGCGACCGTCTGAAAGTGGAGGTGGAAGGTGTGGTGGATGTGCTGGTACATATCGATCCATTCTTTGGCAGTGCCGGGCCGACGGAAGCAGAGAAAGATAGAGATAATGATACCATGGAGTCATAGATATGGGAGATATACAGGCATGACACAGGAGATTCTTTTTGTCTGCAATCATAATGCAGGCAGGTCACAGATGGCCGAGGCATATCTGAATGCCCGCTATGGGGACCGGTATGCTGCCTTCTCGGCAGGTAACTATCCCAGTTCGTCAATGAGCAAATATACCGTACAGGTGGTGGAAGAGATGGGCATTCCCATGGAAGGGTATGCACCGAAATCACTGGGAAAATTCATGGACCGGCGGTTTGACACCGTTGCACGGCTCTGTGACTGTTCGGGTACATGCCCTGTCCTGCCGCCTGCCCGCCGGGTGATTGACCACCCGATTTCCGATCCCTCACGATTTGTGGGGGATGAGATCGATATCATCGAGGGATTCCGGGAAGTGCGTGACCTTGTCTTTGCATGGGTGGACGAGACCTTCGGTGCCGCAGTGGGCGTCACCATCACCTGGCAGCGGCCGGACGGGCCGATACCCTCCGTTGTTCTTTGTTCTGATACCGGACGCCCGCTGCAGGAGGTCATTCGTGACATATGTTCTCTGCTGGAGAGGCAGGGGATTCCCTGCACGATAACAGAAGTTGACGGCCCGATGCAGCTTGCATTCAATGATGTGCCCTTTGAGAAGATTGTCCCCATCCATGTGCCGAAGACCTGTTCGATGTGTGGAACCTGTGACGGGTCTGATGGGGAATGTACAGGTGGAAGACGCTACGAAGGCATCCCTGAGTCAGTGGTGCGCCTTGCTGCAATGCGGGCAGCAGGTCTGAAATAGACACGATGGAATTACGGCTTTCAAAGGTTCTTATGTTCCTTTTTTTTCTGCATTTCTGAGTGGGCTGTTGGAGACAGGTGTACAATATATGTCATCATAATTTTCCCTCACCGTCCGTACCGGTTGCATCCTTTTGGGAGGGCTGTTGAGGGATGAACTCTTCATATTTGGGGAGGAGGACAAATGAATTGTGATGCACCCGCTTCAGAGATCATCGTACGTTGCTGGTATTGCCTGCAACGCGGCATATACGAGGAATGCACCGATGGAGCAGCCAGCGATGAGTGCAAGAAAGAGTGGGGTGAAAACTGCGAGAAAGATGGTTATGAATATCCCGATGCCTGCGAGCCCTGGTATCTGTCTTCGATTCATTACGACCGTCCCGCCCTGTGAATATATTAGTTAGTATGGAGTATCAATGAGTATCATGATGAATATTGCCGATATTTTACTTCGGCCGGCGGCCTTCTTTTCCGGCCGCATTGTGGGGGATAAACCAGGCCTGAAAATGCCTCTTCTGATTGTAATGATTTATGGAATTTTGAGCGCTCTCTCTGCTGCGAATGTATCATCAGCAACAATGGTGATGATGCCTGCTGAGATTGCAGGGATGGAAACACTGATGACTGGCATCGCTGTTGTCTCGGCATTTATCGGTGCTCTTATTTTCTGGGTGATCATTGCTGCCATTTTCCATGGCATATCTGCCCTGCGGGGTGGGAAAGGGGATTTCCAGCGCACGCTTGTGGTGACCGGGTACGGTACCCTTCCGATGGTATTCGGGAGCGTCCTCTCCGGGACTATCATTTATTTATATCTCTCCGGTGTCACCATCCGGCCAGTATCGGATCCGATGCAGGTCAGTGCTGCCATATCAGAACTTATGTCCGTCCCTTCCATGATGATAGCAGGTGTCGTATCCCTCATCTTTGTCATCTGGAGCGCAAATATCTGGGTATTCGGGATGCAGGAAGCGAGGAGTATCTCAGGGCGAGACGCGTTGATCACCGTTGGCATTCCAGTTGTGATCTACGGTTTGATTACATTCCTTCCGTACATTGGGTGATTTGAATGAAATATCGATATATATTATATGTCTGTTGTATTCTGCTGGGACTCTGTATTGTCCCGGCAATGGCGGCTGATTCTTCAACAACAGTTGAGGGCCAGCTTGGTGTCACTGATGTGACCATTGACCCTGGTGTGTTCATGTATGGCGACAGCGGGATGGTTAAGGTCACGGTGACAAACACCGGCACAACATCGGTTGCAATAGCACGGGCAAAACTATATCCCAGTGAACTGGATGTCATGGGGGACGAGAATTATGGCTCAGTCGGCTCCATCGGACCGGGTAATAGCCTGCAGTTCACGTTTACGATAGTGGCAGATGCAGCGGATGGCATCTACTATCCGCTCTTCTACCTTGATCTGCGTGACGCCTCCAGTCTGCGCTACCGTGTTCCGGTCAAAGTGGAGAACACGGGACTCTCGGTTTCGGTGACTGACCGGCCTGATGCGTTTACATCCGGCAAAAAGGAAGATGTCACCATCATGGTGGGAAACCCATGGGAAAACACGGTGAACGGGGTTGTAATCACCCCGATGCTGAATGGGTTTGAGACGACCGAAACTTCACACTTCATTGGCACCCTTATCCCCGATCAGGCGGCTGATGCGACTTTTTCTGTCACCCCTTATACTGAAAATGCGATGGAATTTACCATCCATTACCGCAACGGGATGAATGACCATGAAGTCTCCACCTCCGTGCCGGTCACTTTTGGCATCGACCGGAAACAGGCGGAGACTGTTCTCAACAATATTGTGGTCACTCCGGAAGGAGATCACTATATTGTCACCGGTGACGTCACCAATGCAGGACTGGAAGATGCGAAATCAGTTCAGGTCACCACTGGTTCACCTGCTGTTCCTGTGGATCCGTATCGTTCCTATGTGGTCGGTGCACTTGAACCGGATGACTTTGCGAGCTTTGAAGTAACCTTCTCAGCTGAACAGGGTATAGAGAATGTCCAGTTAATCACGAACTACAAAGACAAGGACGGAAACCTCTACTCATCACAGCTCACCCTTCCTCTGGATTCCGCTGCGGTTACTGACAAAAAAAGCCCGGTTGCGGGTGATGATCTGCCTTTTGTCTGGATTGTGGTCGTTATTATCTGTGCGGCAGTTGTTGCCGGCGTCATCTACAACTCATGGAAGAAGAAGTGAGTGCACCGGTTTGTAACGGGGAGATTCCGGAGGATGCTGTCATCCGTCTGGAAGAGGCAACAAAGGTCTACTCTCTTCCCTTTGGTGACGTAGTGGCACTGGACAGTGTTTGCATTTCGGTGATGCCGGGTGAGTTTATCGCGATCATGGGTCCGTCCGGCTCCGGGAAATCCACCCTTCTCAATCTCATCGGTAGTCTGGATGTCCCGACGTCAGGAGATCTCTATATTGATGGGCGTGACACCCGGACGCTCTCGGATGATGAACTTACTGAACTTCGGCGGGATCGCATCGGGTTCATCTTCCAGCAGTTCAATCTTATTCCGCTCTTAACTGTTCTTGAGAATGTGGAGTATCCCATGATTCTCAAGAGCCGGCAGGCAGTAAAGGGCAATTCCCGTGCACGGGATCTCCTGCTGAAGGTTGGTCTGACAGAACAGATGCTCGCACACAAACCGAAGGAGCTCTCCGGCGGGCAGCAGCAGCGGGTGGCCATCGCCCGGGCACTTATCAACGACCCGGCAATTCTGCTCTGTGATGAACCGACAGGCAATCTGGACCAGGCAACCGGACGGTTGATCATGGACATGCTTTCAGAAGTGAACCGCCGGGGAAAGACCGTCATCATGGTCACGCATGATGCCGACGTCGCGGCCTATGCGAGCCGGACGATAACCATTGTGGACGGGAAGGTTGCATGATATTCTTCGAAATCGCCAAACGCAACATACGCCTCAACCTGCTTCGTTCGTTTTTAGCGGCTGCAGGCATTGTTATAGGTGTGGTTGCGATCTCTTCCATGGGCATGCTCGGCAGTTCGCTTACCCTTTCGGTGACTGACTCCCTCTCGACGGTTGGTGATTCGGTCATCATTGTACCTGTCGTAGGGCAGCCAGGACAGAATATGGTGACAACTGAGTCGCTTATTACTGGCCGGCAGCTCCAGCAAATAGTCAGGGTGGTTGCCCCCAACGAGGCGGTGCCCATCTATGCCGGTGCAGACAGAATTGAGATTGGGCCCGATAAGGCTGTGGCAGCTCTTTACGGCATCAGACCGGACCAAATTCCCTTGATGGTTGATATTGCCGAGGGTATCGTCCCTCGCAGTACCAGCGGAGCCCTTGCCGGTGCCACGCTTGCAGATGAGTATGACCTGAAGACCGGGAGCCGGGTCAAAGTCGGCAACGAGACCGTACGCATCACAGGAATTCTTGAAGAACAGGGTATGGGCTTTGACATTAACCCGGACAATGCACTCATCGTATCTGAACGGTGGTATTCCACGACCTATGATCAGGATAACTATGACCAGGTGATTGTCAAGGTACGTGACATCAATGACATCGATGCGGTCAAACTGGCGGTGGAACGGACACTCAATCGCCGCGACGACGAGGTGACGGTATACGACACCAGAATGATTCTTGAGATGATCGTTGAGACATTTAACCAGATTTCGGTCTTTACGACAGCAATCGGTGGTATCTCACTTGTCGTTGCCGGTGTCTCCATCTTCAATGTCCAGATGATGTCAGTGACCGAGCGGATAAAAGAGATTGGCATTATCCGTAGCATCGGGACGAAACGGTTTGAAGTGATGCGGATGTTCCTTTACGAAGCGTTCATCCTGGGTTTGATTGGTTCAGGAATCGGGGGAATTCTCTCCTTTGCAGGCGGCTACATTGCCATCTCCATCATGTTGCAGGACACGTCCTATCTTTTCAATCCGGAAACGCTCTTCTACATCCCATATGGGATGGGTATCGGGCTCCTTGTCACCATCGTATCCGGCCTCTATCCGGCATGGAAGGCAGCAAATCTCAACCCGATTGAAGCACTCAGGTTTGAGTGAAAATAAAATAGTATCTTATTTATTTTGTATTTCAGGTGGTTGTTCCTGAAACACGATTTGCAGGGTCTGCAGTTCCGGATATGCATCCGTGAGTTCATCCCACCATGCATATGATCCGGTAAACGAGATGATGCGGAAAGTGGTGCCCGCGTGTATCAGGAGGCCGAGCGGTTCTTTTTCTCCCATGCCTCCTTCCGGAAACACCGTGGCCCGGCTCCGGAATACAGGAATGATGATCACACCGTCCTGTGTGTATGGGCTATCAATCCCTATTCTCTCCTTCATCTGCTTCTCACCATCTTCCATACCGTGGGGTGGCGGACGATTCTGACTACCGGTGGTACAAGGGAGAGGGGATGGACAATCCGGATGGCCCCTTCTGCATCCCCTTCTACCATGTTGTCATGGAATTCTGCAGCGGCTGCAAGGGAAACCCGTTCGCCTGTCGCCATTAGCATACCCCGGATGGCCATCAGAATCCCAAACACCTCACCTGTCAGGGCGGCATCACCCAGCCCGAACCGGACTCTGGCCCGCAGATGATCGATTGCGATCTGGTGCAGAAGAGGGCCAACCTGTGGCAGTACTGCATCTGCTATGCCAATGATATCAGGTGCCACTTTCTCTTTTTCTCTTTCCTCATCCCCTTCTTGTGGGGATTCCTGCTCTTCTTTGTCGGGGGACTCTGCCGGGCTTTCATCGGGCAGGACTCGTTTGACTGTTCGCCCGAAGAGAGAGATCTCGATTACGGACCCATCCAGTACATTCGCATGCAGGGAGACAAACCCCCACTCCACACAGAACCCAAAGAGGAGTGTCGGTGCATCCCGGCAGAGTTCACCCCGACCGGTGATGGTCACCGGCACCGCCCAGAGAATTATGAGCAGGGCTGCAATAAAGAGAATGAGAAACACTGCTGCGGTGAGAATAATCCCGTATATCATAAAAAGAGGGTTGGGAATTTTCCGGTTAAGCGGTGCCTGTTTCTTCCGGCACTTCAGTTGGTGCTTCGGACTCAGGGGTATTTTCCGGTTCTGCCTTTTTTGTCATCGCTTTCAGCGTCTCTGTCACCTGCGGCAGGATGTTCTCACCGATTGTGGCAATGGCCTCTGATATAGCGGTGTGTTTCTTGAGTGAGATCACCTGAACACTCTCAATTCCCGTCAGTTTCTTGTGCAGGATTATAAGTGCCACAGGTGAGACACCACCACCAGCTCCGGCTCCGGCCCCTTCGCCGCTGCCTTCACCCTTCGTCGCATCTTTCCCGTTTCCTTTTACCATTCCGCCGCCAAATCCAAATCCGAATGAGGCGATAGGAATGATAACCTTGTCCCCGGTATCAATTGCATCGCCCATTACGGTATTGGCATTGATGAGGCTGTCAAGTTCATCAGTTGCCAGTTTAAAGAAGTCTTCTCCTGACATATATTTTACCCGCCTTAGATATATTCGGGTACGTGTTAAAGTTACCGCATCCCTCTCTGATCCATTAAGATTTGTGATGCGTGTCATCCTGGCTTTTACAGGCTGATCTGTCCTGTCTCTCCCTCCCTGAATCTCTGTTTTCAGAGGTTTTCCGGATCCTGCAGGGCCGGGCAGAAGTTGCAGATCGAATGCCATATTTCCTCCTCCTTGTCCCGGATAGCACAGAAATAATTCCCCTTTTTTCTATGGACCGTAAATCCGCCGGGAAACGGAGTTCCCTCCGGATGGCCGGGTTCGTCACAGACATACATTGCAAACGCAGAGAGCAGGTAATAGAAAAGCAGGTAAAACGGTAACATTGCCTCGTTCTCTCCGGGGTAAGGAGCATCCTGTTCATCCCTGAGGCAGGCGCCCGGGATCATACTGCAAAATTTCACAAATGTTTCATGGTCTGTGATGGGGTCCTGCATTTGTGTCCATGCTCCTTCCCGGTCGGACTTCAGGAGTTCATGGTAGCGGCCAAAGAACCACTTATTCGCATACGGGCGGAATTTCTCCCGGTAGGGATTTGGCAGGAGGTCCACCTCCTGCCTGACCCGTGCACCGATCACTGTGAGGTCATACCGGCTGAACCGTTTCACCTCACAGGCAAGAATCTCACCCAGTTCGCCTTTTGAATTCGCCGCCTCCATATCCACCGCAATACGGTGAATCTCTTTATCCGGGTCGGCGACGGTGCGCATCAGGGAGTATCCTCAGGAAGTTCTCTGCCGCCTGCATGGGTGTAGTGCTCGATGGTGCCCTTCACCCTGAGTGAGCCCTCATGGTAATCCGAGACTGCTCCGTGTCCGCCAAAAATAGTGCATGGCCTCCCTGTTTCTTCTGTGAAATCCTGAGCAAGCCCGGAAAGGGCACGCCGCTCAGCCCGTGCAAGATCTGAATCGACGTTCACCGATGTGACAAGGTAGTCCGCATAGGAGTTGTAACGCTGCCGTTCTTCCGTGAGGCTTGCAAAGTTCATGAGACTGTCAGAGGTGAAGAGGTATCCTTCCTCCGGGCAGTAGAGCACGAGTTCACCCACCTGGTGGCCACCGGGTGTCTCCAGCACCTCAAAGACAAGGTCGCCGATGGTGAGGCGGCATACCATGGGGAAGATTGAGCGTTTTTCTTCGGTTTCCGGTTTGATGAGGCGGATATTCTCCTCCGCCGGGGGATTCCACCGGGAGTAGAGGGCAATCATCGTGGTGTAGATTTCTTCGAGCACCATGCTTTCACTCCGCGACCCCCATGCACGATTGCCGGTCCGGATTATTTCCAGGGTTGCAGGGTGCATTAGGGCAGGCACATCAAAGAACCCACCTGCTCCGCAGTGATCCGCATCCCCGTGGGAGGTGATGATGCGGGTCAGCTCTTCTGTGACCGTCAGACCGTATGCGGCAAAGAGCTGCATCATGTCCGGGTTATAAACTGCATATCCGGTATCCAGCATCTGGAATCCATCCAGTGTCCGGAAAAGGTAGATGTTTCCACCGCTGGGGAGCTGGATGGCGTAGAGTGTCACCTCTTCGGAGAGGGTGATTATCTGTATATCTGCATAAAATCCGTCTCCGCAGGTGGCTGCGATATATTCGCCAGCCTCCAGAACATTTCGGAACACCGTCTTTGGGTCTTCGCCGCGTGCGGTCAGATCCTGAGCGGTGTGATTGATGTCACCAAGGAACTGCAAAAGAAAATCATCGTCTTTGGTGTCGATAAGTTTCCGCATTTTCTGGGCAAAACGGAGATAAAATACCGTGTCATCGAGGGTTTCGCCTGTGTTGTCAAACTCCAGCACCTCGATTGGGTAGTGTGATTTGAGCGCATCAAGGAGTTCTTCGGCGGGGCCACTCTCGCGGACACTCATGTTTATGGTGACCCGGTCGGGGTGAATTCCCACGTCATCAAAGGTGATGGATGTGATCTGAGCTCCTGCTCTGGTAGTAATCGTCAGAAAATTATTGAGGGCCCCTGATTCATGTGGTAGGTAGATGTGAATCTTCAGGGATGCGAAGGTCTCAAGGGATGTCTGGAGATAACCGATATCCGTGAGTCCCTGACGGATTCTTTCGTAATTTTCAGGGGTGGCGGTCACTTCAAAGAAGGCCGTGTGGGGGTCGATGGCACGGTCAAAGTGAATCCGGTTGATATTGCCGTTATGGTCGGTAATGATGGCGACACCACGCTGAAGACCCCCGGTCTGAGTGGGTATGGTGGTGACAAATGCGTATCGATTCATGGTTCTATTCCAGTTGTATCGTTTTTTTGAATTCAGGCCGGACTGAAGAGAATCATCGTCCAGCCAATGTTCTCCCGTCCGAAGAGGATGTATTCGTCTTGTATGGCATCAAAATAAGCCGTAAGTTCAACTGATTCTGTGGCGTCGGGGTGTTCCCGCAACCATGCGGCTGTGTGAGTCCAGATGCCGGACTCGTAGTGGTCCCAGTCTGCAGGTGTTGCATGCCACAGCCATACCGGCCTAAAGCCAGCTTCGCGCCCGGCAGAGACTAGTTCATAAAGGGTCCGCACCTCTGGCCATTCACGGGCGAATTCAGGAGGTGTGAGTGACCCCTCCCAGACGCGATCCCCAAAGAGGATGGAACCGTTCCCCCCGGCGATTTCAGCACAGGCACGAATTGCCTCATCAGGCCCGCCCCAGCAGTCAACAGATCCAAGGGCGATGACAAGGTCGGTTTCCTCCGGGAGTGCTGCTGTCGCCGCATCGCCGCAGGCAAATTCCAGGCGCCCGGACAGGCCTGCACTGGCTGCTGCAGCTGTGGCCGCCCGGCAGGCATCCTCCCGTATGTCGATGCCATATCCTGCACAGCCGTATGTATCAGCAAGCAGGATAAGCGCTGTCCCGTTGCCAGCCCCGGCATCGATGATGAGGCTATCTGTCCCGATGCCTGCAGCCTGTCCTGCTTCAAGGATTGCTGCGTCTGTCACCGGGTTCATGTGCCGCAGACCGCCCTGTGTGATATGAATTAGTGTATGTTCGTTCATGTGTATCGTTGGCCAGTACCGGCCTTTATAAAAGATATGTTCGGTATCTGAAAAAAGGGTTGGGGCAGAGATGTCCTGTTATTTTGAGAGGTATTCACGGTATGCATCAGGGATATCTGTTGTCTGGGGGAGGATGTCATGGTTCAGTTCCCGGATGGTCTCGGATGCCCGTCCGGCATGGGATGCCTGCACCAGAATCTGAGCACGTATCTCTTCGTCAGTGACTTCGCCTGCTATTGCCTCCAGATTTTTGCTGATGTCGTGTAAGGGCTCCTTCAGGCGGAGTGCAGTTTCGGTGATATATCCAATGAGAGCAAAGTGCTCCTTCTCTGCCATCCCGGAGATTCCCCAGATGATAACTGCCACCACAAAATACATGAGGCCCTGCATGAGGATGGCGGGCTCAAAGATGCCTGTCAGCAGATACCCGTCGACGATGTGGAGAGTTCCCAGTGTTGCACCCATATAGATGGCTCCCTTCCTGTACCAGAGGCCGCCGATTGCAATCACGATGTAGGAAAAAGAGGTATATACGATGGAAATCCCCAGGATCAGGTGGCAGTAAAGCTCCAGAATTACAGCGATAACCACGAGAGCTACCCAGATGACAGGCTTGACTCTCTCATATGGATTCCAGTCAAATGCAGGTACCTCCATATTACTTCCTGAATGTGGATACGTCCGCGCAAAGGAAAAGGTCTTTGGGTTTATGCTTTTTCTATGCCGCAAAATATACTTTGCTATGGTATTGTCCTAAATTTGGGCATTTTTTGCTAATTAAGGCAAATTAAGCGAATATTACACAATTTCCCCGATTGAATGGATGTATTTTTTAAAATTTGGATAAATCATCTTTATTTTTGAAAATAGCCTGTTTTTTGCGTTTTAAAAAAAAAGATATGTAATTATATCAGACGAACGCACCATTTCCTGTATGAAGAAGACAATCGGAAAAATCGTCGGGGTTCTGGTATTCTTTGTCATCCTTCTCTGGCCCATGGACCCCGCCTTTTTCCCGGTGCAGGCGACCGCTGCATCCACACTCCTTATGGTTATATGGTGGATCACAGAGGCAATCCCCATTCAGGCGACTGCTTTTTTGCCCATTGTGCTCTTTCCCGCCCTGGGTGTGCTGACAGCCACTGAGGCAACAGCCCCGTATGCTGACAAGGTCATCTTCCTTTTTATGGGGGGTTTTATCATTGCGATGTCCATGCAGCGTTGGGGACTGCATGAACGAATTGCACTCGCGATTCTTAATAAGGCGGGTTCAGATTCACGCAAGCTTATTTTTGGGTTTATGGTTGCAACTGCATTTCTCTCGATGTGGATATCCAATACGGCGACTGCGATGATGATGGTTCCCATCGCAATTGCCATCATCGCCACGATTCTTCCACGAAATGACCTGAAACTTGAGGAGATGGACAAATCACAGCGTGACTTTGCGGAATGCATTGTGATCTCCATTGCCTATGCGGCCAGTATTGGTGGTCTTGCAACGATCATCGGTACTCCGCCAAACGGCATATTCCTCGCACAGATGGAGACGATATTTCCCCTGGCGCCTACCATTGATTTCTTCACCTGGATGAAGTTTGGACTGCCGCTGGCTATTGTTTTCCTCCCGATTGCATGGGTATGGCTCACCTATGGACCGTACCGGAATATGCCGAAGAAAATATCCCACGGGCATGATATTATCCGGCAGCGTATTTCAGAACTGGGCCCGATGAGCAAAGGTGAGCGGTGGACCCTGATGGTCTTCGTACTGACTGCAGTTGCCTGGATTATGCGTTCTGAGAAGGATATTGGCGGCCTTATAATTCCCGGTATCAATACCTATATGCCGTGGGTGCATGACTCCACGATTGCAATCGCGGGGGCTCTTCTGCTCTTCCTGCTGCCGGTTGACCGGAAACAGGGCATTTATACGATGAACTGGGAATGGGCAAAGAAGATCCCATGGGGTATTTTGATTCTCTTTGGTGGGGGTATTGCCCTCTCTAAGGCGTTCATTGCCTCCGGCCTTGCGCAGGAAATCATCGAGGTCTTCACGGTCTTCCATGGTCTCCCGGTTGTGGTGGCAGTGGTTGCTGTGGCTGTTATTGTCTCCTTTTTAACCGAGGTGACGTCAAATACAGCGATGGCATCGGTGATGATCCCGATCATGGCGGTCACCTCCCTTTCGATGGGTATTCATCCGTGGATTCTGATGCTCACCGCAACTTTTGCTACATCAATGGCATTCATGTTGCCGGTTGCGACCCCGCCGAATGCGGTGGCCTATGGTTCTGGCTACATCACCATGCATGATATGATGCGTACCGGATGGGTGCTCAACTTCGTTGGTATCGGTATTCTGACTGTGATGATGTTCACCATCATCACCTGGGCCCTTGGTCTTGGTTCTGGGATTCCGACATGGGCACTGGAACCAGTGCTCGGGCCCTGAAAAAAAGGGCATACTTTTTCATTTTATTCTTTTTTCAGTCTCATTCCCGGACATGAACTGTGTACCGAAGGTAGTAATGTTATCACCTCCCGGGTCAACGTTTCAAGTATGGCACGGGAACGCTTCATAAAATCGGATCTTGATGAAGGCCTGGGCGTCGAAGGAAAGCGACCCCATGATGCAAAGGCCAGTGTTGATGAGGTGTCAGGCAGCCCCCTCGAACCTCAGGGACGGCCTGCCTCCGATGAACGGGACCAGAATCCAAAGGCGAAAAAAGGAAAGTCATTTGGTCGCCTCTCGATCAAAGAATGAAATGATGTAGATATATTCCGGTAGAGAGTGTTGGATTTACTGGGGCCGGATGATAATGTCTTCCGGGCACTCAACGATAATCTCTTTTTTTTCGTGGTATGTCTGAACGATCCCGATCACGCTGACTATCTCTCCTATGGTAGTTTCAGGTTCGTCCAGAGCACCACCCGGCACAAAGACGGAGGTATTGTTTACGGTGAGCATGAGGTGATCGCCTGTCCGGGTATTGGCTGCTACTGTAACGCTGCCCGTGAGCACAGCAAGGGTTCCGTCCTCCAGTGTCTCTGAGAAGGGTGTTGCAAATGGTTCTTTCCCCGTTGATTCAATCAGAAATGACATCACTGCAAGCAGTATGAGAACCCCGGTGAGGATGAGGATAGCAGTCCGTTCCTGAGGATGGAGCATATGTGTGAATGTTGCCGTCCTGCACCGTAAATGTGGCGGCATATATGCGGAGGGATGGGGGGATTATTTGATGCATGTAAATCATGTTTAGTTAATATTGTGCGTAATAAATCATTAGTCTTTTAAACTCGGGGCACAGATTTCTTTAAATCTGGTGTTATTGTGTTTTCCCGTATCTACCGTTTTGGTATTCTGTTTATTTTGCTCCTTGGGCTTCTCATCCTCCCTGTCATGGCCACAGATGTGGTCACGGTGGCATGCTATGCCTCCGGGGATAGTGAACCGAAATCTGAAGAATCGTTTACCATTGCGTGGATGGAGGAAAATCTACCCGTAATGGGGGATGGCATTATCCATTATTACCTGCAGGGGCCGGTTTTTGATGAATCTGTGGACTCATGGAACCCGGATGAGGACATCAATTGTTACCCGGGTAAGGATATGGGTGCTCTCCGGGGCACGGATGTCGCTGACCTCTGTGACCAGATAGGGGGTGCCCACAAAGGTGATGTAATTGTCATTCGTGCCGATGACGGGTTCCGGAAGTCATTTCCGTATGTGAATGTTTACGCCCCTCCGCCCCGGCAGGGCAGAATGGTTCTTGCCTGGGAAAAGGATGGCCAGAAGGCAGGTACGGGATACGGTACCGGAATGCGGCTCCAGTTCTTTGCAGATACCTCGGTGAATCCATGGGGCGAGCATATCTTCGGAATCACTGATATGCGGTCTTCTCTCCCGGAGGAATACTGGCATTTCTTCCAACCGGGGTTGCCTGCCAGCACCGGACTGTCTGTACAGTCTGTCTCACGCATCGAAATTTATGAATCAACCGGGGGACAACCCCCGGTGATCCCATCCGGTGGGAGTGATGGAGGAGCAGATGTCTGGGCGCCTGCACTTGGCACATTGACTGTTCTCTCCGCCCCGGAGAATGCCGCCGTGGTTATAGATGGTGATGTGAGTGAATATCTGACCAACATCTCCATTCCGGAGATGCCGGAGGGATATTATGGCGTCACCGTGCAGCGGGATGGATATGAAAATCCTGATGAGGAATGGGTATGGGTTGCAGACGGTTCCAATGCCACAGTCACCTTTGCACTTGCCGGTATCCCCGCCCCCTGTATGGTGATTTCCCACCCGGCGGGTGCTACTGTCGCAGTGGACGGGACAAACAGCGGGATTGTATCAGAAACGGACCCTTTGATGCTCATCACCGGAGATCACAAGATTACTCTCACCATGGATGGGTATGCGCCGCTTGAAATTCCGGTGTACATTACGAAAGATGGAGAGAACCGTGTGGAAGGTGTGCTCGTACCCCTTTGTAGTGAAGATGATACTCTCTCCCTCTCCGCAGGGCCACATGGTCTCCTTCCCGGTTCTCTTCTGGTGGCAGCGACACCAGGATATCCCGGCTTTATTGCCGGTGGTGAATCAATCCCGGTGAGTCTGCCTGACGCAAAGGGAGAGGAGATCACGTCATATCTTCTCTTCTCACATGGGTATGACACGGCATCAGGCCTCCCCGCTGAACCACAGCCTGCGATCTCATCAGGGGATGTACTCCTGATTCCCCGGCATTTCGCAAATGCCCTTGTCCCTGCAGGTACGGTTGATCAGACCTGTGCTCTTTTCCCGTCCGCATCAAAGGCAATCACACTCAGTGGTGCGGGAGGGGAGGAGGATGTCTTCTCTCTCTCTGCTGCCGTATCCCTTTGTGCCCTGCCCGGTCCGGGTGCATTTTCATATGCAGTGTATGAAGGATGTGTCCCGGCAGAAGGGGATATTCTGACTGTTCCCGCAGATCCGCTGTCGGAAAACGGAACCCAAACCCTTGCCCTGCTCTGTACCGGGGCAGGAATGGGCAAAGACGCACCGGTTATCCTGGTGAATGGAATGCCGCTGAAAGCAAAACATTCTGTTCCCGTGCCGGGTTTGCTGAGCATCACTGTACCTCTCCCCCCTGGTGGTGCATATACGGTCACCGCAGCGGATGCGCCTCCCGGATGTATGGTCCGGGTTGTGGTTGCGACTGTGGCAAATCTGCCGGGTGCCATCCCGGATGAAGTCAAAACAGAAGGGGCTGCAGAAACAACAAATGCAACAGATCTCTCCGGTGACACCAGGAACGGTATTTTTGCTGGCATCTCCTGGTTCTTTTCCTCTCTCTTCTCTTCCCCTGCAGTGGGGGCGTCCACTGGTGGAGATGACTCCTCCCTCCCTGTGGCAGAAAGCCTGCCGGATGCGACATCGGCACCGGTCTCTGCTATTTCTACCCCGGAGATGACGCCCACGTATGCAGCACCTGCAGGGCCCACGGAAGACGGTAACACCCATTCTCTGACAGGGGGGATATTGGTGGAGTCTGTGCCATCGGGTGCGTGGATCAGTCTGGACGGCAAATCTACCGGGAAAAATACCCCTGCACTTTTCGTGGGTCTCAAAGAGGGTACACATCGAATTAGTGTCTCATCAGCGCTCTCCGATGAATCACGATCCAATACAGCATGGGTCTATCCGGGGGCACTAATACCTGCCTCCTTTGACTTCTCCGGCAGTCTCCCGGAGGCGTCCATACAGGTGGAAAGCACAACAGACGAACAGGTGGTGTTTATGGAGAACGGAAACCTGCCGGAGCAGACAACGCCTGCAGTGGTGACTATCACAGATACTGATTCATTTGTTGCGGTCATCTCAGAAAGTGGATACCAGACGTATCCCTTGGACTACCAGCGTGATGGCGGGAGGCTCTCGATTGCTCCGACCATATCCGGGTCCTGCATGATCTCTGTTACATCCGACCCGGTGGGTGCTGAAATCTTTATCGATGGCGAAAGAACGGGTGAGATAACTCCATCTGAGATATCCGATCTCTCCACAGGTTGTCACCTGATTGCCTGTTCCCTGCCGGGATATAATCCGGATGCACAGATACTGTCGGTGAATAATCTTCCCGGAGATCTGGATGCAGAGGCGGAATTTATTCTCACCCCGTATTCAAATGGCGACCTCTGTGTGACATCAAAACCTGAGGGTGCAAAAATTTACCTCTATGATCGCTACACCGGTCTGGTAACACCTGCAACGATTCACGATCTTCCGATAGGCACCTATGAAATTGGCCTCTCATCGGGAGATGGAACCATCGTCAGAGAGGCAACTGTCCTTCCGGACAGTGTTGTGACCTATGAATTCCGGTTAACAAAGGAATAAAAAATGCAAAAAAGTATGAAAATGAGTATGATTTCAATGAATTCAGGATATACAAGCCCGTTAGGGCGTACTACTATCTGCCGCATAACCGTGGCAGTGATTGTGGCAGCACTCCTCCTCTGTGCAGGGGCTGCCGCAGGACCGACGACAAACATCACTGTGACCAAGATTGCGGCAGGCACGGGTGACATCATTGCTGAGAAGACGGTGGATTATCTCTGGATGCAGGAGAATCTGCCGGTACAGGGCGATGGTGTCACTCACTACTATCATCAGGGTCCGGTCTTCTCCGACGACAAGGAAGAGGCCTGGGATCGCAATGAGACGAAAAACTACAAGGACCATGGCGCAGTGATGGGAACGGATATCGCTGACCTCTGCAGTCTGGTTGGCGGTGCTGAACCAGGAGATGAGATCATGGTGAGGTCTGGTGATGGCTATCATGTGGAGTTCCCGTATGAAAACGTCTGTACCCCTGATCCCCGGCAAGGGCCGATGGTTGTCACCTGGTACAATGGTGAGGATGCAGTGTCTGGAGAACGGGCCGGAGTTGGGTATACGCCGGAGGATTACTACAGCGGTATGCGCCTTGTATTCTTCGCAGATGGCTCCACCAATGCCGAGGGTAAGCATGTCTATGGAAACTGGGATATGCACGAGACAATGCCTGGGATGGTCCATCACTTCTTTGATCTGATGCCATCGACGAATGGCTACACAGCAAAATGGGTGAGCGAAGTCCGTATCTATGAGGATGGCTTTACCGGCGATACCTCAGCGCCGGTCAAGTCCCTGCAGTCTGAGTCTGCGGAGAGCACGACTAGTGCTGTGCCAGATGCCACTCCAACACCTGCTCCACTTGTGCTTATCGCCGCAGGATTTGCCCTTGCACTTGTTCCGCTGCGCCGGAGGATCTGATGAAGTGGTCGATTCCGGTTCTCTGTCTCTGCCTTCTGGCAGGTGCCTGTATCTGTGGGTGCACCGGGAATGCTGACCCGGTGCAAGCCACTTCGGCAATCCCGGAGCCCCTGCCGGGCAATCTGACCATAATAAATGGTGATACTGAGATTGTACTCAACTGGGACGCCATCACTGCACTGCCTGCCTTTGAAGGATATGGTTACGCCGTATCTACTGTGGGCATCAAATACGGTCCTTATGAAGTGAAAGGGGTTGCACTCACTGACCTCATTGCTCTTGCAGGAGATTTTGGGACAGAGAACAATACCTGGATCTCGGCACCGGATGGCTATCTCTGGGTCTTTGATTATGAGCAAGTACAGGG
The DNA here is from genome assembly GCA_030595665.1 of Methanogenium sp. Lineage (GTDB taxonomy): Archaea > Halobacteriota > Methanomicrobia > Methanomicrobiales > Methanomicrobiaceae > Methanogenium. The sequence goes on from JAUVCV010000001.1 coordinate 55,227, forward strand.
GGAGGGTTTCATCACCTTTGATGATGGCCTGAAAGAAGTACCATCACCACCACTGACTGTTATCATTATGTACGAACAGGACGGTCTGCCACTCTCCTATATAGATGGAGGTCCCTTCCGGATGGCTATTGCGACCGATACTCCCGGTGTGATTACGGAAGGCAGTTCATGGGTGAAGTGGGTTGATAAAATTGAAATCAAGTAGGTCAGGAACACCTCCTCTTCTTTTTTTGCTTCTTTGTATTGGAGTGGTCACCCTGACAGTCGCGGCCGGATGCAGTGACACTCTGGAGAAGACGGTCGTTAATGTGGTCCCTGCGGGCAGTCTCTTAGGGCCGATGGAGACAATGGAGGCTGAATATGAAGCCCTGCACCCGGAGATTGACATCCGGAGTGAGGGGCACGGCAGTATCCAGTGCATCCGGCAGGTGACAGACCTGCATCGTGACTTTGATGTTGTTATTGTTGCAGATGAGTCGCTGATTCCAGATATGATGTACATCCCCCGCGAGGACGGCAACGGGACCTATGCGGTGTCGTACACGCCTCTGGCCCGTAATGAGATGGTCATTACCTATACCAATCTCAGTCAGTATGCTGATGAGATGACAGAAGATAACTGGGTGGAAATTCTCTCCCGCCCGGACGTCAGAACCGGGATTTCAAACCCAATGCTTGATGCAGCCGGATACCGTGGTCTGATGGTGCTTCTTCTGGCGGAGAATCACTACAACACGTTCGGTCTTTTTGACACAGTGATTTCCCAAAATCTTGCACATAAGCCGGTCGTGGTGCGCAACGGCACCACAGCAGAGGTTGTCCTCCCGGAAACGATGAAGACGTCAGGGCCGGGTCTTGTCATCCGGGACGGTAGTGTGTATCTGCTCTCCCTTCTTGAAGCAGGTGGCATTGATTATGCCTTTGAATACCGGAGTGTGGCAGAAGAACATGGGTTGCGGTATATCTCCCTCCCGGCAGAAATTGATCTCAGTACACCGGAATATTCTGGCCAGTATGATGATGTCAGTGTGACCTTAGGTTACCAGCGGTTCACTTCAATTGGGAGTGAGCGGACAGGGCGGCCCATTGTATACGGAATAACCGTGCCAACGACAGCCATCCATCCGGAAGAGGGAGAGGAATTTGCAGAGTTTGTTCTTCAGTCGATGGAAGCGGGATATGATGCCTGGCCACGGCCGTATTCTGAAACAGAATATTAAATCCGAATCCGTATCCTTTTTTTATATTTATGGGATAATCCTGCAGATGGTGTTTGGTGTGCTGCATCTGTGTTCTGTAATGTTCTCTTGTAACAGTGCCTCTGGGAGTCATATCTGAACAGATAAATCCACCCCGGTTGCGCTGTGGGTATAGGATAAAAGAAAGGAATCAGAGGTCGTTTAAGTGCATCACTGTTTTGATGGTTCCCGGAACCCTTCGGGTGGTGGTATAGGGCGCTCCCTTCCCGTTCTGAATCTGAACAGAGAATACCGTCCCTGGGGACAGACCTTCTGCGGGGTAGATGAGAATGGTGAATATCTCACCGGGTTCGATGATGAGGTCGTTATCTGCCTGCTCCCCTGCGTTGACGTGACTTCGGGATGCAACCGTCCAGTTCGGTCTCTCCAGTGGCATGTTGCCGGAGTACTGGAGTCCTTCGATGTGCTCTTTTGCAGATATCCTGACGTCTGCGGTCTCCATGTTGACTCCTCCCATCTCCCCTCCCATCAGACGCAGGGGAAGTGATACGGCTCCCATTCTTTCCGGATTGGTGAGGCCTTTAGCCACCGTGACACCTTCATATGGACCGCCATTGTCAGCAAACCCATAGACCCCGCCATCTGTTATGAGAGCGTCAGCGGATGCTTCTATGAAATTTGGAATGATACCTCCATCATGGTTAGCGGTTAGGGGGGATCCAAGCAGGTAATGGACTACGACCAAAAGACCGATGACAGCAATGATACCAACGACAATATCTGCACCGGTGATGGCATCTTCACGGGAGGGGTTCATAGTATTTCTTCTGTTCCCGTCCGTTGTTAAAACCATGTTTTACCACCGCCGGCGCCGGATGATGTATCCAATAAAAAGCAGCGTGATTACCCCTGCGGCAATTTCCTGCCTGAGATGGGTATCCTCACCTGGTGCTGACGGGTCATCCGGAAGTGGCCCGGCATCCTCCCAGTCTGCGGTGAATACTTCACTGAAGTAGGTTCCTGTGTCCGGGTTTTCTATGATGATACCTGCCTCGCGGTTGAAGGAAGGGGAGTTTTCGTTCCAGTTGACAGATGAGATGAGCACTGCATCGCCGTCCACGATGACTCCTTTGTTGTGCACTTTCTCCGGGTATCCGGGCCCGAGGCGGGCAAGCCGTGCCTCCATCGGAAGTCCCTCTGCTGCTGCAACGGCATTTATTCGTGCTGCCATCTCATCATTGTCGTTCTCCCCTTCAATATTGAACCAGTAACTGTCGAGAATGATACGCACGGTAACCCCCCGGCGGGCAGCGTTGACCGCCGCTTCCAGGTACGGGTTGGGGGTGTTCTTTGTCCAGTTGCTAATGTAGGCCTGCTGGATGTCAACCGTGTTCTCTGCACCTTCGATGAGTGCCGGAATGAGGTATGCGGTATCCGGGGCAAGGACCGGAGTCACGGTGGCACCGTCAAAGGACTGTGTGCCGAATGCCGGTTTGTATGGATCTCCTGTACTCTCCTCCGGCAGGGCACTGGTGTCAGTAAACGGCACAACATCGCCCCCCGCCATGTCAGCCGTGAAGACCTCTGCGAAGTAGTCTGCTACCCTCGGGTCGGTGATAAGGACACCCCATCCCCTGTTTCCTGCCGTCCCTTTGTCCGGGAATCCGCTCTCTTTGAAGTTCTCTGATGTCACAAGGACTGCCTCGCGGTCAGCGATGAGATATTTGGCGTGGTCATAGCGGTAACGGGCATGGGCTTTGTCCGTTGTCTCCATCGTGTATATTGTGGCACCTTTGTCCCGGAGATATGCGGCCGTTCCTTTCTCTTCGGTGCTGATCCCTCCAACCGGCCCGCCTTCTAAGAGAATGGTGACACTGACACCATCATCCAGTGCGGCGGCAATGTCTGTGGCAATTCCCGGATCTGCGAACTCATATACATTGATGAGCAGTTCTGAGTCTGCGAGGAGAATGGTGTTCTCAAGCATCTCCCGCGATGCATCCGGTGCTGCAAATGCTGTCCCGGAGACACCGGAGAAGGATACGGGGGAAAACTGTGACTGGCCGATCATCAGGGGGCGGGGATCCCATACGCCATCTTCCCGGAAGTGTACCTGCCCCTCGCGGCAGACAACATCTCCCGGCCAGGTGATACGATCGGTCTCCTGCCCGCCTTCCCGTAATATGATCCCATCACCTTTGTTTCCCAGTTTTAAGGTCCCGGTGCGGATCAGGTCCGGCACATTGGGGGCAGAGTCATACCATTCATAGTCCGGGTATGCCCCGTGTACCGTGCGGTAGGCTTCTGCCTGCTGTGCCACGACAATTCTTCCGGCTGCCTGGTCGCCATCCGGAAACCGGGCACTGCCCTCCCCGTCTGATATTGAGACATCAGTGAGGCTTCCTGTTCCCGTGATGACGATGTATTCGTCGGCCTCTCCTTTGTACCAGGTGTCCGGGCAGACTTCTGTTATCGTGAATGCCGCTGTCACCGTGCCGCAGCAGAGGAGGCAGAGTACGAGGAAGAGGGGGAGGATGTGCATATCTGAGAGATATGCAGGGCAACATATACACGTTACGAATTGAATTCATTCGTGCTCTTTCGGCGAACTGCTTATGTCTCAGAATGGCGATGATTTATCAGGGTACGGAAATGGATACGGCAGCAGAAAAGAGAGACACCCTCCTGATTGTTAAAGCCGGAGGCAGTCTGACATCAGAGATTAAGACATTATCTGAGCTTCTCGTATCATCCGGCCGTGACATTCTCATCGTCCCGGGCGGCGGCCGCTTTGCCGATGCCGTCAGGGATACGGGTGCGAAGGGTACTCCGGCGCACTGGATGGCCATCTGTGCGATGGAACAGTCTGCCTGGCTGTGGGTGGCTGCGGGAGCTGTTCCCGTGGATGGGGTGCATGATCCGGTGCAGGGTGTGGCAGTCCTGCTGCCATACCGGGCGATGCGGGAGGCAGATCCCCTGCCCCATTCCTGGGACGTGACGTCTGATACCATTGCAGCATGGGTTGCATCGGTGCGGGATGTCCCGCTTTTGCTCCTGAAATCGGTGGACGGAATATTATGTGAGGGGGAACTATGTGAATTTGTTTCCGGGGAGATGGGGGAGGGAACAATGGAAACAGACGTTGTGGATCCGTTATTTCTTTCCTTTGCCCATGCGTCCGGTATCAGATGGACCATCATTAACGGCCGCGAACCGGATCGAATACGTCGCTTCCTGCAGGGGGAAAGGCCTCCCGGAACCTATTCTTATCCACATCTTTAATAGTTTTGATGCTGAATTAATGAGTTAACTATGGCAATAGAGAAGTGTACCTCCTGTAATGTCCCGCTCGCATCAGAGGGCTGGACAAAGTTCTCCTGCCCCAAGTGCGGAGAAACCATATACCGGTGCCATGACTGCCGGCACCAGAGTATTCCATACGAATGCAAGAAATGCGGATTTATGGGGCCCTGAAACATGGGAGACGTAGCAGTTATTATCAAAATTATGCCCGTGTCACCTGAAGTTGACCTTGTGGCACTGCAGGCGTTAATCAAGGAAAAGCTTCCCGGAACACAGGATCTGGTTGTCGAACCTATTGGGTTTGGCCTCTCCAGCCTGATGGCTGCCATCGTCGTCCCTGACGCTGAAGGGAGCACCGAAAAGGCTGAGGAAACACTCCGCGGCCTTGAGGGTGTTGAGTCAGCAGAGATTGTCTCTGTTACCCTTACCTGAGAACAGAATATTTCTGTTCTTATCAATTTTTTCCTGGGCCGGTGTGCCTGTTTGGTACGGTGGCGTTTACTGAAGGCTGAATGTGAGTAATTGAGATGTTCTCTGTATTCTGTCCACCTGCATCAACACACATTCGGTTTGAAATAAAATCCTCGTACGTTAATCCTTTCGTATATTGACGAATATTCTCAATACTTTTCAAGTATATCGTACAGGTAGAGATCCGTTTCACGTGGCATATATAACCTCACGTAACACACTTTTTTGGATATGGGGATGGATTCCGTCAGCGGTTACCAGGTCTACCCTTCTCTTAAAAAGAGATTCAGGATAGTGTTTCAGCCCCATATAATTGTCAAATGTTTTCTCTCCGGGTGAAAATTCAACGAGTATGTCAATATCGCTATCCGGATTATCCTCTCCCCGCACAACAGATCCGAATATACCTATTTTCCGGACCCCGAACTGTTTGAATATCTCCGTTTCATGTTTTCTCAGGATGTCAATATGAGGAGAATTCATGATATTGATGGTTATGGCATGCAATTGTAAATAATCTGCCGGGAAAAGCGAAAGGAGAACTATTTTTATAATATCCGGGTCGGGTTTATATGATTTCCATCGTCACAAATTGCTCCTCCCGGCACCACCCGCAGCACGAACTGCGAGGTCCCCAGTCCTCCGGTCGGTGTCCTGAGATTCGCTGAAAAACAGTAATCACCCGGCGCGAGTTCGGGACTGGTAGTGAAGGTGATCTCTGAGAGATAGTTGCCGAAACTTCTGCCGGTAAAGCTGTCTGGCTCTATTGTCGCCTGTATTTCCTCCGGCCAGTCCGGGCATGCGTCTGCGGGGATCGGTCCGTAGTTGGCGTTGCAGGGGATGGTTGAGAGACTGAGGGACACCGGACCAGTGTCGCGCTCGCCGGTGTGGATAAAGAAGTTCACACTGCCTGATTCACCAGGAGTTAGGACGAGGACTCCCTGGCAGAAACTGCCGCCACTCGTGTAAAAATGTCCGGCGAGACCGGGAACCGGTTCGTCTGTTACCGCCATCCGGATCCAGTCGTCAGCGATGGCATCATCTGTTCCCTCCGCTTCGGCATGAAGATAGAACCAGGTGGTCTGGATGCCGTGTGGGTATACGTCAGGATCTATCTGTGCCGTGAACCGTGCGGTGTAGATGCCGAAGGGTTCTGCCGTGATCTCTTCTGGTTCTATTCTGAATGTCAGGCCGTCCGGCACCGGTATGGTGTCAGTTTCGAAGAGTCCTGAGACCGGCACAACCCGGAATCGGACTTTCCCTGGATTTGCTGTTCCGGAGTAAAAGGTATAGTTGACGTCAGTGGATGGAAATGATTCGGTGGCCCAGTCCTGGATGATCAGCATGGGTTCACCAGAAAATCCTCCAATGGGGAGGACATTGTGGCGATAACCGATAAAGATCTATACTTTTTCAAAAATCCTGCGCACGTATTGGATTCCGCAGTGACGACGAATGCCCGACAAAATGTGACCACTCAGCTGTTGATTGGAGAAAATGTCCCGTATCATGGAATTGAAAGTGTGTTCAGCGGTTTCTACAAATCAGCATTCCTGCCTTATATTCTTGGAGTCCTGATCGTCGTTGCAACCGGTGCAGCGTATTATCTGGTACGGCGGTATCGCAGGAACGGTGCACAATGATTGGTAGCACATCAGGGGATACGAGCGAGTATGCGATCCCCGGATTAAACTCCCCGACAAATATTTTTGATATCACGAGCATTTCCTTTAAGAGAATCGACAAAACGGATGCGATGGCCCCCCGATCTCTTATACCTTTATTGCCCCATGGAGGTATAGGAAGGATATGGTCTGATCTTCACCATCGGTGTGGCGCTAGGCTTTTACATCGAGGTGACGATTGTATCTACGGTATTCTGGGTGATCTTTTTAGTCTTCTCAAAATATGAATGATTCTGCAATTAAATTATTCTGTTTTTTGGATCTGTTGGCCCTGTAGAAATGCTGCAAAGCGAAAGACGACGTGCGTTGAAATGCAAATCGGTCGGATGAACATCGGAAACGTGGGCTCCTGCATCATCCCCGTTTTCGCCTCGTTTTCTCACCCTTTTTGATCCCCTGTATTGGGGAATCGGAGGGTAAAACGGACGTATTTTCTGCTCTTTTTTACTGCCGAAAAAATACGTGTTTAGTGCCTGTTATTTGCGAAAATATCGGTTGATTGAAGATTAATAAGGGGTCGTGATTGTCTGGGATTTGGGGGAGGATGTAATGCTGTCTCAGGTTGAGATCGCCCCACTCCGTGCTTCTGTGTGGATGTGTTTTTTCGGAATAATGGTTCAATTATAGGTTATTTAAGCATTGCTTAATCCGATGAGGAGGTTTTGCCCGGCGTAACAAGAACCGCAGACCGCAGACCGCAGACCGCAACTTAGATGATTCCTTTTGTGCCTGGTAGGTCGCATCCATAATCGGATGGTTTGGCAGGTAATTCCAAAGAATTTCCTTTGTCTGAGGATTGATCAGGTAGTGTATGTATTTCCCGGATTTCGTGGCAGAAACGGTGCCGTCAGCACACAGCCGGTCCATCTGCCAGGTCACGGCGGATCCGGATATGCCCAGGTATCCAACGACCTCTTTGCGTGATGCATTGGGATGAAGGATCAGGATTTCATAGATTTGGCGCACCGTAGTGCTCCTGAGCTGCATGATTACGGTCTGTCGAAAAACCTCATATTTTCCACTATTCTCAAAATATCCGATGTACCCGTTTCTATTGGCCGAGATTATTTTATGTTCCCTCTGTAACATTTTGAGGTGATATTGTTGTATTCCCTTCCCGATGGTGCATTCACGGGTGAGAGCAGAAAAGGTAATCCCCGGATTATTGCAGATATGGTCAAAAATTCCGGAACGAACAGTGTTATCGAGCACATTATGTTTCGTAATCTTTCGGCATCCCAGATGACACCAGAGAATGCCTTTGAACATGCCAAAAATTGCGACCAGGGTGCCTGATATCTCGGCGACCTGGATCCACAGGGGGAGTTCCCAGAATGTGCAGGTCCCATCTGCACCGCTCGAATCGACGAGTCCCTTATCAATAAGGTCCTGATCGTAAACGTGGGGTTTTACGGTATATCCTCCTGTTGCAGCCTGCACTCCTGTACACACAAACAGCAGAATAAAAGAGAGAAGAAGGAGATGGGATACTATCCTCCGCATGGATGTTCCGCTAAGAAAGGAATTCATATCTGATAATCCCCAGTCCCTTCTCCTCCGTAGTCATAGTGATCTGTGTGGAAGGGACGCTATTTAATTTTTCTGTTCACATCGTCCAACTGAATGGGAACGGTTGTATGACGTGTAAACGATTGGCCCATAAACAATTAATAAACCGAAATCAAAGGTCTGGTATGTGGGAAATGGTCAAATACCGGGATTATATTCAATTAAAACATCGGAACGGAGCCTATCATTATGAAAAATACCACGAAGAAATATGCCGTTTGTCTTGCCATTCTTGTATTCCTGAGTAGCTTTTTTCTCGTTGGTGCGAACAGTCAGACAGAGGAGGAACCGGGATACTACATCGTCCACTGGTTACACGTATGACGATGCAGAAGTCTATTTTGATGACGAATATAAAGGCAAAATCAGTGGCAGTGAACTATCCGTTGAGGTGGATCCGGCAACACCGCCATACAGCAGGTATTCCATCACAAAAGAGGGGCATGCGACTTTCACCGGGTATATTGATTCTGTTCCCGCACCAGGAGAAACAATTGATTTTTATCCCTGGTATGTGCAGACAGAACAGCCCGAATCAGAAGGGGTGGATGGTGACCGGGGGTGGTATGTGGCGCACCAAAATTGTCTTGGTGTGACAAAAGAAATATGAAATTGGGAACAGCCCTGAATTAAGTGACAGGAATGAAGAAATACACATATTATCTCTCTCTGCTCATCGGCGCACTGCTACTTCTGGCACTCTTAGAGTTCATCCCTTTTCATCAGTTATTCCCGGATACAGAAGAGAAAATCGTTGATATCACGCATTTCGATCTCCATGACAATACGTCCGGATCACTGGTACAGGGAGCAATGTTTGCAGGGATGAGTGAAGTAACCCGTCAGGTGGTCATCACCGCCCACCTCCGGATATCCTCCAAAGACTTTGGGGGCGTGGAATTCGGCATCCCTCGGGGGTGGGTAGTTACGGAAAAATGCAACAGCTATCCCGGCGGCGAGATGGACGCCAGTCCCGGATATTACATCTCAGAATGGTATACTGGTTCTTTGGTAGAATACAGCAGGATGGTGAAAATTACACCGGATCTCAATTTTTCCGGTCTTGGTGAGGGGAATGAAGGGTATGTCGTTATGCTCCTTCAGCCGGAAAATGATGCACATCCTCCTGAAGAATGCCATGTTCGTGTTTCTGTCGGAAGTGAAAAAATAAATGACATTTCGGTAATCTATCCCACCTCAGGAGAATATTTAGTCAATTTTGCCCCATCTGCACAGGACCCGGGTATATCCGTGTCCTGATTCAGAATGGTCACAGTGAAAATGGGGGAGTTGTGTGAACGGAAACGGTAATATCTCCCCACCAGTCTGCTCAGCCCTTCTCCGGTGATGGTCCTGAGAATCTTATTGTCCGTGTCTGCCGCTCACCACGGTGTGCTGTCAGTGGCTGTCTGCCTCATATATTTTTGTGAGGATTCGTTCTTCGCCCAAATCCACGGTTATGATATGTTCTCCGTGTCTCACCATTGCATTGTTTGGCACTTCTGTCATGCGAAGTGCATTGGAGTCATAGAACGCAGCAGTCTGCTGACCCTCTTCATCAAAGACCCGGACAATCCCGTCCACCGAGAAGAGCATGACTGACCCGTAGGGGATTTCGTAGTCTTTCGTCTGTTCGTCTGCCGCTACCAGTATGACTTCGTGCGTGAGCAGCACCGGTTCCATTGAGTGGTTCACAATGAGCTCTGGTAGGTAGAGCTCTTCCCAGTCGATGGTGTTTTTGGGCAGGAGGGTGGGTGACAGCTCCGGCAGAAGGTTGAAGGCCTGTTTTGCCTCGACATCGTAGCGTTCATTATGGGGGAAGACCTCAAGGAAGTATCTGCCCGGCCTGAGCAGTGATGCATTAAGGGTGCAGGAAAATCCCCGCGTGGTGGCGTTTACCCATGCGACGGTGGTGTTTGTCTCTGCCCGCTCGTGCGACCTGTCATAGTCTCTTGGTGTCGGATGCATTGCGGTGGTCATGACATGCACGCCGAGACGCTCCCCTTCGAGAAGGTTGGTGGTGCCTGAGACCAGGATGGTATTTTTCCGTGCTGTCCCTATGGGTTCGATCTCAATTTGGGGTGGTGCCGCGATGATATGATAGATGGTGCAGCAGTCACGGGAGACCGGGTCGGTGATTGCCCGTATGAGGCTACCGGCGGAGTTGTCTGTCTGCATTGACCGGGCATCGGCGAGCCGGAAGAGCAGGTTGTTGCGGTATAAAGAGGCGACTTCACCGGATGTGGCATTGTAGGTGATACCGAACCGGTTGTCCACTCCCGGCTCCTGCACCACAATCACATACGTGGCATCGGTGAATCGACGCGTCTTCTCCGGGGGGATGGGGTAGCTGTACGACCGGTTGAAAGGCAGGTGCTGTTCGGTAACGGTTGCGGTATCCGGCCCGAAAAGCCATATTCTGACCATGGATGAACCGGGCTGCTGTGCTGTCCCGTGTATTTCAATGGGTTCCCCGGAGATGACGGACAGCGTTGATTCGGGTGCCGGGAGGGGCAGTTCCTTCAGGGAGACCTGCTGAGACTGGTTGCCGGTCAGCCCGATCTCCAGTGTTTTGATGCCCTGCGTTACCCCGGCCGGTGTCTCTGCGAACACAATGACGGGGTATGTCCCCGCATGCGTAAACGTATGGGTCGTGTGCTGTCCGGTTGCATTTGTGCTGTCACCAAAATCCCAGCGCCATGATGTGCCGGGCGTGGTGGGGGTGGCGTTGAAGATGACCGTGGCCGGGGGCGTATCATTCACCAGTCTTGTGGTAAACCCGGCATCCGCAAGATTTTCACAGAGCATCCTGAGAACGAATGCATCCGATGTGCCCTGTTTATTTCTGAACTGCGCATCCGGTGTAGTCGGGAAGGTGACATCCATTGTCTTTCCCGTCATCCAGATTGTGTTGTTTCCGGCGGCAGCGATGTCGGCTCCCGTTGAATGAATACCGTCTCCGAGGAATGTTGCGTAGGGAAGTGTTGTCAGGGAGGCGTTCAGACGTGCCACGAACGCACCCGACTCCTTCCCGGATGTCTGCTGGTAGGCGCCGCTAGTGGTCTGGAAGTCCGGTGAACCGGTGTCACCGGTCACGTAGACGTCGCCTTCCTCATCAACAGCGATGCCTCTGATCCCGTCTGATCCTGTTCCGCCCAAGAGCGCTGTCGCCACAATCCCTGATCCCGTGGCGTTCAGGCGTGTGACAAATCCATTGGTGGTGCCGTTGTTCGTCTGCTGAAAGGCAGTGTCAGGTGCGGGGAAATCGGATGATCGCGTGTTCCCGGCGATTGCGATGCTGCCGTCGGGACACCGGGCGCATCCCGCTGCCTCGTCATCACCGGAGCCGCCGATATATGTCGCGAAGAGAAGGTCTGATCCCGAAGGACTGATCTTTGCCGCGAAGAGATCCGTTCCCCCTGTCCGATGCTGACAACAGCTACCGGCAGTGGTGGGGAAATCATCCGAACCTGTGGTGCCGGTGACGATGACGGCACCATCCGGTTCGAGGATAATGCCGGTCGCTTCATCGTGTCCTGTCCCGCCGAGACGGGTGGCATAGATCAGGTCTGTTCCTTCCGGGTGCAGTTTCAAAACGAATGCATCGCCCGATCCCTGCGGGTTCTCCTGGTATGCACCCGGTGTTGTGGGGAAGTCTGATGAATACGTCGTGCCTGCCACAAAGGCATTTCCCTGTTCGTCCACCGCGATGGCGGCACCCCCGTCACCGATTGACCCGCCGATTAATGTTGAATACACCAGTGAGGAGCCCGATGGATCGATTTTGGTGACAAAGATATCCTGATCCCCGCTGCCTGTTTTTGCGTAGGCCCAGTCTGTGGTTGGGAAATCTGCAGAATTGGTCTTGCCGGTGAGGAATGCACTGCCACTGTTGTCAACAGCGATGCATGGATCATATCCTCCTGCACTCCCGCCCAGATACGTCGAATAGACGAGCCGGTGTGTGGTGGCATCGAATTTTGTCACAAACATCTGTGAAGAGCCGGTAGCACTCTCTGAATAATCCGGAGACTGTGCATCTTTTGTGGTGGGGAAATCCAGTGAACTGGTTGTGCCGGTGACGTAGATGTTGCCGGCCGGGTCAAGGGCGATACGGTTCCCGCCTTCATTGTCCGATCCGCCAAGATGCGTGGAGTAGAGAAGCTGGGGGTCAATAGTAAGCAGGACGGTTGGGTCATAGGCGCCGACTGCAAACCCAACGTCATTGCCGTCCCGGAGCTGGTAGGAAACAGGGAATGTCACCTTTCTTCCGTCAATCACCTGGAAGCCAACCGGTGCGGATTCTGTCTGGATTCCGGTGTGTGTCGTAATGGTGAGTGTCCCGTCTGTGTCAACAGAAATTCCTGTCACTCCTTCATAGTGAACTCCGATTGCTGAAGGGTTGGCACCGGGTGCCACGATAAATTCCCGCTTAATCCGTCCGTCTGCATCCCGGTAGATACAGTCAATACCGGGATATAGGTCGTGATAGACAATGCTGGTATATGTGGTGAGGTTCGTGTACCAGCGGGAGGTGTCAGACCCGGAAAAGAAGCTGGCCGTGTTCTTCTGCGGGCCGATTCCCTCAATCACCTGGTGGGGATGTGCACCTTTCCAGGTCTGCACGATGGCGGCAGAATCTCCTGAGTTATTTACCTGTGAGTCATCCGTGTGCACCACCAGCGAGTCAGGCATGAAAGTGAGGCTGGTGTGGCCACACATCACCGCAAAGGCGACTGGTTGCTCAAACTGTCCGGCATTGGGAATAAACCTGACTGGCAGGATGCTGGCAGGGCAGTTGGCATCTGGAAGGGGGGTAACCGATGAGGCTCCTTCGGCTGATACAACACCCCCACAGAGCACGACAATGAGTGCGATTGTCAGGATTGTGAGAGCAGTGGCACGAAATCGGAAATGGTGGGCCGGAACACGCATGATGCTACTATTATAACATGCAACCATTAATTTGTCTGATACAATCGTTTACACGTTTTTGGTATGTCGACGATCATGACCGGGCGCTTATTGCGAAGTTTCCAGGGAGTTTCATGAGCTGTCTGTGAACGCCAGGGGTGGCGAAGAAAAGATCTATTCGTATGTGGGGGGCGTTCTGATGGTGGGATCAGCAACGGATTCCTGTGTCCTACCTCGTTTCGATTGTATTTTCTACTGTGATAAAATGTGGTGAGATTCAGAGATCCGAAGAATAGAGAAGAGTCAAAATTACTTCATCGGTACATATCTGTGATAGATGATCTCCGTCAGCATTTATCATTTTAATGTATAAAATGGTGAGACAGATTACTGAATCTGTCCTAATTTACTTGTAAGATAATCAATGGACAGTTTCACATCATCCAGATTCTTTGCCCCCGTGAGAATATATTTTCCGGATGAAAAGAGTAATGCCACAACTTTTGGATTCGTCATTCGATACACAAGACCGGGAAACTGTTCCGGCTCATATTCAACACTCTCATGACTGAGCGTAAGCATTACTTTATTAAGGTTGATAAAATTTCCACTGTCATAGGAACATACCATATTTGAAATAACAACATTCGGGGATTCAATTGTCTCTATACCAAAGTCATTTAACTGACTGACAATATTAATAAGGCCTTCCCGGAACTCTTCTTTATTTGATATTCCCGTCATGACTATTTTACCTGATGAAAAGAGCAGGAGTGCAATCTGAGGCTTTTTCATATGATAAACGGCACCGGGAAATTTTTGTTTATTAAGGACACACCCATCCAGTACGCCTGAAAGATATTCAATATCTATCGCTTCTGCAACACTTCCGGAAGCAACAATATTTTCAATTTTCAGTGAGCTATATTCCCCTACGTTATCCATCGCATCTTTTTTATGCTTTGTAAACGATAACCATTCGCCAATCATTTTATGGTGGATCGTTGTCGGACCTGTTTTTCATCATATTACGCGGGCATTAATCCGGAATGAATGGTTGGAAAAAACTGATTTCAGAAATATGGGTATTGTAATTTTTTCGCACAAAAATTCAAGGTGTCATCTGATTTCTGTGTGACCTGTTTTTTTTAACATCACCTGATTTTTGAACGGGAAGATAAATGAGTATGTCACGTTCATACCTGGGTTATACTGGAGGATTATGGGGAATACACCATCGATTTTTGCAGACGTTTTAATTTCAGGAGTCCCTGTTTTTGGTCATGATCCCGGTGGTAACATTTGCTGCAATGATTATCTCCCTCACGAAAAACGCCGATCCGAATAATGCCGGACCGTGGATTTTCTATACCCGTCCGGCAATGCTTGCGGGCTGTCTTGCATATGTCCCTGGAGTGACGTTTCAGGATCAGTTTATATGCTTTTTATGACATCCTATGTGTGTCATGGAAGAGACAGGAGATGGAGATGAAATCCTGTTATTTGTTTACAATGCAGACAGTGGTGTTTTCAGTGAATTGAAGGATTATGTCCATAAGGCCGTTTCACTGTCCATGTATGATTGTCCCCTGTGTGCACTTATCTACGGGAGCACAGGGATGAAAAAGAGATGGGCGAATTTTCTGAAAGATCTTGACGTTAAAGTTGAATTTTTGCACCGTGACGAGATGGCAAAAAAATACCCCGCTGTCGGTGTCCGCTTTCCTGCCATATTCATAAAATCGAGTCAATCACTGAATTTATTGATAACTGCCGGAGAAATTGGTTTATCCAAAGATCTTGAGGAACTGATGATCTCCTGGCGTATAAACTGAAACAGGGTAGTGTAATGGAGATTGTACAATAACAGTATTTCCGTTGTATTTATCTCCTGAACTGAATGAGATTTGGCTGATCTGAGTATAACGGTTCAAATTGGAATGGAACGGGTATTTTTTCCCGGCAGCTCAAAAGAGTTCATTTTCATTCGGAAACAAAAACAGATTGGTTGCCACAATTGTGTGTTACAGAGTGGTGCTGATAATCTCAGGCAGGTCACGAATTGAGTCAATAATCCGGTATGGGGTAATTCCACTTTCTTCAACTCTCTGAGAATCGAATTTGCCGGTTTTAACGAGAATGCCTTTCATTCCTGCCTTCTGTGATCCTCCAATGTCCGTGTGAATATCATCTCCGACCATAACCGCCTCTGAAGCATCAATTTTCATTGACTCAAGTGCCTTTGCAAAAAATGCAGACGATGGTTTTCCGATAAGATGGGCAGACACTCCACTTGCATATTCCAGTCCATATACAAACGGCCCTGCAGAGAGTGAAAGTCCTTCATTATCCATCCAGTAGCGGTCTTTTTCCAGAGCAAAGAATGATGCACCGCCAATAAGCAACCGGAATGCCTTATTCAGGGAATGATAATTAAAATAATCACCTGCATCACCGACAACCACAGCTTCGGCACCGTTACTCTCGATAATTCCAGCAAGCAGTAGATCCTTTTTTACATCGGTTTCGGTCAGAAAAAAACACTTTTGAATATTTTTTTCTTTCAGTACAGAAACGAGGGCTGCTGCAGGAGTGAATATGAATTCTTCCGGGATGTTGAGTCCATACGTGTCCAGTTTCTGAGAGATTGAAGCACGTGATTTCTGTGTTGTATTTGAAATACACTGGAACGGTATCTGATTCTCTTTCAGAAACTGTAATGATTCTGCGGCCCCGGGGACAGGTGTGTCCCCGGTATACAGAACCCCATCAATATCGAGAAGAACTCCTTTTATCCACGTCATGAAACTTCACGCACCCGAATACGAACCGCCGAATACGATCTGCTGTATTCTGATTATTGCAGTTACGCATTTCGAACCAATAAAACAAATCGGTGATTATGCACTATCCGTTCCCTCCTCCCTGATCAGAAGGCAGGTGTTCACGGATGGTGCAGATGGATATCTCACACCATCCGGGCTGAACCGGTGAACCGTTCCTTAATCTCAATCGGTGAGAGCGGGATATTTTTTGCATCGGAATTACCTGGTTTCAGGAGAACATGAATAAAACATGGGCCCTTTCCCCTGTTTTGGAATGCATGTTTCAGTTCCTCTGCCGTGTGAACTTTATGGGTATTGGTGATGCCTGCAGCGATTGCATACAACTCCATATCGACGCCTCCCCAGGCATGGGTCATCTGGTTGCCGGTGCTGCCGAACGCCCCGTTATCAAGGCAGATGATGGTCAGGTTTTCTGGTTTCTCTGCAGTGATTACCGGCAAAATTGCGGTTCCGAGAAGGCTCCCGTCGCCGTCAAGCACCACGACGTCGTGTTTTGTTCCAAGGCTGATTCCAAATCCGATGGGTGATGCCTGCGTATAACTTCCAAGCATGTAGAAGTTTTCATCCCGGTCCGATGCGGCATAGAGCTCTTTTCCCGGCACACCGATGTTTGACACGACCAGTTCATCATCCAGCACACCTGCAATGGCACCGATTGCGTCTGCCCGTTTCATCACCGGTTCCGGGAGTCTGCGGTTGTAGCTGAGTGCCACATCCCGCTGCCGGGCGGGGAATTCTGCGGATTTTATGGAACAGCGGCTGCCCTCCCATACTTTCGGAATGATTAACGCCACATGCGGGCGTGAATGGGTATACGCATCCCTGACAACATCCCTGATCTGTTCCAGTTCAGAGATGTCAGATATGATGGTGTAGGGAATGTCCAGCACGTTGAGCAGATCGGGGATGTGTTGGTTGAACGGCACCTGTGCCTGGATCTTTTCCTCGTAGACTCCTCTCCAGCTTGCAAGGATGGGAAGCGGCAGGTGGTAGAGCACGGTCAGGGACATCATTGCGTTGAACATGTTGCCCAGACCGGAACTCTGGATATGCACCACCGGTTTTTTCCCGGCGAGGCAGAGGCCCGCACACAGACCGACAGCATCCTCCTCCCGCATTACCGTAATCGTCTGCGAATATGTCTCCAGAAGTGAACAGAGCGTCTTTGTTCTGTCGCACGGGAGGATGACCGCCGTGTCGATTCCCTCTTCCGAGAGGATGTTCAGCACCCGCTCTTCAGGCATGGTTCTTCACCCAGCCTTCGATATCGCGTCTGACTGCATCAACCACAGCATCTCCCTTCACCCCGAACAGGGGTTCCACCAGGAACTGTGGTTTATCCTCTGCCACGCGTCGGTATCCACCACCGGTGATGTTGAGCAGGATACAGTCGTCCTTTCCGACAGAACCCGTTTCCACCGCTTTGATGAGTGCGGCCACACAGACCGATGCCGCCGGGTCGAGGTCAATTTCCTCTGCGTCGACAAATCGCTTCTCTGCCTCCGTTGCTTCGGCATTGGTGATGCCGTCCATTGTGCCGTTTGTTGCAGTGAGTGCGTCGTAGATGCCTCCTCTGACGGCGTATGGGGGTTCCCGGTTGGTCAGCACATCAGCATAGACCTGACTGACCGCATGCCGGGCATCCGTCATATCCGTTTCCGGAATTATTTCCCGTCTGTTGTTTTGCCAGGCGTGGGTCATCGGCACGAAGGGTTCGTTCTGTACAAGGTGCAGGTGTGGCAGGCGTGTCCCGAACCGCCCATCGCCCTTTAGCCGCATCGCCGCCTCCCATGCTGCAATACCGCCGGTTCCGCTGCCTACCGCCTGGAAATAGTGATCCGGCAGCCTTCCTGCCGTAACTGTCCCGTCCAGCATCACCGTTCCCATGCCGTCCCGGCGGGCGACATTCCGTGCGCCGCCCTCTGCGACGATACCGGGTATGCTACAGACTGCGTTTCCGAATGCGATTGAATCGGTATAGTCTCCGTCCACGGTGATCAGACAGACGTTTTCGGTGGGTGCGGTTGTCCAGAGCCGGCCCACCGCAGATTCCGGCACGACAACCACCACCGGTGCGCCGGTGGCGGCCGAGACCTGACAGAACGCCCTGCCGGTGTTTCCGGCCGATGAAATCTGAAGAATGCCGTTGCCCTTCTCTTTCATCCGGACCGTGGTCGGGAGTGCCTCCAGTTCCTTGAACGAGCAGGACTCAATATGTGCACCCCGTTCCGGCCAGTAGCCGGAAAAACTGATGAAGAGGTTTGAGAGCCCCAGCTCCCGTGCCATGGCTTCGCTCCGGTAGGTGGCCGGGCCCGCATCGGATGGCAGGTAGCCTTCCAACGGGAGCCAGTCGGAGAACCGGAATATTCCCGGCAGGGGTTGGATGTCCAGCGTTGTTTTTCGGTAGTCGGCCCTGATCAGGCCGGTGCAGCCCTTTGGGCAGACATTGGTATAGTGGTCGGGGATAATTGTCCCGCAGTCCGGGCATCTGAGTACATATTTTTCGGTCATGTTCATCGCCTGTGAAAATTTTTGTTCGGTATCTTCTGTTGCAGCGCTGCCGGGGTGCTGACCCTGTTCCTGCTTCTGGCCTTCCGGCCGTTCTGCAATGGATGTCAAAGGCGTATGTCCTCCACCCTGATCTGCGTCCCGGATGACTTGTTCAGCACCATATTGACGACTCCCGTATGTCCGAGATACATCATACAGAACCCCGGCAGAAACTTCTGTCTTTTGCCGAAGACCGGTGCATGGTTTACGATCCGTGCCATACCTTCAAAACCGGTTATGTGGTAGGCTTCGATATCTTTGTATGCCCGTCCCCGCGAGAACTGCGGGCCGACCACATGAGTGGTTATGACCCCGCTGACGGGGGATGCGTCGATCACTCTGAGCACATGCTGGACCGGGCAGCCCGCACCCATCGGTCTGCCGACCACGATATCCCCTGTGGTGATCTCCCACTTCTCAACGAGGTCCGGCCGGAAGGGGTGTATGATCTTGCGTGCGGAGATTTCGCCCGGCAGGGGTTCGAGGATGAAATCATACGGCTCTCCAAGAATGTCCACACCGGAGTAGACCGCCTCGGAGGCGAGGCATTGTCTGAGGTCACCCGGCTGGTAGAACGGGCAGTCCTCGTAGGACTTCTTCCCATCCTCTACATACGCCAGAAAATCCACACATGACGGCGCACCGCATGCACCGCAGTCTTTCCCCGGGGGTGTCCATTTCATATGGTTAGTCTCCCCGGTAGAGGTAATCCGCCCCGTCCAGTTTTCGGATCACACCAAAATGGTTTTGCCATCCGATCTCGGTCTTGCCGATGCAGATCGTGCAGACGCCAAGAGGCGGGGCACCCCTGAGTGTGATCGTATCCGGGTCATGTATGTCGGGACACTCGTCAATCGCCCGGAGCAGGTAACGCATACCGGTCCCCTGCACGGCATTTGTTTCGATAATGTCGATATCCGCATTCACCTCCCGTATTCGCTCACGGAAGACCTCTTTTTCCGCCTGTGATACGAGGTCGATGCGGGTCACGATGGCTATGTCGGCAAGGGCGATCATCGGCGCCATCTTGAGGGGCGTGTTGATGCCGTTCACCGCACTGGTCACGACCATGCCCAGCGACTGGGTGGTGTAGGGAGAGCACCGGAGACAGAGTCCGGCACTCTCGATGATCAGGATGTCTGCCCCTTCTTCTTCGGCCCATTCGATGGCATCTTTCATAACCATGACGCTTGCATGATCCGGGCAGAGGTCCCCCGAGTAGATCTTTTTTGTCGGGATGCCGAACTCATGTCTCAGTTCTTCATCCTCAAATGCCCGGGTGACATCAATCTTCAGGTAGGCGATCTGTCGGGATGTGCCGGTCTTTTTGATTATTTGTTTTACAACCGCGGTCTTCCCGCATGACGGCGGTCCTGCGATGATGAGCAGTTTCATGTGAATCCCTGGCTGCAGATCATTTCTCCTGCACGAATCTGTTCCCTCATCCGGCACAGGGTCCGGTCCAGTTCGATGACCTGTAACAGTGCCTCTTCCTCTCTTCCGTTCGGTTCAAGCACTGCACTGACTCCACCGTTTTTCATGACGATCCGCCTGTCGGACATCAGGGATACCATGGGGTCATGGGTGACAAAAATAAGCGCTTTATTATACTCTTTCAGGGTTTCAATAACCCTGTTTTTGAAGATTCCTGCATTTTCAACTTCGTCAAGCAGGATTAACGGTGTATTACTGATTGTTATCGCATCTGCAACCATGAGTGATCGGGTCTGTCCTCCTGAGAGTGCGTTCATCTTTACATCAGGGTGGATTTTTTCTCCGGTGAACTCATTTGCAAGGTTAATGGTCTTTTCAATACAATCCGTTTCAGTAATTCTGCGTGACTTAATGTGCATTTCGAGAAATTCATGCACCTTCAGATCTGCGAGGCATTTGGTATTCTGGGTTATCAGTGCCACTGGTTTTTTTGCAGGATCGCGTATGTAGTCTTCCGGGGGGTGTTCACCGTTTACCAGTATGGTTCTCCCGGTAACCGTATCGTTTCGGGCAAAAATTTCAATGTCATCTATGAATGCACTCTTTCCCGAACCGGTCGGTCCGACGATTGATATTGTGTCACCCGGGCGGATGATAATTTCATCAAAATTCTCCGGTTCCCCGGACCTGTTCTTCCCAGGCAGGACGGTGATCTCCTCGATCAGCTCAGAGTTCATATGTGGATTATATCCGCCTGAGTTATTATGGTTGTCCATTTTGTGGCAGTAAATTGACCATATGTGTCTGATTTATTTTTTAATTATACAATTTGGGAAACTGGGGATTATTTTGTCCAATGATGTCTCGGCCTGATAATCATTGTTCTGAATTTTTGTGCAGAGAATTTCTGGATACAAAAATGATTCCGTTCCGGGATGTTGCTATCTCGGTTTATAATATCTAACCCGTGGTGTCCGTCTCCGGTATTTTCCTTTCGTGGAGGGTGGGGAGATATGATCTGATACAGACAATGGTTCGGCATGCCTGACATGAGGATGTTGAGAATTCTTTGCTCCGGCCCGGCCGTGGCAGTGTTGAATCAGAAAAGACGGAGTATGTTTCTCATAAAATAAGGGATATTATGGGGCCTGGCAGCTCTCATCCAGCCGTTCAATTACTTCCTGGGTGATGGCACGGATTTTATCCACTGATTTTCGGAATCCCTCAACCTCTGACTCGCTGATGGTAATCGTGAGGGTAGTGGCGCCGTTTCTGTCCAGCCGAACAGGGGTGCCGATGCAGACATCCCCGATATTGTGGATTTCACTGCTGATAAAGGTAGATACCGTGAGAATCCGTTTTTCATTCCCCAGAATTGTGCTCACAATGGTTGCGATTGCATCTCCCGGCCCGTATACCGTCGAACCGATGCGGCGGATGATGGCTGACCCGGCGTTCATGACATTGTGCATGATACGTTCTTCCGGGAGGTCTTTGAACTTAGGGAGGTTCTGGATGGCGATCCCACCGATGGTGGTCGCCGACCATAACGGAACCATAGATTCGCCATGTTCACCAATGATACGGGTATGGACTTCACTCACATGAACATCAAAGTATTTGGCAATATTCCATTTCAGGCGCATTGAGTCCAGGTGCGTTCCAAGGCCGATGACCTGATTTGGTTTCATCCCTGAGTATTTGAGTGCTACAGCGGTCATCACATCAACCGGGTTTGAGACGATGAATAAAATAGCATTTGGTGCGTACCAGCCGACCATGGTAGCAATTTTAGATATCATCCGTGCATTCTCGTGGGCAAGGTCAATTCTGTCCTGGCCTTCCTTTCGCGGAACACCGGATGTCACGATGATAATGTCAGACCCTTCAAGGTCTTTTGGGGTACAGGAAAATTTCACATCTGCCTGGCTGCCGCGTGCAGCAAACGAGTCCTGGAGATCGCAGGTGAGGCCGTGCAGTACTTCTTCTCTGCCGGGTCGTCCAAAAAGCAATAATTTATTGACATAGGGAATATAGGAAACTGCATGTGCAGTGTAACGGCCGACGTTGCCGCTCGCTCCGATGATTGCGACTTTTGTCATTAAAAACACCAAAATAGGGACATATCCGGGGTAGACAATACGTGCCTGCCGTATTCTGCCACTCCATCCTCCACCCCGCACCCCCATGGGCGCCAAATGTCCACGGTAAGCCTGCTCCCTTCCGGGCCTGGGCCAGTCTCCGTGACAAGGGGTTGGATATTCCCTCCGGAATATCCAAATCCCTGCCATTGACCTCATGGGACAAGGCTTCGCAGTCAGGAAATAGCAGCTTCAGACAGATCGCCAAAGTCGTCTCCGGACTATCGCCCCCCGCGTATCGGCGGTTTCGGGCAACAGGTGACGCCTAACCACCCGGGCTAGTCCCCATATAGTGTTGTTCTTATGGAATAAAAACCTCGCCGCCTGTTTCTTTCTTCCACTGGCGGACAGCATCTGCCATCCGGACCCGGTTTTCCTTACCAAAGAGGTCGATTGCCGTGAGATCAACTCTCTCCGGGAGTACCTTTGCGAGGTTGTGCAGGTCTCCCCACCAGACTTCGTAGTGTTTCCCGTCCCCGAAGGCATCGGCAACTTTCAGAGGATCTCTTCTGACGGGGGTTTCCTGGAGATCTCCATAGGAAATGTGAATGTCCACGTTCTCCAGGCCCAGCGTATCGCGGTTGACATCCAGGTTGACGGCCGCCCAGTATGCCGCATATCCCCAGGCATCGTTCATGATGACCCGGGGGGTGCCGTGCTGCCCTGCGGTGATGCCGATTGTCCCCACGCCGCAGGCCGCATCAACGAAGACCTCAGGTTCATACCGGATTACTTCTGTCGCCGTTGCAACCAGTTTCGGGTCAAACCCGCGGGGATATTCGATATGTGCACAGGACTGCTGCATGAATACGGTGACGGGTGCCTCGTCTGTTTCAAAGATATTGGCCCTGACATCACACCCGGCAAGGAGGGTATTGGTGTGGTATTCCGGGGGAGTGCTATTTATTTCCACAATCCCGGGGACTATCTCTCTGTCGTGCACGACCCCTTTTACTTCCGGGATGTCTGCTACGATACGATCCGCTGCCTTCTGGGTAACCGTGCGGGAGAGAAAGACCATGGATGCGTCATCGAGGCAGGGCGGTGCGGTGAGTGCCACACCCGGATGGATGAGAGGGATGCCCGCTGCCATAACAGGGGCTGTGGGAGGGAGGTCTCCTTCTTCTGCCATGATGGTCCAGCAGTCTGCCACCACTTCGTCAAGCGGTCGTTTGTTGCATGTCTGACATGGCGCTTTTCTCCGAAATGACGGGGGCGACTGTTTATCGAGAATGGTGGTCCTGCATGAAGAACAGGGGAGAAAGCGTCCTTCGCGCTGTCGAATAATCTCTGCTGCGTTTTCGAGGCATGGGCCGCCACAAACCGGGCATTTCATTATTCTGGTATTTGTCTGCCGTTCCTGATAAGGGTTGGTGGAGCTGCCTGTCTGGTACGAAACCGAATACTTTATAACTCGGTCACAAATATGAGTATAGGATTCATGAAAGACAGGCTTAAGACATATAAACCGCATTTCTATGCCTCGATGATTGGCCTCGTTCTCCTGACCGGTCTGGGGGGGTATATGATATATGAAGGCCAGTCGGCCGGGATTACGGTCATTGAGATGGATGGGGCACCCAGTGATATCGTCTTTATTGCAGATCCGCACTTAAAAAGCGGGAATCTGGATTTTATGAGTTCAGTGGCAGATGAGATCAATGCCCTTAATGCTTCAGTGGTCCTTATCGGTGGGGATTTTGTGACCAGTGACGAGGACGATCTCACCTACCAGAATGTATGGGCCGAAATTGATGCACCTGTCTACGCAGTCCTCGGCAATCATGATTATAAGGCAGGTGTCCACGGGCTGAACGGTCCTGCAAAGATGCTTGCGATGCAGGATGCAGATCTCTCGGTTGACGGGTATGACGTTTCGATGCTGCAGGATGACCCTATGATTGACCTTGCATATGCGGCAAATGTCACCACGGCCCTCGAAGGTGCCGGTGTCCATGTGATGAAGAATGAATATGAACTGCTGAATCTCGGAGGAAAAGAACTCATGCTTGTCGGAATGGATGATGGATGGGCAGGCAGAGCAGATCCGCCTGAAGTTCCTGAGACGGATGCCTTCACAATATATATGATCCACGAGCCAGGTGCCCGGGCAGACTGGGATGCTGACATCATTCTCTCCGGCCATCTGCATGGCGGACAGTTCAGTGCACCGGGGCTGGACCTCATAAAGGAATTGGGAATCATTGATCTGCAGGGATTTTGTTCAGGGGGAGAAACACCTGCCTTCATCACCCGTGGCATCGGTTCGTCCAGTATGATCGAGCAGGACCTCCGGTTCGATGTGCCACCGGAGATTGTGGTGATTAATCCGTCTTTTCCGATTGACGGGGCGGATGTGGTGCGGGCGTGATGGGAACCAAATCTGTTGGTTGCTCCCTCCCTCCCTCCTTTAATGGTGGTATATCATTCTCTTTTGGTAAACGGTGACCAGGCGGTTTTCAGGCGTTATTGTATTTACTCTGTAAAAGATGTTCATCACTGTCTTCGATCAAATCAAAAATATCATAATAGACGTGTCCTTTATCCTCAAGGACTGCCCTGTCAGCGTCATTCATACCTTTCGCCACAATTCCGGTAATCATATTGCGGTTTTTCTCTTCACCGGGAATTTTGGGTTTATTGTCCCCACAACTGTCAATTCCTGAATCAAACCCTTTATTTTCAGAACAGGCAGTATCAAAAAATCCCGGAATAAGGCTGAGCTTATTCTCAAGCTTCTTTAGAACCAAAAGAGCATCCTCTGCACTCAGGGTCCTGCTTTTAACTTCAATGGTAACAGGGACCTTTGATGTCCCGAGTGCGATAAAATCAATTTCATCTCCTCTTCTGTTCCACCATCCTCCGGTCATCTCATATTCCCAATACATGCGGTTTAGAAGCAGATTTCTGGCAAGATCTTCAAATACACGGCCGGAATAGGACTGCCACTCTTTATGAAC
Source organism: Methanogenium sp. (assembly GCA_030595665.1). Lineage (GTDB taxonomy): Archaea > Halobacteriota > Methanomicrobia > Methanomicrobiales > Methanomicrobiaceae > Methanogenium. The sequence goes on from JAUVCV010000001.1 coordinate 80,299, forward strand.
GAGATTTTCAATGGTGCTGTTATCGTTGCCACATATAAAACTGCTCATATTTGGATAGATGAAATATGCATAAAATCCAAAAAAATTGTCTTTCAGCACATATCTGCCTTTCTTGGAATGTCCGGTTTTCTCAGTCGCAGGAATCCGGTACTCAACGATTCCTAAGAGATGAATAAGGTTGCCGAGATATACACTAAGAGATCCCGGTGCAATATGGGTCATGTCTGCGATCTCTTTCTGTGTTGATCTGCCCCGTGCAAGTGCGGATATTATCTCGTAATATGTCGGGTTAAGGCGGCCGAATTCCTCAACAAGTACATCTTTTACTTCATCTTTGAGGGGTCCGAATTCATCAAAAACAAGATATTTCAGGGCTGAATCAAAGCTATTGCATCCAAATTTTTCAGCAAGCCGGTAATAATAGATCATACCGCCGAAGAGAAGGTACAGTTTTAGCTTCTCTTCTCTGTCCTGTACACCAATACCCTCAAGATAATTCCAGATCTCCCCCGGTGAAAACGGTTTCAGGGTCAGAATGGTATCGGCCCGCTTGAATAGTGGTGCACCACCCTCAAGGAATATTTTATTCATCATCCCCACCGACGATCCGGAGGCGATAATAAACAGCCTGGAGGATTCTCCCATCATATCCCATTTGTTCTGTAATTGCGTAATGAAAGCGGGATATATGTCGTAAAATCTCTGGAATTCATCAAATACAACAACAAGGTCCTCACGACAGGAAAAAAGAAAATCAAGAAGTTTCTCCGGCGTGGTAATTTTTACATAGGCAGGAAGATCAAGGGTATCGGTGATTTGATAATAAAAATCCTGAATGAGGATATCAATCGTTTTATTGTTGTCAACAAAGAAATACAGCGATTTTTTATCTTTGATGAATTCCCTGATAAGTGACGTCTTGCCAACCCGCCTTCTTCCGTTGATAACAACCATGCCTGGCAGTTTGCCATATTACTTCTGCAGAAGTTGAAGTTCCCTTTCCCTGCCATAGAAAACCATAATGATTCTCTCCCGGAGGATTCATGGTGCGAGTGCCGGTTTTATTTCCGGAATAACGCCTGTGGGTCAATACCATATTGTATCTCAGATATGTGGACATGAGTTGGTGTTGGAAACTATTTTGATTTTGGATACATCCTATGTTTGCCCGTTTGGATTCACTCACCTGAGGAGACTATCCACCAGGGCGATCAAAATTTTCCCATTTTTGTCACTGATGCAGTGTGCGACGTTTGCAGCATTGCAGCAGGTTTGCAGCAACATTGCATCACCTGCTGCAAAGATAAAAATGGGGTTTCCGGCTGAATGAGACTATTCTAATAGAGAATATAGAGACGCTTCTTCTATAGTATAGTAAGTTGCAGCAAAACGCGACCACACAGCCCCTGGACATCTTCTGTACGGGTGTGTCCCCCTGTCTGTGTGTTCCGGCAGATGCTGCAAACAAAAATGCTTCCTCCGTAATTATGGGTGGAAATGCAGAAAAAAACAATATTATCGCCTGGTATGGTTGCAGCACATGCTGCAACCTGCTGCAACCTGCTGTATGTGCTGCAAACAAGGGTGTATCCTGCTCCTCTCTGACATCCCTGATCCACCGGGTCTTTCTCAGCACTTGTCGGTTTTTCCATGGTTCCTGTTCCCTGGAAAAAGTGTCCACACAGCTGCCCGGAGTGGGCAGTTCTCAGTGAAGATGGTCTATACATCCTCCCAAGATGTATGGGCAATGACGACCCCTTATTTGTCCGCGTTTAGTCGTATTTTTAGCAAATAAATGCCATTCTGTCCGTATTTTTGCAAACGCAAAAATGAGCAAAAAAGAGACTCATTTTGGCCTTCAATTCTCAAATAGAAGGGGTCAAAAACATGGGGTCATAGAGGGTGGCGGATACCAGGGGAGATATCAGATAATTGAAGGTTATAGCCGACAGATGAACCATTTGTATATAGCCTGGGTGCCTGCAGGTTTTGATTAAAGGTGATACTATCACAAATACTGTCAGCATAGAGTTTGTTTCACGTCAAAAGCAGCATTCAGAGTATGACTGGGTGAACATCTCTTTCCAGGGCACCAGAGTTGGAAAGGCACGATGCCGGATAAACGGGGACAATATCACCATATACTCAATAAATATATTTCCTGAGTTTCAGGGAATTGGTTATGGAAGTTTTGTGGTTGAAAAGCTAAAAGAAGTTTATTCAGACATTACCGCAGACCGGGTCAGGCCAACTGCACGAAATTTCTGGTCAAAACAGGGATTTGCAGATACCGGTGACGGAAATTTTGTTTATGTGAATCGCCACTCGAAATAGATCATTCTGATTCATTACCTTCGAATTTTCGTAATCTGCAGTTTCCAGAATCAGGTCATATCAATTTCTGATTCATACACGAGTCGGGTTTTTGCTGTATCTGGTCATTGAAAAACGGTGTTAAATGGCATTCTCGGGGAAATTGGTTTAATTCACGTTCTTCTGATTTGGCTGGCCCATCCTTCTTCAGATCCAAAAGAGTGATGACCCGTTTTCACGTGCAAAAGAATGAAGATAGAGATTCCACATATAGAACAAACATAGTCGGATGTGAGAGCATGACCGAAGAATGGATAGAAGGTGCAGTCAGGGAGACCATCGTCTCAGTCCTGAAAAAATATGGGGCCCAGCGTATTGCGATATTTGGCTCATACGCCAGGGGGGAGGCAACAAAAGAGAGCGATATCGATATTCTGGTCCGCTTTGATGCGCCAAAAAGCCTCTTTGAACTGGTGAGAATCGAGGACGAACTTAAACGTGTACTCAACAAAGATGTCGATCTTATCACGGAAAAATCGGTCAGCCCGTATCTCGCAGGATCCATACACCGTGATGAAACGGTGATATTCGGATGACCAGTAGGGACGCTGCATATCTAAACCACATCCTTGAATCCATTGCCTATATTGGGGATTTTTCCAGAACTATCACATCAGCTTCTGATCTCAGGGATCATCCGCTGGAGCGGGCAGGCATCGAGCGGATGCTTACAATCATTGGAGAAGCCGCGAAAAACATCTCCCCGGAACTGCGGGAACGATATCCAAAGGTGCCATGGAAGGAAGTTGCTGGAATGCGGGACAAGATCATGCATCACTATTTTGGCGTCGATTACGAAGCAGTCTATGAAACCATAAAACACGACATTCCGGAATTAAAACAGGTGGTTACTATCATTATGGATGATAGTAAACATGCAGGAATTTCCGGGACAGACACACCGAAGAAGAATACAGAAGAAGATTGAGGCGCCACTAACCAATCACGGAAGGATGGGAAGGATTCTTACTGTCCTCTTTTTTCTCATTGTATCCTGAAATGTATCACTCCACCATTTCCACAAAATCCATAAAATCCTCAAACCCCACTTCCCCCCGAGCGTACGCCTCATGCCACCGTTCCGGAACCGGATACTCCCGGTAAAGTTCCTCCCGGCGTGCCTCAAGGAGAAGTGGCTCCCTTCCCATGAAACGAGCGGCGGATATCACATTCCCTCCCGCCTCATCAGAGAGTTTCTCTGTCCAGTCGCACCCCCCGTGTGAACGGCGAACATGATGGTCAAGGATAAGGGTGCCACATCCTTCTGCAACCGAAAGGGCGTTCTTCCAGGCTTCGGTGCGTTCCTTTTCCGTCAGGCGCAGGAGATAGAGCGGCGGGCCGGACGCCAGCACCACATCCGGCTCCCATGCCCGGATGATGGCCACCGCCTCCCGGTTGAGCATCTGGATGTCTGAGGCATGGACAAATGTCTGTCCTTCGTCCCGAATGCAGGTCATCATCACCTTCCCCAGATGATTTCGTTGTGAGCCGTGGGGCACAGGGACGGAGAAAGAGAGGATGCCCTCACTGGTGCCGTCCGACTCAGGGAGTGGGTAGCCAAGGTGATTACCAATTGCCTCCCGGCGTTGGAGGGAATGGAAGGAGAGGCCCTCAGTCCCCTGACACCAGAACCGGGTATTTTTGAGGGGTGGAACGTGGCTCAGGGAAAGCTGATAGGGGTTGGCGTCTGCCAGTGGGACATGATCTCCATGGTAGTGACTAAAAACAATGTCTGTAGCCTCCTGCATGGCAGCGAGGATCTTCTCCCGCACAGCGGCACCCACCGCCACCTGGCAGGGATGAGGCAGATGGCCGTGGCGGATATAACCGAGTGCCACACCCGGATCGATGAGAATACGCCTGCTGCCGACAGTAATCATGCAGGATAGTCCTCTCACCCCGAGGGATTCGGTACCGATGACCGTGATCTCCATAGTTTCTCCTCTGGCGGGGCACGATACATAATGCTTCGGTTACCGGACTGAGAAAAAAGTGGGTGGATAGGTGAATGAGTGAACGAGGATTATATCCCCAGTTTCGTCCGGTTAGCTTCAATATGTGCGAGAATTCCGTCTGCTGCCTTCACCGCATCCGGCTCAACACTGAGAAGGCCTCCCGTCACATCTTTTAGGTCCTCGGTCAGCAGTTTCACCAGTTTCGGCCCGCCAGTGATCGTAGGAATCGGGTTGACGTAGGTGTAAAGACCAAATGCCAGTGCAAAGATTGCATCAATAGTGGCCTTCTGCTCCATGTACTCCGGTGCTGCCACAGCGACCGGGAGGTCAGGAACGGGCACCCCGCCGAGGGCCACAGAGACTGCTGCGATCAGATCTGCACATCTGCCGGTATCCGTGCAGGTTCCGTATGAAAGAACCGGCGGGATACCCAGTGACTCACAGACACCCCGGAGTCCGTCCCCTGCCTTTGCGGCAGCTTCTGGTGAGCAGAGTCCTGCGACCTGCATCGCGGCATTGCCGCAACCCATCGAGAGGACGAGCAGGTTTCGTTTAATGAGCGCCTCTGCGACTGCAACCGAGTGAACATCCTGTCCGGAGTCACGCAGGGTCGTGCAGGAGACGAGCCCCACAATGCCCCGGATAGTGCCGTCTTTAATGAGGTCAAGGAGCGGGTCAAGAGAACCCCCGAGGGCTGCCATAATACTCTCCGGTGAGAACCCGACCACCGCGTCACGGGTGGGAAGACCGGTAACCGGTGTCACGTTCTGCCGCCGGACAGGGTAGTTTTCAATCCCCATGGCGAGAATCTTCTCTGCCTGCTCGTGTGCCTCTGCAGGCACATAGTTCAGCCGTTCGTCAACACCTTCAAAGGCCACCAGATCAGAAACCGGCAGCAGGCGGAACTGGTATTTTTCAGCGTAGAGGGGATCTAAGGGCAGGGAACAGTTCATGTCCGCGACAAAGACGTCCACGGTCCCCGTTGCAAGGATTGCCTCCTGCATGATCCAGTTGCCGGTATATCCCCAGAAGACATCATCGGTCTCCCAGCGCTGGATCATCTCCTGCCCCGTCTCGATATTGGCGATGATGCGGATGCCTTTCGCCCCTGCATCCTGTGCCTTCTTCTGCCACGCCGGGTTGCGTGCCGCCTTGATGAGGGCAAACCCGAGGAATGGTTCATGGCCGTTTGGAAGAATGTTCACATAGTCCGGGTCAAGAACACCAAGATCGACTTTCACGGTATGTGGTTCGGGAATGCCGAAGAGCACGTCCTGCAGGTATTCGCAGACGATTTGGCTCTGGTATGCCATCGCCACAGAGAGTCGCATGGCCTTGAGGGCGAGGCTCACATAGGAACTATCCACATTGGTGAGGCATGAACCTGTAGCGTTCATGATCTCCGGGTGGATACCGCCCGGAAAGATGCCAAGTTTTGCCCAGGTTTCCTGCCGTTCCGGCGGTGCCAGGCGGCGAACGACTTCACTTGATTCTGTGACCGGGCGTGAGAAGTCCTTCTCCACCATGTCACAGACCCTGAGTGCCACTTCGGCTTCGGTTCCGTCCGGTGACAGCCCAAGGCGGCCGGCAAAATTCCTGAGTTTTTCCGGGGATGTTATCTGGAAGGATGTTTTCCCTTCCGCTGTCTCCCTGAGCGTTTTTACGGTTTTATCGGTGTGGTAATGATAGGTGGTCGTTCCCAGAACATTGCGTAGCAGCATCATCCGCATTGCCATTGCATCGGCACCGATGCCGCAGACGCCCCGCTTGTCTTTCTCCGCGTCTGCCCGGCAGGGCCCGTTTGAACAGAGGTCACAGCGTGCCCCTGAAGTGCAGAATGCACATCGGGTGTCAGGGTCTCCGAACCCCTGTGCTTCGTAGCGGTCCCATACATTGCTCATTCCGTCTTCCTGCAGGTGTTTGTACATCTGCACGACTGACTCGTGATATGATATTCTGTTTTTCTCCATATGCTCCACCCTCCCAAGAGTGGTCTGCGGTCAATCGTGTTGTCATAGTAAAAAAAGATGGAGTATGAATTGGTATCTGACAGGGAAGATTGAAAGGATGGTGAGTAATAGTAGTATCAGAAAGAACTGTCTGACCCGGTAAATAATTGTCCGGATAATGCCCTGGGAGTAAACTCTGTATGACAAAAAACCCATATGTACATGGATATAACGAAGAAGACTCTTCCCGCCTCGTGAAACAATCAGTTGCCCTGGAAGAAATTCTGCACGCAGAAGAGGATTTTCCGGCAGGCACACAGATCCTGGAGGCAGGGTGTGGTGTCGGTGCCCAGACAGTAATTCTTGCTCACCGGTTTCCGGAGGCAGAGATTCTCTCGGTGGATATCTCGGAGACCTATCTCGCGCAGGCCGAGGAGCGGGTGAAATCCTTCGGATATACGAATGTCACCTTCCGTCACGCCGACCTTGCGTCAACTGATCTGCCACCGGAAAGTGCGGACCATATCTTTGTCTGTTTTGTGCTGGAGCATATCCCGGAACCGGAGGCGGCGCTTGCAAACCTCTACCGTGCCCTTCGTCCGGGCGGTTCAGTGACGGTCATCGAAGGGGATCACGGATCTGCCATATTCCATCCGGAAAGCCCTGCAGCCTGGCATGTTGTGGATTGCCTGATTGAACTCCAGCACCGAAATGGTGGGGACGGGAATATCGGTCGGAGGCTCTATCCCCTGCTCAAAGATGCCGGATTTTCCGAGGTCACGGTGACACCGGCACCGGTATATGTGGACGCGGGCCACCCGGAATTGGTGGAAGGGTTTACCGAAAGAATATTCATCGCGATGGTGCAGGCCTCACGGGAGGCTGCGTTCCGGGCAGGTATCTCTGACCCCGTTCGCTGGGAGGCGGGGATTGCCGCACTCCGGCGGACGAAGGAGCCGGATGGCACCCTTTATTATTCGTTTTTTAAGGCAAATGCGGTGAAGTGAGGGGGTTTCACTCTGTGTTCATCCGTGCAATCATGAGAGCCAGGTTGACGATAATTCCCGGCTTTTCCTTTTTTTGGTGACTGATATCTCTTATCTCAATGTCCGGCAGTCGTGGAGAAACCGGATGTTGCATGGTACTATCAAAAATATGAAAATAGTAATGAGGCCGGATGAAATTCCGGCCTGATTTAGAATAGTTTTCTTTAGTAGTATCCAGTGGCAGTTGTTGCCGCCACCATTGCTGCAAGGAAGAAAAAGAACAAAACCGCAAGGACAATTGCCGGTAAAAAGACCGCGACGAAGGCCCGTGTGGTGGATATCTCATGCAGTTCTTTGATTGCAAGAATATCGAGAGCAAGGGTCCAGAACATTGCGAGGAAACCGATGACGGGAATCCAGCCGAAGATCAGGTTCGGGGTGATGGAGTAGATGACGGCCCGTACGGTGGTGGTGAGTCCCTTTCTTCCGCCTGCGATATAGACGAAGATGTGCAGAATGATACCTCCAATGAAGAGTCCGATGACACCGAAGATGATGATGGATATGATGGATGCAATGACCATTCCGGCCATACCTAATGCGGCAATCCCGCTCACGCCGAGGGCCCCCAGCCCGGCTTCGGCCCCGGCCATTCCTCCAACCATGCCCATAAACAGTCCGAGCATAATCCCGGTCAGTATCCCATAGATCACAAGAAATGTGATGAAATACTGCAATGCGTCCCCGAGGCTTTCGTCTCTGTGTGCAATCAGTGTCTGTGTAGGATCGAGAAGAAATCCTTTGACTTTATTGATAAATCCCGTTGTCATAGTAATGTTCGCCTGCCGGTGTGTTTTGGTTTTTTGGGGATAAAGATATTCACCTCCCGAATTGCATCCTGTCTTTCCTCTCCTCTATCATCTGCGGTGGCACAGCGGAAATATGGTCAGGTGCATCCGATCTGTATGCCTCTGAAGAACTGCAAATACCATTGTCCGTGTAGTCTGGTCTGACTATGATTATCGGGGATATATCCTCCGCACCACATGGTCGTTATCACTCTGAATTTTTATTCGGGGCGATGGATCTGTGAATGAAACAAATACATGACGAAACAGAAGATTTGAAAAAAAGGTGAAGGATTGAGGTTTCGGCTTCATCCCTGATGTAGTATCTAATACTGTATGTGTGTGATAGTCGGTCCTAAAATCAGGAAGAATGACAGTGCGAGTACAACAAGAATGAGCATGAAGACATACGCCAAAACGACTGCAGCAACTGAACGTGCGGTGGAAATTTCATGCAGTTCTTTGATTCCCAGAACCTGCAGAACAAGTGACCACAATCCTGCAAGAAAACCAATGAGGGGTATCCATCCAAAGAGCAGGTATGGTGTGGATGAGTAGATGAAGGCCCGCAGGGTAGTGCTGACATCCTTCCTTCCGCCTGCGATATTGACGAAGATGTGGAGGATGATGCCTCCGATGAAGAGTGCGATGACACCGGCGATGATCATCACTACAATGGCTGCAAGAACCGCTCCAATGACACCAAATGCGCCCATGACAGCATAAGGCCTGGCAATATACTGTGCCATGCTTAGGCCAAATCCGACCATCACCCCATTCAGTGCCCCAAATATGGCGAGAAGGATGACATAATATCGCAATGCGTCTCCAAGGCTCTCATCTCTGTGAGCAATTAGTGTCTCTGTCGGATTGAGAAGAAATCCTTTTACATTATCTATAAATCCAGTTGGCATGGTACTATTTTTCACCTGAGGATACGTTTTGGTTTGCCTAAGGAAATGTATTGTGAGTAATTATTTCATACCGACTGACAAAATTGGGTTATTTGTCAAAAAATTGTCAAAAGTATATATATTATCTTTCATTTTTTGGTCAAATGTTGTCAAAAGTGGTTAATAATAACCGATTTGTTATGATTGCCCGGTTTAGAATTATTGGTGCAAATGTTCTGTTCCATCCTGAGATTTAAGATCCAATTCCTGAACTTTATTTGATTTTTGATACCTGTCTGTTGAAGATATCTTCAGAATCTGTTCATTTGTATTGATTTGGATCAAATCCGAGTCCTTATTGCTGAAAATGAAATAATATTCTGTCACTTCTTATGGGACTCTATGATACGCTCCGGGATTACTGGGGATATACCTCGTTTCTTCCCCAGCAGTCTGAGGCGATATCTGAAATTTACCTGAACCATGATGTTCTGCTCCTCAAAGCCACAGGGGGAGGGAAATCACTCTGTTACCAGATCCTTCCGGTGCACACCAACACACTGGGGATTGTTGTCTCGCCCCTCATCTCCCTGATGAAGGATCAGGTGGACGATCTCCGGCAGAAAGGCATCCGGGCGGCGACAATAACGAGTGATCAGACCACCGACGAGAAGAGAAACATGGAGACAGCCCTGAAAAACGGAAGAATAAATCTCCTGTATGTCTCTCCCGAACGGTTTGTAACTCCCCGGTTCATCAAACTCCTCAAAACGCTCCCCCTCTCTCTTGTCGCAATTGACGAAGCACACTGTATCTCCCGGTGGGGCCATGATTTCCGCCCGGATTACCGGAAACTCCGGATGATAAAAAAGATCTGGCCGGATGTTCCTGTCATCGCGGTAACAGCCACTGCCACCCGTGAGGTAAAGGACGACATCGTCCGACAACTGAATCTGAAAAACCCGTGTGTGCTGATCGGGTCCTTTAACCGGACAAATCTGTATTATGAAATTCGCGAATCAGCAAACCCGAAACGGGAGATCCTTGCGTATCTGGAATCCCACCGGGATGTGTCAGGCATCATCTACTGTTTTTCCCGCAAGCATACTGAAGAGCTCTCCTCGTATCTGCAGGGACAGGGATACTCTTCCCTCCCGTATCATGCGGGCCTCCCTGACCATATCCGCAGGAAAACGCAGGAATCTTTTGTCCGGGATGATATTCGGGTGATATGTGCCACGGTCGCCTTTGGCATGGGTATCGACAAACCGGATCTCCGGTTTGTCCTGCACTATGATCTCCCGAAAGATATTGAATCATATTATCAGGAAACCGGACGGGCGGGACGGGATGGCATGCCAGGGGAGTGTATCCTGTTCTATGACAGGAATGATCTGGCAAAACAACTCTGGCTTATCAACAAATCTGATGCCGATATAGAGTATAAAGAAGTGCAGAAGAAGAAACTCTACGCACTGACACGGTTTTGTGAGTCACCGGTATGCAGGAGGCAGACGCTCCTAAACTATTTTGGAGAGAAATTCACCGAACCAAACTGTGGACTGTGCGACAACTGCCAAAAAGGGACCGGCAAAGTTGATGGAGGGGCGTATGCACGAAAAATATTCATCTGTGTCAGGGAACTGAATGGACAAATAGGGCTGAAAAGGATTGTAAATATTCTCTGTGGTAAGGAGGGCAGAGAGTTTGAGGGCTCGCATTCACGAAAACCGCGATCATTTGGATCTCTTATGGAAATCTCTGAGAATCAGGTGATGGAGTGGGCTGTGGACCTCATTTTTCAGGGATATATCAAACGGTCAGGCAGGAAATATCCTGTTCTCTCCCTGACAGAAGAAGGGTGGACACATCTTAAGGCGCAGAAGAATGCCCAAATTTATCTCAGTAAACCCAGGAAGAGTGGAAAAGTATTGCGTGGCGCACAAAACCGGAACCTCTCGAATGTCAGGTTTAACCAGTCTCTCTTTTCCCTGCTTAGAATACAGCGGGATGATATTGCACGCCGGGCAGGGATTCCAAAATATATGATATTCACCGACCCTTCATTAATCGAGATGGCAGCATACTATCCGCGAACAAAGGACGAGTTCCTGAAGATAAAAGGGGTTGGTGTTGCAAAATGGGAGTCATATGGTGAACTGTTCGCCACCGTGATCGTGAATTTCTGTGAAGAGAATGATATTTCCGGTACAGATAATGCCCGGTAGGGTGGGTGGGACTGTTCCTCATATAGTCAGTCAGAACTGGTCATGCATCCCGGCGGTCTGAAGCAAAAAAACGGGAATGAGGTTATGCCGGGAGAAATATCATTGAGCTGAATACCATCGCAATGATGAACATATAATAGAGAACCAAAAAGACCACAACCGGGATGAATGTGGCCAGAACTGCCTCCAGCTTTGATACTCCGTGAAATTCGTGGAGGGCAAATACCTGGATTGCCATTCCCCAGTAGGGAGTGAGGAATGCTCCGATGATGGTCCAGCCAATGAGCAGAGTCGGGACCATGGAGTAGCACGCCGCCCGGACGGTCTCCAGGTATCCGCCGGTTCCGTTAAAGAAGAGAATGAATATGTGGGTGATGGCGGCACCGATAAAAAGAGAAATGATGCCTCCCACGAGAGAGAAGGCAAATACTCCTGGTATTATGAAGATGAGGGCGGCATGTGGGATCTCCAGCCCCGGGCCAAAGACAACAAGACCAGTGGCAATGACGATGGTTATGAGTACAGAAAAGGCAAAGAGCAGTGTCAGAAAGAATACAAAGGCATCTTTGAATGATTCGTTCCGGTATTCACCAAATCCCTGATCAAAGGAGAAGAGACAGGTCCGGATGCGGTCGCTGAACGATAACGTCATGCTCTATCCTTGCGCTGGATGGGGGAATAATTTTTGGATGGAATGGTTCCCCTGCGAAACCTTCATCTCCTTGGATTTCGTTAATGGGGCATATCAAATGTTGAGGTGTTGTGAATGAATGTTCTTATAATCTATGCTCATCCCTATCCTGCCTCGCTGAATGCGGCCCTGAAGGACCGGGCAGTCTCAGTTCTGGAGGATATGGATCATACCGTGAAGGTCTCGGATCTCTATGCGATGAAGTTCAAGGCAGTTCTTGATCAGGATGACTTTCCCCGGCGTTGTAACCGGGAATACTTCTCGATTCCCGGTGAACAGGTCGCGGGGGTGCGGAACGGCATACTGGTTCCCGACATCCAGACTGAGATAGAGAAGGTCCGGTGGGCCGATCTCCTCATCTTCCAGTTCCCCATCTGGTGGAGCTCAATGCCTGCCATTCTAAAGGGCTGGATTGACCGGGTCTTTGCACAGGGGTTTGTGGTAAATCTGGCGGAGGGGAAAGTCTATCGTGATGGTCTTTTGTCCGGTAAGAAGGCCATGATCTCAACGACAGCCGGTTCTCCGCCGGAATTCTACACGGAAGACGGGCCGCATGGTGACATCAATCATCACCTGATGAGTCTCTGGCACAATACCTTTGAGTTCTGTGGAATGGAGGTTGTGCCGACGTTTTATGTGTTTAATGCAGGTGTAATGGATGATCTGCAGTTCAATGCCGAACTGGAACGCTACGAGGAGTATCTGCGCCTGCTGTGATGAACGGCCGTCTTTCATCCAGGCAGGGTAATCCTGCATATTCATTCCTATTTTTTCTCTTTTTCCCTGTGGGGTCTGGGGCTGCCGGGAAGGGCAAGGGCTGCCAGAAACGCGATTACAAGTAAAATTGCCATGGCGTCAAAACACCGGTACATGCCGGAGGAGATCGCCTGGTCTGCGATACGGGCAGCCTTTTCCTGTGATGCAGGATATTCCTGTGCAATGCCGGAGAGAAGTCCTGAGAAGATGAAGATGAGGAGGATGGCTCCGATGAGTGCGGTGCCAAGGGATGTGCCAAGTTGACGGAGGGTGTTGAGGACCCCTGCGGCGTCTGTTGCGTGTTTTTCATCCACTGCAGAGAGGGTGAGGTTTGTAATCTGGGAGAGGATGACACCGATGCCAATGCCAAAGAGCATACTACCGGGGATGATGTCCGGTATGGTGGTTGAAAGGGAGAAGACATCCCGCAGTACCACTGTACCGGCAATCGCCAGTGCAAGGCCGCCTGCAAGGAGCCATTTTGGTGACAAAAACGCTGAAAGACGTGCTCCACCGATGGAGAAGATAAAGATCATCACTGACATGGGCAGGAGGGCAAGACCGGTTTCAAAGGCGCTCACCCCTGTTACCGACTGGAGAAATATTGGGATTATAAAGAGGAACCCTGCAATGACGATATTCTGTATGGTCCCGATACCGTTTCCCAGTGTGAACGTTCTGTTTTTGAATACCCCCACATCGACGAGGGGATTTTTGCCGGTCACGAGGCGGTGTTTCTGCCAGAACCAGAAGGCGGCCATCAACAGCAGACCCGCTCCGATGATAAGGGAGATGGATCCCCATGTTTCCACATTCTTCAGTAAAAGAATGCCCATCACGATGGAACCGAGACCAAAAAAGGAAAGTGTGGTGCCGATGAAGTCAAGATCCCTCCATTTCAGGGTTGGGGAAGATTCTGTGAGAAGATAGGAGAAGATGATGATCATGACCACGACCAGAAGTTCCAGTCGGAAGGCCCAGCGCCAGCTGTAATAGGTGGTCAGGTACCCGCCGATGATGGGCCCGAATGCGGCACCGGCAGCCCCGATCCCGCCCCACATTCCGAATGCGAAGGCCCGGTCCCGGCCTGCGTAGGTGGATGTCAGAAAGGTGGTGGTGGCAGGCATCATGAGGATGGCGCCGATGCCCTCCAGAATGGACCAGCCAATAAGGAGCATCGTCGCATTTGTGCTCATGGAAGCGGTGAAGGTCCCCACTCCATAAACGGCTATACCTGCAAGAAATGCCTTTTTTCTCCCGATAACGTCCTGCAGTTTTCCGCCGATGAGCATGAACGATGCCATGACGAGGGCATATATGGCGATGATTGCCTGGATGGTCGGCACATCGGTGTTCAGGTCACTCACCAGTGCGGTGATGGAGACGTTCATGATGGTCGTGTCGATGACCATGATGAAGACTGCCATGCAGATGATGGTGAGTACGTTCCATCTAAATCCCCCCGTGGATTTCATCCGTTCTGCTCCTGCCGGGTAATGTCTGTTGAGTTATTTATAGGTGTTCCAGACCATGTTGCGGGTTTACGGGATGGTGATTACTGGCGGTCTGTCGCTACGGAGGGTCAGGATTCTGCGAAAAAATGAGTTGTCCGTTTGAAAATATTGTAATTATCCGGGGATTCAGGAAAACAGTTTGTCGAGAGTGGAGAGCACATCATCTTCGATTTCTTCCATGAGAAGGCCGAAGAGGATGCGGTCATGGTACTCCCCCCGGGCATGCCAGTATTTTCGCTGCCGCCCCTCGGGGACAAATCCACTCTTCTCAAGCACCCGCACCGAACCCTGGTTTCCGGCGGCAGTATCGGCGTTCAGTCGGTAGGCACCTGCAATGCGGGAGGCAAACCAGACGAGAAAGGTGCAGGCCTCTGAACCGATGCCCCTGTTCCAGTATGGTTCATCTATCTGGTAGCCGGTGAGGTATGCTCCGGGAGACAGATCCTCTGCAATGAGGGCACACTGGCCGATGAAGGCCCCTGTCCCGCGGTCCCTGATGGTGAAGACAAAGTGGGGGGGTGTTCTCTTTTCAGAGAGTGCCAGGTTGTTCTGATCCACAAAAGGGAGGAAGTAGGCATGGGTGGTTTCCGGGGTGTTCGGGCCAAAGAAGAGCCAGCGACATACGCCCTCCTTTGCAAGCATATCTGATATGGGGGTGAAGTCTTTGAGTGTGACATATGAGAGGGTGAGGCTGGGTGATGTCCAGGTAGTCTGCATTACTGGCTAAAGTGTATGTGGGGATGGGGAAAAAGAGTTTGGTAGGTTTTGTTCTTTCAGAGTTGGGGTGATGGTGTCATCCCTTCTGAAAAAAGATGGTTAATATTACTGTCTCATGCTTTTCCATATTTCTCATACCATAGACCTCCGCTTCCTTTTCTCCTCTCTCCTCACCTTTTGCCCCCATTTCACAGCGATCAGACCAGATACCAGGGTCTGGACGATTGCATAGACAATGATAATAAGAAATGCCTCTCCGTTGCCGGCGAGGGCACTTGCCCCAACGAGGAGGGAGACACCGAGGTTTCTGTTGGCTGAACTGGTGGCAAGCACCTGCCGGCCGGGCTTTTCCGGGCCGCCCAGGAGGTAGCCGGCAAGCATTGAAAATGCCACCAGAATGAGGACGGCTACTGTCGCACCGACGCCGACACTATAAAACGAATCCACGAACCTTACCTCCCCTGTCACCTGCACCCAGATGAAGAGTATGCCGAAGATGACAATCGTAAGATTGGAGAAGATATACGCCTGCCTTCGAATACGGTCTGCAAATGCCTGGCAACGGGAATTAATAGCAATTCCTGCGACCATGGGCAGGAATATGAGGATGATAAGAGTGGTCATTACCGAGATAAAATCAATCTGCTCAGTGATTGCCCCGGGGAGGATGAGGGTGAGTGTAATAGGTGTCGTAAATATCGCGAGCACACTCAGGTAGAACATGATACGGATTGCAAGCGAAACATCGCCCTTTGAGAACTCTGCGAGTTTCGGACCGATGGTCGAACCCGGTGCACAGGCGACAATGAGGAGTCCTGCTGCGACATTCACGTCCATCGGGAGCAGCCGGACCACCACGATGCCTGCGAGGGGGATGAGAATGAGGTTGATAATAAAGGCAATCCCTATCAGTCGGCGATGCTGGAGAGGTGCTGCAATCCCGCGGGCTGTGATGCTAAGCCCCATGGAAAACATCGTTGCCACTAAAAAGAGGTAGATGGAGAGTTCAAGCGGCAGGGTGAGACCTATGGACGGAAGCATCTGCACAGAAGTTGTCCGCCATCCCTATAATTTCTGTTGTTTGCCTGTTTGTCTGAAAAACATGTGAAATTGGAATTTATACAAAAATATCGGGTGAATTAATTCTGATAGAATGTATTTATGACCTTGGTGATAATAATATGTCATGGAAAAGCAATATGGAATGTACCTGGCATACTTCTTTCAGGCCCTCATTGGCCTGAACTGTGTCTATGCCTTTTCCACCGGAAACATGGCGGGGTTCTTCTCGGCACTCATCATGTTTATTGTGACAATGGTGCCCTTTATTATCGCAAACCGTATGAACATACGTTTTCCCTGGTTTGTATTCTTTTTGATTGCCCTTGCCCTCTGGTTCCACACAGCAGGATACGTACAGGGGTATTATGAGATGTACTACCCGTATTACGACAAAATTGCCCATCTGGTTTCAGGAACCACCGTTGCCCTGATCGGCTTTTTAGGGGTTATATTCCTTGACCGATACTGGAATATGAAACTCACGGCTCCTTTCATTGTCGGGTTTACCATCATGTTTGGGATGTCCCTTGGAGGGTTCTGGGAAATATATGAGTTTCTGGTTGACACCTTCCTCGGAGGGTCTATGGCAGGCAAAATGCAGAACGGCCTGAACGATACCATGCTTGACATGATGTTTGTCCTTGCAGGCTCCATCATTGTTGCAATAATGGGTGTGTTTTACTTCCGCCACCACCAAAAAGAAGACATCGTCGGCTCCCTGAATGGGGACCAGGCGCTCCAGTCCCTGACCAATACCGGTGAAGAAAAGTAGTCCCTGGCTGTTATTCTCCCAACAACCGACTCCCCATCTTTTTGCACCGATTCCGGACACAATATCCCTACACTATTTCTCAGGACTCTGATTGTTCACCATCGGGTAATGCAGAGGGGCATCACATTGGGGGTTTTCGGGGCAAAGCCCCCTGACTGTCAGGCTCTCTTTCTCTGACCATCAGTAAGTACAACCACCCGATACTGCCAATCCCACGGTGCAAAGAACTACAGTCCCATTCATCCGGCAGGCACCAAAAGGTCTATCTTCACAATTCTCAAACTTTTAGAGAATTCTATGGATCAAAGGATGCCTGCGTATGTGGCCGCCGTCCTGAATGCCTCTTTTATCGGGCTGAGTTTTCTCTTCGTTAAGGAATCCCTGACTGCTGCCGCACCTTTCACAACACTCGCGTTCCGGTTTACGCTTTCCTTACTGGTGATGCTGGTACTTGTCGCGGCGGGCGTCATCAGGGTGCAACCTTCTGCAGAGTGGGTTCAGGGACCTTATGGTCCTTCTTCTCGCACAACCTGTCCTCTTCTTTTCTCTGCAGGCCTTTGGTCTCCTCTCTATTTCTTCATCGGAGGCTGGGATAATAGAGGCAATCACCCCAGTCTGTGTGGGTATCCTCGGCATCGTGATCCTGGGTGAGCGGGTCAATGCAAAGCAGTTTCTCTGCTTTTTCCTCTCTATGTCAGGAATACTCTGCCTTTTTTTAATGGAGGGGACAGGCATTGTCGGGGCCAGTACTCCGGGCCTGGTCCTGACCGTTCTCTCGGTCTTTGCGACCTCTCTCTATATCGTGATGGGTCGTCGTGTCTCACGCACCATCGACCCGGTGAGCATCACTTTTCTCATGATGCTCTTCGGGTGCCTGGTCTTTCTCGCTCTCGCGGTGGGGTGCGAAGGCCTGGACTTTGATGGCACGCTCGTTCTGCTTGGGAACAGAGATTTTCTCATGGAGACGATGTACCTCGCCCTCTTTACCTCGGTTGCATCCTCATTTCTTGCGATGTACAGTCTGAAAGAACTGGAGGCGGCACGCGTAGGAATTATCCAGGCTCTCTCGGTCGTGGTTGCCGTCGCTGCCGGGGTGCTTGTCCTGCAGGAAACATTCCTCATCTGGCATGCCATAGCGAGTGTCCTGATAGTTGCCGGGGTGGTGCTCGCAAACTACGTTGCCGATCCAGTGGCGGCTTAAACGAATCCTGTACGGCGGTTTTTGTATGTCTTCCCTTCCCGTGTGTGAACAGTCCTTCTGTGCCATGAGAATAATGAAAAGAGATGCCGGTGGTTCATGCATTGGGTATTACAAGAAATAAAAAACGAATGGGCCTGATGCGATTCGAACGCATGACCGTCCGGTTATGAGCCGGACGCTCCACCAACTAAGCTACAGGCCCGCAGTAAAATGTGCATACTCTCTATGTCATGCATGGGTAAAAATGTATTGAGAGTATTTGCCTCTTCCGGCATTTGATTGAGGGGGTGAATATGAATTACTTTTTCTCTTTGATCGACTGGTTTTGGGTATTGTTGCTCTGCAAAGATTTTGATGCTTGCAATCAAGAAAAAAATTAGAGTTCCAGTAGGCCCTTTACTCTTAGATAGTTGCCTGGGCCGGTTAACGCATACATCGTCTTTAGGATCTGCTCCAATGGGACAAGAATGGATGTTTCAGACTCGAATGCATCTGCAAGCTTCTTTAATCCATCTTGGATACGTTCAAAATGGACAGGTTCAAGTTCTACCGTAGTATCTCCTGAGCGAATGTGCCTGAACCTATCCATCAGGCCGTTGTAACTCGCATTTAGAATACAATCTGCGATGAGATAGTCTTCATTAAATGCATATCTGAGTGTCCGACTGGTGATTCCGTATGCTGCGGAAAAATAATAAATTTTCTTCTCAACATTTCCTTCCCTTCTCATGTCTAACTCTACACGTCGTAGCTCAGTAACTAGTTCTTTTCTGAAGAAATCATCCCTTGACATGGTTTAATTTACCTCCTATTGATAATATCTTGGAAATTTTGATTCATATTCATCAGCCGTTGCACAAGGTGGGGCGGAGTAACAAGAACCTGATCCGTTGGCCACACACATATCTCCTGCGCCCCATCCCGGACTTGAGATGCCCTGTTCTCTCACCCACTGGGGGTATGGCCATACGTCTTCTGTTGATGTTTCTGGTTTTATTGATATCACTTTTCTTGCATGCTGATTGACATAGTCTTGAATTTCTTGGGTTTTTTCGTTACCAAGCATTCTTCCAATCAATGAATTATTCAGTATCTCAACTGACTGAACGATCGGAGAGGTTGGATTAATGGAGTATTGTTGGATTCGGGCATTGTTTGCAGTGAGAATGCCCCACTTAACAAACTTTTTGACCACTTTGCCAACTGTGACCCGACTAACGTTTGTTTCCTCTGAGAGTTCGGTGATATTGAACTCAATGCCCTCAAGTGGTAACAGGAATTCGATGAGCCGTAATTCACAAGTGTTACCAAACACTTTTTCAAATGGTTGTGTCATATCGATCACAATTCCAGGAATTATTTAATGTTTCGTGAATTTGTTCTACATCAAAAGCCTGTGCAGCTAATAAATTCTGATGTGGTGTATAATGATATTATCACATATGATAAAAATAGTTTGCATTGGTGCTATGCTCATTTGTATAAGCCAGTTATATTGTATCCATGGTTATTTAATGCTAAAACTGTCTTGTTTATGTCGGATATGTAATATTTGTCTTCTTTCTTTTTGATTAATGTAATATACCCCTCATTTTTTAGTTGGTTAATTGCTTTTTTAAATTTGAGAGATCCACGGTCAGTAAATTTTCTATCATATAATTTTTTCAACTTCTCTGAGTGATATCCACTATCTGACCCAAAATTTCTATTTTTGTAGAATAAATTTAGGATAAATAGGGTTTCTATGGGAAGTTCGCATGACATGGAAGTATATATGCTGTTGGATTTTTATCTTATATAGATATGCTATTAATTCTGTAATTCATTCTCATTTCTGCCCTTTTTTCTAATTTCAACAAAAAAAACAAAATATTCTAATGAATCACATTCACGAACAATGAAAGTGGGGCAGCATCCAAGATTTAATTTTATTTCATCGTTTTCTTCTCACTGGGTGGGAAGGTTTTTATGATTTTGAGTTCCGAGCTCAAAACGTAATTAATCAGTGAATTGTCATTGGAGGCATAAATATGACCAAGTTCAGGCTAAGACGAAAACGAGAATGGTCCGGTGAGACGTTAACCGGCCAGATGAAGAGGCAGACACAGCGACCGACGATGAAGTGGACCTTTTTCCAGTTCAGGAGGGTGAGGGAATTTTTATTTGTCGATGGTAGCTGGAAAATTAAACTGATTTCGAATCTGAATGATGAATTGAAAATGATCTCGCAGTTATTCGGCAGGGAGTACGAGAAATACTATTGTTGAAAGGAGGCATGTGGAAAATAGGAGGAATGGAAAAAATTGGTTATTTATGTCCCCTTTGGGTGTTATACGTTTGATCCGACGATATGATTGATCGTGTGTTCACAGATATCCGTAGAATAGTCTCCCATTCTCTGGATTGAGTCTGCGATGTAGACGAAGTGTATCGCATGTGCCGCCTCAAATGAAAGGGCCATGCGGTTTACTTCACAGCAGCGTTCTTCCAGATTTTTCGTCTGGCCGATGGTTGCGTTTGCCTTCTCAAGATCACTGGAATGGAATGCTTCCATTGTCGCCCGGGTGTTTGGGATAATAATACACACAGGATACCGGGCTCTGGCCTCTCTCACAAATGGAGATGTGGAGAAAACATCCGTCTCCATTCAAAACCTATAATCTCTGTTTGTATAATTTGAGGGAACAAATTTAACTAAATTCTTTTGATTCATTTAATTTCCGGAATTATTTACTAAAACAGGTTGTCTTTCTGAACAGAATGTTTATAGTATTCGGAATACGGATCCTATTAACTGATTAACAAGGGGGGTATCAGTGAATGCAGCCAAAATATTCCGGCCAGAAGGAAGGGGGGGAGACAGTCCCGGTAGCGGGGTGTAATTCCGAAAGCAACAAGGATTTAATGGCAGGAAATGAGCCTGTCTTCATCGCTGATGTGGATCGCAGGATATTGGATGCAAATGATCCGGCCTGCCGGAGGTTTGGATACACCAGAGAAGAGATGCTCCGACTCAGGATTGATGATATTGTCGCACCGAAATGTCGTGAATCGACACCGGGTCAGCATGCCTCACTATTAAAAAACGGGGGAGGTACATTTGAAAACCTGCATGTCACACGGGATGGACGGGTATTCCCGGTTGAGGTTCATGCCACGGTAATAGAGTACCGGGGGAAATATGTCCTCCTCTGCATGTCACGGGCCATCACAGAGGTCCGGCGTACGGGCCCTGCCTCAGATGCACTCGGTGAAATGGAGAAGAAATACCGTTCCTTCTTTGAGGTGGCCAGTGACGGATTCATTGTCACCGACAGTGACGGTGTGGTGCTTGACATCAATGAACGCTTTGCTGCCCTGCTTGGAAAGTCGAAACGTTCCGTGATAGGCCATAGTCTCTTTTCGTTTCTCGTTTCTGATGGTGAGAACGAACCTGAGTCGCAGATTCGTTCGGCCGTTGAAGGTAGTTGTGTCCGGTTTGAAGCGAGGGCGGTATCGCAAACCGGTAGTGGGGCGGTGCTGGCGCTGGAATGCTCCCCGATTGTGCTGCAGGGTGAGCAATGTATTCGGATTGTTGGCCGTGATATTCCGGGTGGGCACTCTCGGGAGGACGAACTGCGGTGTTCCCCCAACCTTTACCTGGCCGCCTTTGAGATGTCAGGGGCCGGCCTTGTGTTAATCGATCGGGATGATCATATTGTCCATGCAAACCCGGAGATAGAACGAATTCTGGGCATATCCGCGGATGAAATCAGGAATTTGACCTGGGTAGAGTTTGTTGAAGACATCTCCCTTTTGGGCATTGCAAAAGAGGAAGGCGTGCCAGGGAGATGTGAGGCTTTCCCTATCATTAACCGTGAAATTAGCGTCAGAACAAAATATGGCCGTGAAATTCCTGCAGTAGTATCGGTCCGGTCCATTCCGGATACATCCCTGTACATCGCATCTGTTCAGGATATTTCATCCCAGCGTGAGAAAATCGGGGAACTCTCTGAACGCCGGGAGATGTTTGAAAAACTCTTCTCATCGGTCTGTGAGGCGTTTGTTTTGCTGGACAGTGCGTATGACATCCAGATGTGGAATACTGCAGCAGAAGAGATGTTTGGCTACAGTACAGCGGAGGTCACAGGGAAAAATATCTTCCCTCTGCTCTTTTCCCGTGGACCGGAAGAAGGCCAGCGGATCTTTCAGCGGTTCCTGGAACCAGGTGCGACTTCTTCCGGGCACAGTCCTGCAGAACTCTTCCTCAGCACAAAGGAGGGGGGTGCCATTCATACAGAAGCATCGGTCTCCCAGTTTACCCATCAGGGGAATGCCTATCTCCTGCTCATTATGCGGGACAATACCCAACAGCATGCATTCATCGAATCGCTCACCGAGAGTGAGGAATTTCTCCGGTTTGCAATTGACGCCGCCCGGGTTGGTATCTGGGATTATGACATGGAGGAGGAGATCTTCAGCATGAGTGAGGATGTCTATGCAATACTTGCCCCCGGCGGGCCGTCTTCCTCTCCATCCTGTGTCTCTTTGGATGCATGCCATGGGCTCATTCATCCGGATGATCGTCTTACCTATGAAGGAGTCACCCTCGCTCTCATGAGTGGGAGTATCACGGTATTCGACTTTGAACTAAGACTCCGAACCTCCGATGGCCCATGGAACTGGTTTGCCCTGGAAGGAAAGGCGGTGGAGTATGACAGCACCGGGCGTCCCCAGCGGGTGGTGGGCATCATCCGTGATGTGCAGGACAAAAAACAGGCCGAATCGGCCGTCCGTGAGGCAAATCGAAAACTGAGTCTCCTGGCGGGTATGACCCGGCATGATATTCTCAACCAGATACAGGGTCTGCTCTTCTATTCCGAGGAGATGATGGCCAGTGAATACACGGTGGACGAGATGGTGGTGATGGCGGGTAAAATAAATGAGATGTCTGAGACCATCAACCGCCAGATTACCCGAACCCGCATTTACGATATGCTTGGGACGGAATCACCGGAATGGCAGAACATCCATTACCTCGCCGATGAAATAGTCACTGGCATGGATAGTCTGGGACTTATCTACCGGAACGAATCCCCAATGGTGGAAGTCTATACCGACTATCTCTTTGCAGAAGTTATCAGGACCATTGTTGAGAATACCCGGCATGCACAGGGGGCGACGATACTTGTCGTACGGTTTGCAGAGACGGATGATGGCGGTATTTTCACAATTGAGGATGATGGATGTGGTATCCCCCTCAATTATAAAGAAAAAATATTTTCTCATAGTTTTTCAAAAGGGTCCGGCGGAGGACTTTTTATCGCCCGTGAGATCGCGGGTGTGACTGGAATCGAGCTTTATGAAGCCGGTGAAGTTGGCAAGGGAGCTCGTTTTGAACTTATGATTCCGAAGTCCGGGTATCGTTTCGTGAGAACAGAGGACAGAGAAGACGCATAATCTGCCGTTATGTGTCAGCCCACCTGGGGTATGGATTTATTACTGTTCTGCATCAGAAACAGGAGTATTGGAGGGGCCCGGTATTTGGGCTGCTGAAAATAATATGAAAGATACAAAGTGGTTAACTGGCATTGCTGTCCTACTCCTTGTTGCCTCCGGACTTCTTTATTTTATTCATTATCTGATGTTTCATGATCTGCATCACATTGGTGTCTTCGGTCTGCATGAACTGGCGTTTCTCCCAGTTGAAGTGCTGATTGTTACCCTGGTCATTCACCGCCTTCTTGAGGGACGGGAAAGAAAACAGAAACTGGAAAAAATGAATATGGTCATCGGCACGTTTTTTTCACGGGTGGGAACGACACTTATCACCTGTTTTGCGAGTCATGATCCGAACATTGAGTCTATCAGGGCTGAACTGGTGGTTACTGATCTGTGGAATGAAGAGAACTTCAGTGCAGTCGCAGCACGGATGAAAACGTATCAGTTTGATATCGATACCTGCACGATAGACCTCGAGCGTCTCCGTACATTCCTTCTGGACCGCGAGGATTTTCTGATTCGGATGCTTGAAAATCCGGTTCTTCTGGAACACGAGGAATTTACCGAACTCCTGCGGGCAACGTTTCATCTCACCGAAGAACTGAGCCGCCGCGGGGCTATTATTGAATGTCCGCTCTCTGATATCTCTCACCTTGGTGGTGATGTTAAACGTGTCTACGGACTCCTGATTTATGAGTGGATTTCCTACATGCACTATCTGAAGAAAAATTATCCGTACCTCTTCTCTCTTGCGCTGAGGACCAATCCCTTTGACCCGGATTCATCCGTGATGGTCACCTGACTTTTCCCCATTTTTATTTACTCTCTCCGTCTGTTTCGTTTTCCGGTTCAAATTCATGGTGTTTAACCAGGAATTCACGTATTTTTGCAGATTCAAGCCATCCCTGATCGAGTTTACGGACAATTTCATCAATCTGGTCTACCTGGGAAAGGATTATTTCCCGTGATTTTTCCTCCAGTAGATCAGCGGTTGCTGCTATTATGGTCAGAGGGTTGCGGATATGGTCATTGAGAATAGCAAGAGAAAGCAGATTTTTCTCAATCTGGCTGAGTGTTTCCTTCTCACGTTCCCGCATCTCCACGGTTTCGCTGATATCACGGGCAAATATGCAGATGAACTCCTCTCCCCATGTGTACAGATAACTGCTGGTCTGTGCGATGGGGAAGACGGTATTGTCAGAGCGCATCAAAAGTGAGACCTCATGTACCAGGGTACCATCTGCAATCCGGCCCCGCACAGATGGCCAGGTATCCGGTGTTATGGCCGGATTAATGTCCCATGTCTCCAGGCTGGTGAGTTCTTCAGGTGTGTAACCAAGGGATTTTGATGCGGTTTTGTTTCCATACGTGACCGTTCCGTCTTTTTTTACCCAGTAGATGGCATCATCTGCGTTATCTACAGAGAACTGTGTGATGCGCAGTTTCTCTTTATTTTTCACAAAAGTGGTAATTTCACGCACAATTGCTATAAGATATATGGTTTATGTCCCTGTAAACCGGGAGACCGAGACACTGAAATGCCCTGGGGTATTTTCCAGATGCCGTTCGCACGTGAAGTGCTGTGGTTCACCTGCATACACTGCATGTGTGTGTTCTTTTTAAGCAGGCTACCATCCGGATCTGTTAAACAGGTGCCCATGATCTCATCCAGGCGTTTCCCTGTGAGGTCGTTCCTGTCAGATTCGGTCATCTCTTCTGCTGCATGGTTGCATTCAGTAATACCTATGTCATCCGGAATGAATATCGCCTCATTGGCTGCTTCAAAGAGGTGACGGTATTTGCGTTCTGAATCCTCCAGTGCCTTTCCGGCTCCCTCAATTTCTGTCAGGCTTAGCGGGATGGTGTCAAGAAGGCTGTTTACTGATCGGACAATAGCGGTGAGTTCATCATTTCCATCATCAATGAGCCGTGCCTGGAAGATGGACAATCCTGAAATCCTGTGGACTTCCCGGGAGATATCCTCTATTCTCCTGGTGAGGTGGTGTCCAAGATATAGGTAAGCAAATCCTCCACTGATGATAAGGGTGACAAGAAACAGGATGGCAGAATTCCGGACCGCTTTTTTGCCGAACATGTACGTGTCCCGGGGATTACTGACACAGAGTGTAATGGCTGATACGCCTGTTACATCAGAAACCACGGCACTTGCTGACATTTCTTTTTCTGAAGTGACCACCTGTATGCAGGTATTCTGTGTTTCATCCTGTTCTGTTGCAGAGGCAGGCCTGTTTCCTGTTAGCGGAGTTTCTGTCCTGATTCCGGGGTTTGTCTCTCTTTCTCTTGTTCCCTCTCCGGTTCTGTCCGGATGTGATCCCGGTGGCAAAGGCAGTGTGCCGCATATGCCTGTTTGTCAATAATTATTGACTAAAATAACTCCATTACGGATTTGTGGGGTAAATCAGGTTTGAAGAACTGCCGGATGATAAACGCTGTCTGCTTTGCGTAACGCATTCACTGAGACTGAAATTATCTAATTGAATCAGAAAAACTGATAATCTAATGCTTGTTTTTTACAAACCCGGTTAATTGTTGGAAATAAGCCAATCCAAAGGAATAACATATTCCTGATATAAAATACCATTTGTCGGCTGTTTTGTACCTGCCCTTCGGTCTTACAGTAAATGACCGGTACCTGTTGCATGTGATGTGCAAGAAAGAAAACAGCCGAGGAGTTTTATGTTGTTTATCCGTTCACAGATACCAGAAGACTCTCCTGTCTGGGACATAGTCATCGTCGCCAGTTCACTGGTAATAGGTCTCCTCATCGTGGTGACACTGTACCACGGCTATGAATCGGTGTATCCTCACCTGATTGATATTCCGATTATTCTCTATGCCTACCGCTATCCCCGGTGGGGAGTATGGTTTGCGGCGTTTACCTCCGCTCTCTATCTGATTTTCTTTGCGTTCATCGTCAGACCTGGCATAACGGGCATTTCCGAGGCACTGGGGCGTGTGTTGATCATCCTTGTTATAGGGGCTACTGTTTCTTATCTCTCTTATCGTCTCAGGAATAGTGAAAATACCTATCGCAACCTCTTCGACAACCTCTCCAATGCCGCATTCACCGTGAAAATAAATCCAGACGCTACTCCCGGACGGTTTATGGATGTCAATGACCGGATGTGTGCGGCGGTCGGGTATACACGGGATGAACTGCTCTCAATGACCCCTGCTGACATTGTGCCTGAAGCCTACATGCAGAAACTGCACGCGAGGCTGAGAGAACAGAATCTGGATGCATATGGGGAGTTTGAGTTATTAAATATCACAAAAGACGGCAGGGAGATGCCGGTGGAGGTGAGGATACATCTCTTAGAGATTGAGTCCGGGCCGATTATTCTTGCAACCGCAACCGATATGACCGAAAGATATCACCGTGACAGGATTCTGAAGGCCCAGCGAGATGTGGCCGTCTCCCTGAACCATGCCGGAGACAGTGAGGAGGCGGTCCGGCTGGTTATTGAGTTTGCCCTGGAGATCAGTAGCCTTGATGCAGGGGCATTTTATGTTGCCGAAGAGGATGATACCTCATTTTTCCTTCTCTACAGCACCGGTTTTTCCGACCTATTCCAGAGTGCCAATGAAAAAATCCGGGCGGCACCTGATGGAAATCCGGCAGTACCGGAATGGAAACCTGTCTACGGGTCTGCACAAGACCTTGTCCGTGCAGGCATGATCCACAGTTCTGGAAAAAATCAGAAGATGATCGGGATTCTGCCTGTGTGGGGCAACGATGCGCTACTGGGTCTCTTTCTGCTTTCATCCAATGGAACTTCCGATATCCCCGATACCGAACGCCGTCTTATCGAAGCACTGGTTGCACAGGCGGGTGCCGCCATCTCTCGTCTGAATGCAGGCCGTGCCCTGCACCGGAGCAGACAGGATCTTCGCTCACTTGTGGATTCACTTGATGCATACCAGGCACTTGCTGGTCCCGATGAGACAATTATTATGGCAAACCGTTCATTTGCTGCTGCATCCGGGATTGATCCTGATGATCTCCCCGGAAAGAATATCATTGAGGTCTCCGGAAGAACAGATGAATTTCGGACATTTTTGTGCGACAGGTTTGCCACAGTACTGAAGAGCGGTTTGCCAGTGCGTTTTGAGGATCGGGGAGATGACCACTTCTATAACACCATCCTCTATCCGGTAAAAAGTTCAGAAGGCAGTGTCCGGGCGGTTGGGATGCTTTCCACTGACATATCACCTCTGAAAGAGGCGGAGATGGCACTTCTGGAGGCAGAACGAAGATATCGGCTGGTGATTGAGGCACTGAACCTCGGTGTCTTTGACCTTTATCTTCCAGAGCAGTTTATGACCGTTTCAGCAGAATGGTATACGATGCTGGGGTATGAGGGTGAAACACCGGATGACCCCTATGCCTTCTGGGTTGCGCATCTTCATCCCGATGAGAAGGAGGATGTACTGAAGAAAACTGGTGAAAGCATTGAATCCGGTGAGGAATACTTCAATGATTACCGGATGCGGGCGGCCAATGGATCCTGGCGTTGGATCAGGAGCCGTGGAAAGGTTATCGGCCGGCAGCCTGATGGCAGGAGTGGCCGGTTTATTGGCACCCATTCTGATATAACCCGCCGGAAACGTGCCGAAAAGGCGTTCCGGAGGACAACCCGTCTTCTCCGGGATGCCCAGAAGGTCGCCCGCCTTGGATACTATGAATATGATGTGAGAAATGATCTCATCCTTCCGGATGCCGGTATCTATGAGATTCTGAATATTTCAGATGAAGAACCGGCCTATACATTTCATGAATTCTGTGGATTTATCCATCCGAATGAGCGTGATCAGGTGGAGACCGAAATTTCGGCCGCTGCACGGGAAAACCGTTCTTACAGTAATATATTCCGGATTATTGCCCGCGGGGGGCCCGAAATATGGGTAAGGGCATGGATTGAGCCGGGTAATGAAAAAGATGGAGATTTCTCGCCGGTATTCGGCGCAATGCAGGACATTACTGATGTCCGGCAGACAGAGGAGGAACTTCTCCGGACACAGATTGCTGTGGAAACATCCCGTGATGAAGTCCTGTACATAGCCTGGGATGGGGAAATACTGTATGGCAACCAGCAGGCAGTGAATGCCTATGGAACAGATGGAATTCTTGCCGGTCTGATGGTTGGTGATATTGATCCGGAGTATACAGAAAAGAAGTGGCAGCGTCACTGGGTGGACCTCCGAGAGAATAAATTCCAGGTCTACGAATCCTGGCACCGGAAGAACGATGGTTCTGTTTACCCCGTTGAAGTCGTGGAAAACTATGTGAAGGTGGGTTCACGTGCTTTCTCCTGTGTCTCTTGCCGTGACATTACCGACCGGAGGGCCGTGGAGAATGCTCTCCGTGAGAGTGAACAGCGTTTTTCTCTTGCGGTTGCGGGGGCAAATATGGGCATCTGGGACTGGGATATGACATCTGATCACCTGGTCTTTGACGCACGGTTTGCAGAAATATTGGGGGCTGCCCCAAAGGAGATGGAGGCTGGCACATTCAATGATCTGATGGCACTGATCCACCCGTATGAACGTCCGGTATTCCGGAAGATTCTTGAGGATTACATTGCAGAAAAAAGGGTGCCTTTCCTCTGCGAATTCAGGATACACCACCGGGATGGTACCTGGAGATGGGTGAGGGGGAGGGGTGTCATTGTATCACACGATCCTTCAGGCAGTGGGCGGCGGATGATTGGCACCATTATGGATATCAATGAACAGCGTGAGGCAATGAAGGCTTCGGCGGAGCAGGAGGAACAGTTGCGGGAAACCCAGGACATTGCCCGGGTGGGTGGATGGAGGTATGAGATTCCTGAAGACTGTTATATATTTGACCGTGGCACTCTGGATACCATCGGGTTCGGGGAGATGACCGCACCTACTACGCTGGAAGAATTTCTTCACGCGTTTGTCTATCCGGAAGACAGTGCAGCGGTGGAAGAGGCATATACCCACCATCTGAAGGAATATGTGCCATTTGACATAATATTTCGTGCCCGGCTGCCGGACGGGAGAATGCGATATCTTCACAGCCGGTGCCAGACGATCTATGATAACCAGGGTGTGCCACAGAAAAGTGTAGGTATTGTCCAGGATGTCACCGGGATCAAGGAAGCAGAGAATGAACTTCTCGAACGTGAGTGGAAAGTGAATGAGGCACAGCGTATTGCCCGTATCCGGTACTGGGAATGCGACAGTTCATGCATGGTATTTTCCCGGAATGACAACGGGTGTACGTCCCTCTGTCAGCTCCCGTTCCTTGAACGTGACGGTCTGCGGATACACCCGGACGAATGTGAGAGGCTTGCCGGAAAGCTCTTTGAATCCGTTGATAGTCACTGTGAATTTTCAGAAGAGTTCCGTGCTGTTCTGGAAGCAAGTGGTGATATCCTGCATCTCTACTGCCGGGGTAGTCATTACTATCGCACCGACGGTACTCATCTGCGTTCCCTTGGGACCATCATCGATATAACGGAGAGGGTATGCACCCTGAATGCCCTGCGGGAAAGTGAGAGTAAGTTCCGGCTGGTGGCAGAGAATCCCAGCATTGGCACCTATATCATTCAGGACTACGTGTTTGTCTATGTTAATGATACCAGTGCCCGGTTCTTTGGATATTCGATTGAAGAGATGATGGGGATGGATGCAACGAAGGTCATTGCACCTGAGGTACGTCATGATATGTCTCAAAAATTCAGGGGATGTATTTCAGGTGATTGTGATGAGATTCATCTTGAGACGCAGGGGATAACCCAAACAGGGATTTCCTTCCCGGTTGAGATATTCGGTTCGTCTGGTGAATATAGCGGCCGGCCTGCTATCATTGGCACCGTCATTGACATCACGAAGCGCAAGGCCTACGAGGAGATGCTCACTATCACCCGGCTGACGGTGGATCAGGCGACGATTGGCATCGGCTGGTTTAACCATGCCGGTGACATCATCTATGCCAATGCCCAGGCGGTGGAGATGCTGCGCATTCCGAAAGAGAAGGTCGTCGGGATGAATGTCCTGGAGATACATCCGTCTTTTACCCCTGCCCGATGGCAGGAATTCTGGGATGGTATCTGTGTTGGACAGAATCAGCGGTTTGAAATTGTACAGAGACGCGGGGATGGCACCTTCTTCCCGGCAGACATTATGGTCGATTATGTGCATTTCGGTGAGATGGAGTTTGCCTGTATATTTGTGACTGATATCTCCCGACGCAGGGAGGCAGAAGGTGCCCTCCAGCAGTCGCTTGCAGAGAAGACGATGCTCCTGCAGGAGGTACACCACCGGGTAAAAAACAACCTCGCTCTCATATCATCAATGATCCAGATGCAGATGCGGACCCTTGACGATAAACAGGCCGTGGCATCCCTGACGGAGACGGCAAACCGTATCATCTCCATGGCGATGGTGCACGAGAGTATCTATCGTTCACGGAATATTACCACCATTGATGCTCATGAACACCTGACAGCACTGGTGAACGAGATCATACCGAATTTCTCTGTTGGAAAGGCAATCGAGGTGGTTGTCGATGCGCATGGCTGCACTCTTGATCTGAATTCCGGGATTCTCTACTCCCTCATTGTCAATGAACTCATCACAAACTCCATCAAATATGCATTTGAAGGGCGGGATTCCGGAAAAATATCCGTTGTAATGGATTGCAGTGGTGAAGAGAAGGTGCTCTCCATTTCTGATGACGGGGTAGGGATACCGGATGATGTGGACCCCTTCCAGCGGCCGTCTCTGGGAATGAATATTGTCCATAGTGTGGTCACCGACCAGATGGACGGGACGATTGAGCTGGTTCGTGGTGAGGGTACCACCTGGGTGCTGACATTTCCCAAAAAATCGGCATGAGAATGTCAGGTTTCGCATGGTTGGATGAGAACTCACGAAGGTATTGTATAACAAATGAGGATTTCGGTCACTCCGGGATCATTTCCACATATTTTTTTGTTTCCAGCTGCAAATACTCAGCCGGAGTAATACTATGGTACAACTGACCGATGACCTGATTGAAGCGTTCAACGCATTACGCATAATTCCCCTTGCAACGGCAGACAAAGACGGTGTTCCCAATGTCGCACCTGTGGGGGCAAAGGCACTTGCAGACCCGGAAACGATTCTTGTGATGGACAACTTCATGCAGAAGACGGTGGCAAATATCCGGGAAAACCCGAAGGCTGCTATCTATGTTTGGGGGGAGGGTGTGAAAGGCTGTTTCCAAATCCATGGTGATGTCACCTATGTGGATGAGGGGGGACAGTTTGAGACGTTCCGCAAGGATACTCTCGCCCGGAAGCCAAACGTGCCTGCAAAGGGGATGCTTGTCATCAAAATAACTGATGTCTATACCTGTAATCCCGGGGCCGGCGCTGGCAATAAAATCGTCTGAATTTGGCTGTAATTCATAAATAAATTCTTTTTTTACCACAATTATGTGGAATTTTGGGTGAATAGAGCCCGGTTTTGGTAAGAACCGGGCATATGGAACAGGTGAAAAAAATAGTGTGTGTGTTAGGTACCTGCATGGAGACGGTGAAGAATCTCGACGAGCATCTTCACATCATGTGGTGGTTCATATCCGGCTTCATCCCAGAGGGCTGCTGTTTCAAGGGGCTGGCTGGAGGAATTCAGGAGGACATCTGCTTTCTCACCTGCATATTCGCGGATGATATCTGTTGTCAGACGAACCGCGGTCATTTCATCCGGCTCATCGGGGAGAGGATTTTTGGATAAGCGAACTCGTTCCCGGAATCGTTCCGGATTTGTTATCAGGTACCCGGTAGTGTGTGTGTTATTTATTAATGACTTTGCTGTCATTATTATGACATTGGCGTCACTAATATATATTTATTGCTGACGTGCGTGTCATTTATGGGTGAGGACGACATATAGATTCGTTACTATGCCACGTGTTGCACCAGGATACAAAGAGGACGTACGGCGCCGCATTATGAAAGCAGCACTGGAAGAAGTCAATAGATGTGGCTTGCAGGCACTCAGAATGGAGGATGTGGCTGCCCGTGTTGGTATCTCTCGCGCTGCACTCTACAACTATTTCAGTGACAAAGAAGCACTTCTCAAAGCCATTCTTCACGAAATGGAAGAGGAATGTGAGTCCATTTTCAAAGATACGTTTCAGGAGAAATCCTTTAGAGAGAGCCTTTCTTTAATGTTTGAACTGATGGTGCTCTCATCAGAGGAACATCCTTCAGTTGAAGCTGAGCTCTTCAGCATTGCATCCCGGACACCGGACATTCAGCAGTCAATGCAGACGGCCTTTGAAGATGGACTGTTTTTCCTCTCTGAACGCATCAAAGAAGAACAGAATACTGGAGATATTTCAGCCCGGGGTGACCCCCGTTGCCTTGCAGAGATTATGATGTACACCCTTGGGGGACTCAAGCACGCGTTATTCTTTGGGACTGATACTGCTGTCCTAAAAGAGCGCTGGACTGCCATGACAGACATGCTCTTTTTTGATAAAGAAGAGAAGAAAGACGACTGAAACTGGTGAACACTTTTTTACTCATCAATTCCTGACTTTCTCTGGTCGTGTGTTACCTATTATTATTATTTTATTGATCTCTTTTGGCGGCACTGTCGGAAAATCCAGTTATAATTGATCATCCTCAAGCAGCAATTACTTTTTCAGCTGATTTGAACTGAGATAATCTATTTCATACTCTCCTATCACTGAAAAATCCGACAGTGCCCTTTTGGCATGAACGAAAGGTAATGGATAATGTGCTGTCTGTTTGTCATTCGCTTAGGTGGTTGTTTAGGGAGGGAAGGAATGGTACAGGCAGCCAAAAATATGAATGAACACCCCGGACATGAACGATACAAGGAGGGGATTGAATGGGGATTGGTGTGATTCGTCCTGTGCTTGTATGAAACGATGAAGAAGTTCTTTCAACTGCATGGTGTATGGCGGTTTATACACAGCTGATTTAAGACATATGGATATTGTTCAGTTGTGTGATCCGGGGATATCACATAACGTATCCTGATTATTACCCTATCTGAGAGCTTTTTGATCGATTAATATAATGTCCTGAGGTCTGGGTGTCATTCAATGGTGACACTAATGTCACCAATATGACTTTTGTGTCATCAGTATATAACAATTGCTGACATTTGTGTCATTTAACATTGGAGGTCACGATGGTGAACTGTTACGATGATGTGGGGAAGAATTTGGTACTGTTGAAACTATTATTCTAAATTTTGAGAATTGTGCTTTGATCGGAAAATAGTGGCTGGAAAATAGGTATTTTTGATGGAAACTTTGTCGGATCTGATGTTATCTTTCAATGTAGGGGGGCTCCCGGAGAGTGAATATTCTTCCGGTCTCAATCCATGCTTCCACTCTCGAATCCGTCAAGGTCAAGTGCCACATGTCGGAATCCCAGCGTATGAAATGCCTTTCTTATGGCATCACGGAGTACAAAGATCCGTTCTGAGGATTCGGGGTCGGTCTCGATGCGTGCCACATCACCATGTACGCGGACCCGTACCTGCTGTGCCCCGGCAGCGCGAATTACATCCTCAGCCCGTGCGATACGGGCGAGAAGCTGTGGTTCCAGTGACTCACCATAGGGGATTCTTGTTGCAAGGCAGGATGCGGATGGCTTCGCGTATTCCGGTATAAAATGCATTTTTGCGATGGCCCGTATATCTTCTTTTGTGATATCGGCCTCGACAAAGGGATGAGTGATGCCCGCTGCAAGGCCGGTCTGGTAACCGGGGCGGTATCCGGATATATCATCGGCATTCGTTCCGTCTGCAATGGATTTCAGGCCATTTTCATCTGCCACCTCACGGAGAATCCTGGCACTATTCTGTTTGCAGATGGCGCACCGGTTCCTGGGGTTCATCCCGAATTCGGGATTGTCCAGGATATCTGATTCCCTGACAAAGAGCCGGAGTAATTCCCGTGCGGCAATGGTCTGGGCGGTCTCCTCCTCACATGGGGGAAGTAAGGGGCTTGTTATAAGGCAGCAGGCAGAGTCATTGCCCAGAACATCACGTGCGACAACTGCAAGAACGATGCTGTCGATGCCGCCGGAATATGATACCAGCAGTGATTTTTTGTCCCTGATTTCCGCACGCAGGTGCGTGTAGCGTTCCTGTCTTCGTTCTGGCATAGTCTGTTCCCCCCTCTTTTCGCCGGTGTACCCGGAAGATATGTTACTCTTTGTTCTGGCCCTGATAAAACCTGTCGCAGATTCCTTTCAGGAGAGATCCGATGGGTGGTGTTTCTGTCCTGATGAATCCGGTTGAGATGTCCGGTACTATCTCATCCATGACTATACTGTCCGAAAAATTCCCCTCTTTTTTGAAAGACCTGATGTGTTTAACAAATTAATTGAAATTGGTTGACGAGTTGTTTTTTGTGTCCGATCTGAGTATAAAGACTTAAACATTTCTGAACAGAATCTGTTCTATGATGAAAAAGAATCTGGTATTTCTTATGGCAGTCGCAGTGGTGTGTGCGACTGTGTTCATTTGTGGCTGTACAGGAAGTGGTGAAACATCCGCAACACCAACAGCCGATCAGACACCTGAACAGACAGCAGCAGCGGAAGAAAAAATTGTCCTGACAGTCTATCAGGCTGGCAGTCTGACAAGTCCGATGGAGAAAATGGAAGCTGCATTTGAGGCAGAACACTCGAATGTTGATGTCCAGCTTCACCCGGCAGGCTCCACAAAACTTGCCAAGGAAATCACCGAGCTTGACGCAGTCGCTGATGTGTATGCATCTGCAGACTACTCACTGATCCCAAACATGATGATCCCTGACTATGCATCATGGTATGTGACCTTTGCAAAGAACCGCATGGTTCTCTGTTACACGGACAAGAGCAAATTTGCCGATGAAGTAACCGCAGACAACTGGTATGAGATCCTCGCTCGTGATGATGTGACCTGGGGATTCTCTGATCCAAACCTTGACCCATGTGGCTACCGCTCACTGATGGTAATCACCCTCGCTCAGTTTGAGTATAATGACGACACGATCTTTGACAACCTTGTTGGAGAATACTCACAGATCTATCCGACCGTCGCAGACGGTGTAGTCACCATTCATGCAAATGAAACCGAGGCTGTCTACCCCATAACGATTGCCCCCAAGAGTGTGGAGTTAATCGCAGGTCTTGAGTCCGGCAACCTTGACTACGCATGGGAATACCGCAGCGTCGCAGAGCAGAACGCCGATTCCGGTGTGAAATACATTGAAATGCCTGAGGGTATTGATCTCTCATCCATTGCCTACAAGGATACCTATGCAAAGGTGCAGGTTGAGTCCCTGGGCGGCATGAAGAAAGGCAAACCAATCGTCTACGGTGTCACCGTCCCGAAGACCGCAGACAACCCTGAAACAGGTGCTGAGTTTGTCGCGATGCTTATCGGTCCAACCGGTCAGCAGATCATGGCAGATGCAGGTCAGCCACCAATCAATCCTCCGGTCGGGTTTGTTGACATCCCCGCAGCACTGGATAGCCTGGTTGAGCAGAACGCCTGAATCTCTTTTCTTTTTTTTAAAACCGGAGCAGATGAATGAAGAGACTATCGAAGGTTCCTGATCCCTGTCTCCTGTCGTTTGCCCTTATTGGCAGCATGATTGTGATTCTGACGGTCCTCGCCCTTCTCACAATTACTATCAGACAGGTAACCGACCTCCCGTATTTCATCTCTGTTGCAACGGAATCAAAGGTCGTGGATGCCATCCTGTTGACGATGGTGGCAGGTCTGAATGCTGTCGTTCTTCTCCTCATCTTCGGCATTCCTCTCGCCTATATTCTGGCACGCACTGAGTTCAGGGGGAAAGGCCTGGTGGAGAGTATCGTTGATATCCCGGTTATGCTGCCGCATACCATTGCCGGTATCATGGTCTATATTCTCTTCATGCGCCGTGGTATCATCGGTGAACCATTCTCACAGATAGGCATCATCTTTGAAGGGGCGTATCTGGGCATTGTTGCGGCGATGTTCTTTGTCTCCTCCCCGTATTTTGTAAATGCTGTGCGGGATGGGTTTGAGAAAGTTCCGGTGCATCTGGAGAACGCAGCCCGGACCTTGGGGGCATCCAGGTTTCAGGCGTTCCGTATGGTTGTGCTGCCGCTTTCACTACGGCATATTTTCAGTGGCAGTATTCTTGCATGGGGACGGGGTATCGGTGAATTTGCGGCAATTATCATGATCGCCTACTATCCGATGGTCATATCGACACTTATTTACTACAAGTTCACGACCGCAGGTCTCAGGGAGAGCACAGCAGTGGCATTCGCTATGATTCTGGTCTGTCTTGTGGTCTTTGCCATTCTGCGTGGTCTGATGAAAAGGGTGGGAAAATACGATGATAGAGTTTGAGAATGTCTCGGTGACACTGGGAGAATTCCGGCTGAATGAGCTGAGCATCAGGGTTAAGAAAGGTGATTATTACTTCATCATCGGCCCGTCCGGTGCAGGAAAGACGATTATCCTTGAGGCAATAGCGGGCCTTCACCACCCGGATTCCGGGAGAGTGCTCATCGATGGTGAGGATGTGAGCGGTGTGCCACCGGAAAAAAGAAAGATTGCGCTGGTCTATCAGGATTACTCTCTCTTCCCCCACATGTCGGTCGGTGATAATGTCGCATTTGGGCTGAAGCTGCAAAAAATCCCGAAAAGAGAGATTGAAAGTCGTGTGGATGCGGTTCTCTGCCGGTTTGGTATTGCACATCTCAAAGACCGTGCTCCCTATACAATGAGCGGGGGTGAACAGCAGCGTGTGGCACTCGCCCGTGCTCTTGTGACAGAACCTGATATTCTGCTTCTTGATGAACCGCTCTCTGCGATGGATCAGGTGAACCGGGATAAATTCGTTGCCGATCTGCGTGCCATTCATCGGGAGAACTGCCTTACGATTGTGCATGTCACCCATTCCCGTGAGGAGGCCCTCTCGCTTGCCACCCGTGTGGCAGTCATCATTGATGGGACCCTTGAGCAGGAAGGTGAGCGTGATGAGGTATTCAGGAAGCCACCGAATCGGAGGGTAGGCAGGTTTGTGGGCATAGAAAATGTCTTTGAAGGAACAGTGACAGGCACTGGTGTCGGAGGTTCGGTGGTCACGGTTGGTGGGTGCAATATCCGTACCGGTGGTGCAATGCCTGATGGGTGCCGGGTCTGTGTTTTTATTCGTGCGGCTGATGTCTCTGTGAGGCGTGCAGATATGATTGCAGATGACGAATACAACTGTTTCCCGGCAAAAATAGAGGAGATAATTCCCCGTGAATCATATTATCTGCTGGGGATTTCCTGCGGAATCAGTTTGTATGCCCTTGCCACGGAACAGGAGATCAAAGAGAAGGGGCTTGTACCGGGACAGTCCGTTTCGGTTTCGTTCAGTCCGACAGCAGTGCATATTACACGGGAGGATACGTCGTCTTCCTCCCCATCCTGTTGAATTGTGGCATGCCGGTTGGATTTGACCGGGGAACAAATCAATATTTTTTGTGCAAAGATATCTTATTTTTTGACTGTCTTTTGTTTCCCGGGTATTTTCTGAATGACCACATTGCCTGATCACGGCGAAAAAAATAGATTATTCTGTCCGTCCTTTTCCTTCCCAGACAGCGGAGACCACGGTTTCAATATCGTCTTCGGTGTATTCCCGTGACCCTTTCTTCTCAATTCCCAGTTCGGTGACCACAATATTCTGTGCAACACAGATCCCTTGTGCTTCAGCAATCTTCCCCGCACACCGGGCGGGGCATCCGTCAAGGATGAGTATTTCGTCTGCATCTTCTGCAGCTGCAACAATTCCCTTTGCACCGGTTGCAAGAAGTGCGGTGCATGCTGCCCCGCCATAGCCCTCTTCTGTGAGTTGTATCGCAGCACAATTGGTGATCTGTCCGGTGTTTGCCACACCTGCACAGGGGAATATGATGCGGTTTATGGTTTCTTCTGCTGACCCCGCATCACCGCATGAGCAGCCACAGGAACAGGTAGGTTTATCCGCCATTTTTCACTCCTGGATGAGGGCCGAGATCTCTTTGACATCTGCCACACGGCCGGAGACCTTTAGTTCGCCATTGATGATGAGCGCCGGGGTGAGCATCACACCTTTGTCCATGATCGCGTTGATATCCTCAACCTTGACAATATCTGCTTCCGTTCCGGTCTCTTTCACGGCTTTTTCCACATTTTTCAGGAGGCGTTTGCATTTCATGCATCCGGTTCCCAGCACTTCAATTGTTACCATTTTTCTTCATCTCCTGTTGATATTCTGCAAATACGGCATCTGCATAGATTTCTTCGGCAGGTGTTGACACATAGTTGTAGACTTTTACCTGCCGAATCAGTTCACGGCGGATATCTGTGTCTCGTGACAGATCTGCACCTGCCACGTCTTCAAAGATTTCTTCCAGCATGGAAAGGCCGACAGTGGTGCCTCCGACAGATATCTGTCGGATTCTTCGCGTCGCTTCGGCCGCACAGCATGGTTTTCCTCTGTTCATTTCTTCACCGATTTACTCCTCTCTTATCCAATGAATGTTCCGTAGATGAGACCCGCTGCTGTTGAAAATACAATCACCAGGGTGACGTAGGCTGCCGTCTTCTTTGCACCCATAATCCGTGTGAGCACGAGCATGGAGGGGAGACTGATCGTCGGGCCTGCAAGTAGAAGGGCAAGTGCCGGGCCGCCTGCCATTAATCCCTGGGTGTAGCCGAATGTCCCGCCGATGATTGGCACCTCTAAGAGGGTCGGCATGTAGAGTATCGCCCCTATGACTGCCCCCAAAAAGACCGAGCCGATGGAATTGGTTCCGAAGAAGGGCTGGAAGGTCTCGGGAGGCAGGAAGAATGCGATCACTCCGACAACGAATGTTCCTCCAACAAGAATTGGGAAAATTTTCTTTACGAGATCCCATACTTCATATCCCCATTCTGTCACTTCATCGCGTTCAAAGTTATAGATCAGGAGAACGGCGATCGCGAGCGTCAGGAGGTAGACGACTGCCAGGCGCAGCACGATGTCCAGCGGTGAGGCACCGATGATGAGGACAAGGACCAGCATCACAAAGAATGCGGGGTTCACCCAGCGTGGACGCTCTTCTCCCCCGGTCGCCATCCCCACCATCTGGGCTGCGGCAGCTCTGGCTTCTTTGTCGTGGTCACGGAAGAGGGTTGCCATGATAAGACCGATGGCAATGGCCATCACAACGGCAAAGACCGCACGCGCAATGCCGATCTCCACTCCCAGCACGGTTGCGGTGTAGATGATAGCAAGAATGTTGATCGCGGGGCCGGCATAGAGAAAGGCGATTGCAGGCCCGATACCACTGCCTTTCTTCATAATTCCTGCAAACATCGGGAGGATAGTACAGGAACAGACAGCAAGTACGATGCCGGACACCGATGCGATACCGTATGATACCGATTTCTTTGCATCAGGGCTGAAATACTTCAGTATGGCGTCCCTTTTAACAAATGCAGCAATTGCACCTGCAATGAAGAATGCCGGTACCAGGCAGGTTACCGTGTGTGCGGCAAGATACTCGATGACGGCGTCCAGTCCGGAGATGAGTGCTCCGGTGATATAATCTGTCATGGTTGGTCACTACTTGTTCAAGTTTTGTTGAACTAATCTATGCGATGATAATATATAAAAGTAATTCAAAAATTCTTGAACAATAGGTTGCGGGTGGATGAGGTGTGGTACATACGCACACTTTCGCCGGGTGACTGACATACTGTGGTAATATAATGAAATCTTCATGCTGTAGTGAAATACCGGTTGAGGCGTTGGAAACGATTGACGGAGAGGACGGTCTTGAAGGCCTCCTTGCAGCCCTGCCGGATGATGTGACGATTGCACGGTTACGGACGCTTCACCATGCCTGTGCGGATATATATCGCATAAAAATTCTGGAGATGCTCACGGTTCAGCCTCTCTGTGCCTGTATTATCCGGGAAGCGCTGGGGATAACCAAGTCAAAACTCTCCTATCACCTGAAGATTCTCCAAGAGGCAGGGATGATCACCGGTACTGCGAAAGGGACATGGATTGTCTATGGACTGACTGAATATGGTGAATTCTGCTCTTTCCTGAATGCGAAGGCCGTTGAAGGTCCGGGGAGTGGTGGTCAGAATGAATAACGCGGAAAGCCTGATTGTCCTTGTCACCTGTTCCGGCCTGTCAAATACCGGAAAATGCACAACACGGGCGGCAGTGATGCTGCGCCAGCGCAATCCGGAACTGGTTGATTATCACATCGCTGCATTAGGGGAAAAGGCCATGGCGATGCCGGAAGGACTGGATGCTGATTATCTGCGGGTTATCGTCATTGACGGATGTGAAGATTTCTGTGGAAGAAAAAAAGCAGAACAGTGTGGGCTTGTGCCCGCCTGTCATGTGGTGGCAACAGCATGCGGAGTAGTAAAATCCGGTATGGATGAACCGGTATTTCGCGATATTGAAGTCGTCTGTCGTGCAGCTGAAACAGAACTGCGCCGCTGAAGTCCATCCTCTGCGTGGGGATGCCGGGGGACAGGTCTCTTCCGGATCATGTCCCCTCTCTTTTTTCCGTTCGATTTCATTCAGCCCGTTTCCCCGGCCGCATCCGCAGCCACTTTGGGAACTGAAGTCCCTTCTCAATAGCAATGCCCCGGAATCCTACCATAAAGCAGATGGCAACGACCGGCCACTGTGCAGCATATTGTGGGGCAAGGTCAAGCAGGAGCACATAGAGGATTGATCCAATGAGCATTGGGGTGACAAAGAGCTCTTCTGACGCAATCACCATAGGTGGTCTGCCGGTGAGGAGATCGCGGATAATACCTCCCGTACAGGCTGTGACAAACCCCATAATG
Organism: Methanogenium sp.; assembly: GCA_030595665.1. Taxonomy (GTDB): domain Archaea; phylum Halobacteriota; class Methanomicrobia; order Methanomicrobiales; family Methanomicrobiaceae; genus Methanogenium. The sequence goes on from JAUVCV010000001.1 coordinate 121,623, forward strand.
ACTGCCACTTCCCCCGTATGCCCAAGTGCCAGTGTCTTGTCAACAGCGGCAACGGAGAAGAAAGCGACACCGATGGCATCCGCATAGAGAAGCACCTTCCCAAGCCTCTCCCGGAAGAGTGGTGCGAAGAGGAATGCCACAAGCGATGCAAGGATCGCAAGCCAGACGACGGTGAAGTCCCTGACCCAGAAAACCGGGATATTCAGAATAATGTCACGGAGCGTTCCGCCGCCGATGGCTGTAACCACACCGAGTACGAGAACGGTGAGAATGTTTGCATCCTGCCGGGTACCTGCGATGACACCCGATATGGCAAAGGCAGCGACACCAATGACGACAATGATTACGGTTGGATCGATCATTCTGATAGGGAGATAAGATATCTGAGATGTTAAGGTGTGCGGGGTCTTTTCGTATGTGCGAATTATTTCGAAGTCAAAGGCATGATTATATTCAAATCCTGCCTATTAGTGGATATGATAACGAAGATGAAAGGGCTCGGCCTCTGCCTCCTTATGGTATGCTGCCTCGCGGTTCCGGTGGCTGCTGCTGACAGTGGTGACGTGCCATCAATTACGGTGTCCGGCACTGGTTCGGTCACCACCGCCCCGGATGAGGTAATCATCTCTGTTGGCGTTGAGACGACCAATACCGACCCGGTCACCGCCCAGCAGGAGAATGCACAGAAGAGCGCTGCTGTTATCGATGCCCTGAAGGGACTCGGTATTGCATCAGAGGATATCAAGACGTCCGGATACCGGATGTACTCCCATACACCTGATGAAGACAGCATCTTTGCCGGCAAAAAAGAGGTCTATGTGGTCTCAAACACCGTGACTGTCACCTCTAACAATGTCGACCGTGCTGGTGAGATCATCGATATTGCGGTGATGAGCGGCGCAAACAACGTGAATTACGTCCGGTTTACCATCAGCGATGAGAAGGCACAGTCCCTGCGTGCACAGGCACTGATTGCAGCGGTTGCCCAGGCCCGTGGCGATGCAGATACTCTGGCAGGCGCCCTTGGCGTGAGCATCACCGGCGTGCAGGATGTCACGACCTACGGCAGTTCAACCCCGATAGCCTATGCGGATAACATGGCAAGCGGCAGTATGATGGAGTCTTCAAAAGCGTACGCACCCACCCCTATTGAGGCAGGCACCCTCGATGTCACGGCAACCGTAAACATTGTTTACGCGATACAGAACTAAATTGAAACGAACCTCACGGGTTCTTTTTCATCCTTTTCTCTCTCCCTTTTTTCTGCGGCAGGTATTGGGATCTCTGTTTTATGTGAGTCGGATTTGCAAACATCCGCGCTGGTGTAAGTGGATATTTGTTGCCCTGTTGTAGCGGTTTATACCCGACAAATGCAGGTCGGTTTTCCTCTTCCGATAGGAAGATATGCGATCAGGGTAACGAATGCATCATGAACAGCAGACATCCAGGATATTTTTCACTGAAGGATTTTGATGTGTTCTGCCATCTTCCGGAGATAAATGAGTATGAGAAACAAATGCTCACCGATCGCTCCGAGCAGTTTGTTGACGAGAAAGTAAAACCCCTGTACCGGACGCTGCGGGACGGACTGGGATTTCGCACGTCAAAAATTGGGTTTGATGACCGGAACTTCAATTATGTGCACCTTGCGTTTTTTGATACACTGACAGAGGTGAAGGATACCTTCCTGAATATTTTCATAGGGAAGCGGAATGTCCAGATTGTCACCAATACCGAGTACCCAACCAGTATCCGATCATTTTACGAGAATCTGAAGAGCGATCCCGAAGGATTTGACGCACTGGTGGCTGCCCTCCCACCGGACCGGCGGTTCACCTCCCGTCTCTATACCAAAATACCTCTTGGCCCGGTTGGGTGGGATGAATACTACTTCCAGCTGGTGGTAAAATTCAGCCAGAACCAGACCTCTGCTGCATCCATCATGAAACGCATTGACGGGGTGCGGACCGGGTTTGAGAAGGCGATGCGAAAAGGGCTTACCACGATGGAGATTGACCCCCGGTATGGTGAGGACGCAACCGCCTATTACAAGTCATTCTATCAGGGCAGGGATGCAAAGAAGACGCCGGAACCGGATGCCTTTATGGCACTCAGGTTTGAGTATCTGATTCCGTTATCTGACATATTGTCACTGGATCAGGATGCGGTCATCACAGAATTGATGGAGTGTGCCGAACAGCTGAAGCCGTTCATTGCGTTTGGGAACCGGTAGTGGACTGTTTCTTCATTCATTCACTTGCTCTTTTTTCTATGGTCTGTGATCAAGGATCAACCAAAATTCATTGATAGTATTTCAGGCATCCGTGTCATGGCCCGAGAGAAATGAAGACATTCTCTACCCTTTTTTTAAAGAGGAATGTATCGTATTTTTTCCGGTGCCTGGGCATTTTGATGCCTGCATGTGGCCTGAGCACCCTGGTCTTTGCCGGGTGTAGAGAATCACAGGATTTCACTCATATTCCTGCACAAAGAAAATTGGGTATGTAATTCGCTGTGAAGGGAACCGATATGAGACGTGGTCCACTTAGAACAATATGAGAGTAACCTGTGCGGGTCGGCCCGGGCCTTATTTTTCCGGACCGCCATATTCATACCATATAATGGAGTAGCGTGCCTCTTTTTGAATTGATTCGCCGGATATGGCACAGTACCATCTGCCGGGGACGATTCCCGCGCGAGAAGTGACAGATATTTTCACACTGGCGTCCATTATTTCATCGTCACTGTCGGTGAAACGGAAAAGTGTGCCTCCCGGGCAGATTAGCGTGCATGAGAGGGATTCGTCTACTTCCTCCCATGATAAGTCCAGGCATATTTGGGTTGTGCCAGTGGAGACATCCAGTACATACCATGCACATTCTCCCTCCTGCAGCAGGCCACTTTGGCCTCCTCTTGTTGGAGATATGGTGGTGGCGCACGGTACGACCTGCAGGCCAGCTTCCGGAAGGAGTGAAAAGGGTTGATAATAGATAGTGGGTAGCGCACAATGGTCATCTTCGACCCATGCAATACCTCCATCCGTGATCGCTGGCTTCACTGATGTGTGCTGCTTCCCAATACGTATCATTTGCTTCTCCAGGAGATCACTGCAGAAAATCCGCCCGTCTTCTGACCATGCAACGATGTTATCGCTGATGATTGCGCCGGAACGACATGCAGGCTCGTTGGTGATGATTGATATGTCCTCTTTGTTTGATGCGAGATGAATCAACCCCTCATTCTCCCATATAACCTTCTCTCCGTCAATGCGGGGGCAGACCGCCACTGACGTGGTGGCGAGGACAAACTGCCTCCCGGATACCAGGTCCAGTGAGACAATTGAATACAAATTAGGGCCGGTTTTTTCAACCCA